>JBEVLC010000375.1:0-8204 GCA_040509415.1 Baekduia sp. | reverse complement strand
GGGGCGCCCGAAGGCGCCCCACGGGTGCGGTGGCCTGAGCCCCTAGAGGCCCTTCGCCCAGGGGTAGCTCTTGAGGTACGGGTCGGGCTCGATCGGCCCGTCGGACTCCCACACCGTCTTGATCAGCCCGTCGGACTGGATCACGCCGATGCGGGCCGTCTTGGAGATGTGCTGGTTCTCGCCGTTGATGGTCACCTTGCCTTCGGGTGCGTCGAGCGTCAGCCCCTTGGAGGCCGCCTTGACCTTCTCAACGTCGGTCGAGCCGGCCTTCTCGACGGCCGCGGCCCAGAGCTTGACCTGCACGTAGGCCGCTTCGATCGGGTCGTCGGTCACGCGCTCCTCGCCGTAGGCCGCCTTGTAGGCCTTGACGAACTTCTCGTTCACTGCGCCCGGGGTGGTCTGGTAGTAGTTCCACGCCACGATCTGGCCCTTGACCTTCGCGGCGCCGATGCCGCGGACCTCGTCCTCGGCGATCGAGACCGAGACGATCGGCAGCTTCTCGGCCGGCAGGCCCGCGCCTTCGAGCTGCTTGAAGAACGCCACGTTGCTGTCGCCGTTGAGCGTGTTGAACACCGCGTCGGAGCCCGACGCCTTCACCTTGTTGACGATCGTGGAGAACTCCGTCGAGCCGAGCGGGGCGTACTCCTCGCCCGTGACCTCCATGCCGTTGGCCTTGGCCCAGGCCTTGATCTCCTTGTTGGCCGTGCGCGGGAAGACGTAGTCGCTGCCGACCAGGAAGAGCTTCTTGGTGCCCTTCTCCTTCTTGAGGTACTCCAGCGCCGGGATGATCTGCTGGTTGGTCGTGGCGCCGGAGTAGAAGATGTAGGGCGAGGACTCCAGGCCCTCGTACTGAACCGGGTAGTACAGCAGCGCCTTGTTGCGCTCGAAGACCGGCAGCATCGCCTTGCGGCTCGCAGAGGTCCAGCCGCCGAACGTGGCCGCGACCTTGTCCTGGGAGATGAGCTTCTGCGCCTTCTCGGCGAACGTCGGCCAGTCGGACGCGCCGTCCTCGATGACCGGATCGACCTTCTTGCCGAGCACGCCGCCCGCGGCGTTGATCTCCTTGATGGCCAGCAGCTCGGCGTCCTTGACCGACACCTCGCTGATCGCCATCGTGCCGCTGAGCGAGTGCAGGACGCCGACCTTGATCGTGCCCGACGACGAGCCGGAGCTTGCCGCGGTGGCGGAATCGGTCGAGTCGTCAGAGGACGAGCCGCAGCCCGCCGCCAGCCCGGCGGCGACCACGCAGGCCGTCAGTGCGGGCAGCCACGCTCGGCGGCGCCGCGGGTGATCCGTGTGCATCAGGAGTCCCTCCCAAGGGGTATGCGAAGTGCGAACGCGACCAGCCTGTCGCGGCATCGGACCGGGCTGAACCGACCGTCGGTCGGACTCCTGGGGTGACCGTTGTGTCGCTCGGTCGTGGTCCCGGGGTGAGCGGCGGGGTGACCGGCCACCACCCGGGGTGAAAGCGCTTGCGCGGCCGGCGATCGCGTGCCCATAGTGGCCGCCGATGCGCCTCACCCCGTCTGACCAGGAGAAGCTGCTGCTCAGCGTCGCCGGCATGGTCGCCCGCGAGCGGCGGGCCCGTGGCGTGAAGCTCAACCACCCCGAGTCGGTCGCGCTGCTGGCCTGCTGGGTGCTGGAGCGCGCCCGCGATGGCGACGCGACGGTCGAGCAGCTGATGGGCGACGGGCGCGCCGTGCTTGGTCGTGCCGAGGTGATGGAGGGGGTGCCGGAACTGCTCGACGAGGTCCAGGTCGAGGCGACCTTCCCCGATGGCCGCAAGCTCGTGACGCTGCATCACCCGATCCCATGATCTGCGGCGAGGTCGTCACCGCCGAGGGCGAGATCGAGTTGGGCGCCGGGCGTGAGCGCCGCACGATCGAGGTCCTCAACACGGGCGACCGGCCGATCCAGGTCGGCTCGCACTTCCACTTCGCCGACGTCAACGCGGCGCTCGCCTTCGATCGCGAGGCGGCGGCCGGCTTCCGGCTCGACGTCCTGGCCGGGACCTCGGTGCGCTTCGAGCCCGGCGGGTCGTGCGACGTGACGCTGGTCGCGCTGGGCGGCACGCGGCGCGTGCCGGGGCTGCAGGTGGCACGCCGGTGACCTGGGTCGATCGACGGCGCTACGCCGAGCTGCTCGGCCCGACGGTTGGCGACCGCGTACGGCTGGCCGACACCGACCTCTGGATCGAGGTCGAGGAGGACCGCTGCGCCGGCGGTGACGAGGCGGTCTTCGGCGGCGGCAAGACGATCCGCGAATCGATGCTGCAGGGGATGGCGACCCGTGCCGAGGGCGCGCCCGACCTCGTCATCACCAACGTGGTGGTCTTGGACCACTGGGGCGTGATCAAGTGCGACGTCGGCGTCCGCGACGGGCGGATCGTCGCGCTGGGCAAGGCCGGCAACCCGGACGTCATGGACGGCGTCCATCCCGACCTCGTCATCGGCCCCGGCACCGACGTCGTCGCCGGCGAGGGCCGGATCCTGACCGCGGGCGCGATCGACTGCCACGTGCACTTCATCACGCCGACGCTCGTCGACGAGGCGCTGGCCTCGGGCGTGACGACGCTGGTCGGCGGTGGCGCCGGGCCGACCGAGGGGACGCGGGCGACGACCTGCACCACGCCCGCCGGGCTGGAGCTGATGCACCGCGCGCTGGACACGGCGCCGGTCAACATCCTGTTGTTGGGCCGCGGCAACACGGTCTCGGCCCCATCGCTGGACGAGCAGGTGCTCGCGGGCGCGGCCGGCTTCAAGCTCCACGAAGACTGGGGCTCGACGCCCGCGGCGATCGACGCGTGCCTGAGTGCCGGTGAACGCTGGGGGGTCCAGACCGCCATCCACACCGATACGCTCAACGAGGCCGGCTATCTGGAATCGACGCTCGCGGCGATCGCCGGCCGTGGCATTCACGCCTACCACACCGAGGGCGCGGGCGGCGGCCATGCGCCCGACATCATCGCGATCGCCGCGCACCCCAACGTGCTGCCGTCCTCGACCAACCCGACGCGGCCGCACACGATCAACACGCTGGCCGAGCACCAGGACATGTTGATCGTCTGCCACCACCTCAACCCGCGCGTGCCCGAGGACCTTGCGTTCGCCGAGTCGCGCATCCGGGCATCGACGATGGCCGCCGAGGACGTCCTGCACGACCTCGGCGCGATCTCGATGATCGGCTCGGACTCCCAGGCGATGGGGCGGATCGGGGAGACGATCATCCGCACGTGGCAGACCGCGCACGCGATGAAGGTGCGTCGCGGTCCGCTGCCCGGCGACGGCGGCGCCGACAACGAGCGTGCTCGGCGCTACGTCGCCAAGTACTCCATCTGCCCGGCGGTGGCGCACGGGATTGACGCCACCGTCGGGTCGGTGGAGCCCGGCAAGCTCGCCGACCTCGTGCTCTGGGACCCGGCGTTCTTCGGGATCCGGCCGCGGCTGGTGCTCAAGGGCGGCGCGGTGGCCTGGGCGCCGATCGGCGACGCGAATGCCTCGATCCCCACGCCGCAGCCGGTCTTCGGCCGCCCGATGTTCGCCGCGGCGCCGTCGGCGGCGCCACGGTTCTCGGTGAGCTGGGTCGCCCCGGCGGCGTTGGAGGATGGCGTCGCCGAACGGCTGGAGCTCGCGCGGCGGCTGGAGCCGGTCGGCGATACGCGCGCCGTCACCAAGGCCGACATGGTCAACAACGATGCCTTGCCCGCGATCGCCGTGGA
Source organism: Baekduia sp. (assembly GCA_040509415.1). GTDB lineage: Bacteria > Actinomycetota > Thermoleophilia > Solirubrobacterales > Solirubrobacteraceae > Baekduia. The sequence goes on along the minus strand of JBEVLC010000375.1, from coordinate 4,486 downwards.
CCCGGAGACCTTCGTGGTCACGATCGACGGCGAGGCCATCGCCTCGCAGCCCGCGACCGAGCTGCCGCTGGCCCAGCGGTACTCGTTGTTCTAGATGATGTTGTCGCTCTTGCTCGCGGACGGGCGGACGCCCACCGGCGGCTTCGCGCACTCCGGCGGGCTGGAGGCCGCAGGGCTGGCGCCCGCCGAGGTCCCGGCGTTCATGGCCGCGCGACTGCGGACGGTCGGTCTGCTGGACGCGGCCGTCGCGGCGCGCGTGGCGGGCGGGGGCGACCCCATGCTGTTGGAGGCGGCATGGGCCGTGCGGACGCCGGCCCCGGCCGCGCGCGACGCGTCCCGGCGGTTGGGTCGCGCGCTGCTGCGCCTGGCACTGCGGCTGTGGCCGCGCGAGTTGGAGGCCTACGCGGCGGGCTCGTCGGCGACGCCGCGGCCAGTAGTTCTAGGACTTGCGGGGCGCGCGGCCGGGATGGCGCCTGCGGCCGTCGCCGAGCTGTCGCTCTACGACGACGCGGCCGCGGTCGCCGCCGCGACCCCGAAGCTCGGCGCGGTCGACGCGCTGGACGCGGCGGCCTGGCTGGCGGGGATGGGTCCGCTGGTCGCCGAGCTGGCGGAGCGGGCGGCGTGCGACGGGGCGCTGCCCGCGCCAGCCACGCCGCTGCTGGACCTGCGCGCCCAGATCCATCACGACAACTCGAGGAGGCTCTTTGTCAGCTGAGCGAGCACTGCGGGTCGGCATCGCCGGCCCGGTCGGCACCGGCAAGTCGTCGCTGGCCGCCGCGCTCTGCGGGGCGCTGGCCGCCGAGCTGGCGATCGGCGTCGTCACCAACGACATCTACACCGACGAGGACGCGCGCTTCCTGCGGTCTCAAGGCGTCCTGGCGCCCGAGCGGATCGTGGCGGTCCAGACCGGGTGCTGCCCGCACACCGCGATCCGCGACGACGTCTCGGAGAACCTGCTGGCCGTCGAGACGCTGGAGGCCGAGCAGGGTCCGCTGGACGTGGTCTTCGTCGAGTCCGGCGGCGACAACCTGACCGCCACCTTCTCGCCCGCGCTGGCCGACACGCAGATCTTCGTCTTGGACTGCGCCGGTGGTGATGACGTGCCGCGCAAGGGCGGGCCGGGCGTGGAGCGCGCCGATCTGTTGATCATTAACAAGATCGACCTCGCGCCGCTGGTCGGCGCCGACGTCGAGCTGATGGTCAGCGACGCGCGCGAGCGACGCGGCGACCGGCCGCTGCTGGCCGTCTCGCTGCGTGACCCCGAGCACGTGCGCGCGGCGGCGGCGTGGGTGGCGGGCGAACTGGCGCGCCACCGCGCGGGCACGCTGGTGCCGAGCGACCCGGGGCCGATGGCGCCCCACGTCCACGGCGGCGGACATGCCCACGGGCACGACCACGTCCACTGAGCTCGAGGCTCGCGGGGACCAGTCCATGGCCCGCGGTGCGCCGCAACGGGGCCAGACCCCAAACCGGAAGTGCGACGGCGTGCAACGGAAGAACGACGGCGTGCGCCGCGTCGAGATCCGTTGTGAGGAGCTCGGCGGGGCGACGCGGCTCGCCGCGCTTGGGGCATCCGGCCTGCTGCGCGCGCGGGCGCTGTCGTCGCGCGACGGGATCGCGCGCGTCGCGCTGGTCCAGACGGCGGCGTCGCTGCTGAGCGGCGACCACGTCATGGTGATCGTTGACTGTGGTCCCGGCTGCCGGCTGGAGCTCGTGGAGGTCGCCGGGATAGTGGCCCACGACGTGCGCGGCGGGCCGGGCGCGCGTCTTGATGTGCGCGTCGCGCTCGGCGCCGGCGCGCGGATGTCCTGGGCCGCACGGCCGCTGACGCTTGCGGCCGGCTGCGACCTCCGGCGCAGCACGCGCGTGGACCTGGACGACGGTGCCGCGCTGCTCTGGCGCGACACGCTCGTCCTCGGCCGTGTCGGGGAAGCACCCGGCCGGATGCGCGCCGACCTCGACGTGCGCACCGCCGGGGCCGAGCTCCACGCCGAGCAGCTCGACACGGGGGACTTCGAGCTCCTGTCCTCGTCGGTCGTCCTCGGCGCCGGCGCGCGCGTGCTCGACACGCTGGCGCTCTACGGCGCCCGTGCGGCGCAGGAGCAGGGCACGCTCCAGTTGGCCGGACCTGGCACGATCCGCCCGCTCCCCGCGCTTTCGCTCGCGACGGCGGCACGCACGATCGATCCCCTGCAGGCGCGCTGGCGCGCCGCGATCTTCTCCGACGACCACCCCGAACAAGGAACGACCGATGAGCTTCGACTGGCTCTATCAACCGCTGGAGACCATTGATCATTGGCTCTCCGGCGGTCTCGGTGACGCCGGCTGGCCGGTCATCCTGCTGCTCGCCGCGCTGCTGGGCTTACGCCACGCGACCGATCCGGACCATCTCGCGGCGGTGACGGCGCTCGTCGCCGGCGACGAAGCCGGCCCGCGGCATGCCGCGCGCCTCGGCGCCGCTTGGGGCGTGGGCCACGCGACCGTGCTGGTCGCCGTCGGCGCGCCGCTGATCCTGCTCGGCGCCGAGCTTCCCGCGTGGCTGGAGAGCACCGCTGAGCGCCTCGTCGGCATCCTGATCATCGCGCTCGCGCTCCGCGTCCTCGTGCGCTGGTGGCGCCGCCCGGCGATCGGCGCCCACACGCCGAGCCGCTTGCGCTCCCCGCACCAGAGCGCCGCCATCGGCGCGCTGCACGGCCTCGGCGGAACCGGAGCGATCGTCCTGCTCCTGCTCACCACGCTGCCGTCGGCGGGGACCGCGCTGCTCGCCCTCGCGCTTTTCGCCCCGATGAGCGCCCTCTCGATGGCGGGCTGCACCGCGCTCTACGGCCGCCTCCTCGCCACGCCGCGCATCGCTCGCGCGCAGGCCACCGTCGGGATGCCGGCTGTGGCCGTGGCCGGGATCCTCTTCGGCGGCTGGTACGCCGGGCTGGCCTGAGCGCGGCAGAGGGGAGGGCGGCATAGGGGCTACTATGATCGCTACCGAATTGGTACCGTTATGGGATGACCAAGCAGATCGCGGTGCGGTTGCCGGACGAGTTGGTGGCGTTCGTGGACGAGGTAGTGGCGTCCGGCGCCGAGCGCAGTCGGGCGGCCGTGGTGTCGCGGGCGCTTGCGCGCGAGCGGCGGCGTGCGATCGCCGCACGCGATGCGGAGATCCTCTCGCGCACGGGTCCTGATCTCGCTCTGCAGGGTCTGGCCGAGCACGCTGCGCGGTTGCCAGCCGATCTGGCTTGATGCGACCGATCCACATCGCCCGGCTCGACAAGTCACGGCCGGTGCTGGTCCTCACTCGGGAGCTTGTTCGCCCACATCTCACGACGGTCACGGTTGCTCCGATCAGCACAACCATCCGCGGTCTGTCGACCGAGGTGGCGGTCGACGCCGCGAACGGGCTTGCGGGGCCGTCGGTCGTCAGCTGCGACAACATCACCACGATTCGCGCAGATGCCCTGGGCAAGCAGGTCGGGGTGCTGCTCGACCATCAAGAGCAGGTCCTCAGCGACGCCATCAGCGCTGCGTTCGATCTCGACTGAAGCCGGCACGCCGCTGGTGAACGGCGGCCGGCGGATGCGACCCGACTTCGTGTCAGGTGGTGATCGTGTTGCTGTAGGCGTCGAAGACCTTGTTGAGGGCTTCGACGCTGTGGCGGTTGGCGTAGATGTCGCTCATCACCACGGCGTTGGTGGTGGTGTCGGCGCCGATGTCGGTGAGGAGATCGAGGTTGGTGGCTAGGAGGTCGCAGCGGCGTTCGTGGAGGTGTTCGATGTGGCCGCGGGTGAGCGGGACCTCGAAGTCGTCGGTGTGCGGGGCCATCTCGGGATCCCAGCCGAGTGCGTCGATGACGGCGGTGGCGTCTCGATAGACGTCGGCGAGTGCGAGTTGCTTGGTGGGCACGTAGTCGAGGAAGTCCTCGAAGGGGTCGTGGTTGAACATCAAGACCTTCTTGGCCTCGATACGCAGCACGTCGGCGGTCGACGGGTCGACGCTGATACGGCAGGCTGAATTACCCTGGTGGGCACTCATGGGAGCTCAACTCTCCTTGGGTCATGCCCCCGGGCCGTTCGAGCGGTCGCGGGGGTGCTGTATTTGGATGAGCGGCGGAGCCTATATGGCGGGGCCGACGGAATTGGTGGATTTCGCAGAGTCGTTGCAATGTCGCAGTTTCGTTGCAGACCGACCACCCCAACAACTCGCGGGCATCTGTCATGCCTACTGCTTGGGGCGGGTAGCGGACCGCCCAAGACTGTCGTCGTGGGGCGCTGATCGCGGGGCGGGCGTGGTGTTGGCGGGCGCTGGGGTGGCGCGTCTTGTTTGGGTGTTCAGTGCAGGCGTGGGTTGGGGTGCGGGCGTGGTCTGTTTGGCACCGAGGGGAATGAGCGGTGTCGGTTACTCGTTGCGTGGCCCGTCGTCCGCCTGGGTCTGGGCCGGCGATTCGGGTTGTGTCGGTGGTCGGGGTCGTTTTCACCCTGACTGTTGGGGCGAAATC
>JBEVLC010000374.1:0-3138 GCA_040509415.1 Baekduia sp. | reverse complement strand
CCGGACCTCTTCAAGGACCGCTCGTTCGAGGGCGCCGTCAACGGCCGCACCGTCGTCATCACGGGCGCGTCATCGGGCATCGGCCAGGCGGCCGCCTACAAGATCGCCGCGGCCGGCGGGATCCCGCTGCTCGTCGCGCGCGGCACCGAGAAGCTCGAGGAGACGAAGGCCGAGATCGAGCGCCACGGCGGGACCGCGTACGTCTACTCCGCCGACCTCAGCGACCTCGACTCGATCGACGAGCTCTGCAAGCAGATGCTCGACGACCACGCGTCGATCGACATGCTCGTCAACAACGCGGGCCGCTCGATCCGCCGCTCGGTCGCGCTGAGCCACGAGCAGGACCGCTTCCACGACTACGAGCGCACGATCCAGCTCAACTACTTCGGCGCGATCAAGATGATCATGGGCCTCATGGGCCACATGAAGGAGCGCAAGTTCGGCCACGTCATCAACGTGAGCTCGATCGGCGTGCAGACCTCGCCCCCGCGCTTCGCGGCCTACGTCGCGTCGAAGTCCGCGCTCGACGCGTGGACGAAGTGCGCGAGCTCCGAGCTCGTCGGCGACGGCATCACGTTCACGACGATCCACATGCCGCTCGTGCGCACGCCGATGATCGCCCCGACGAAGATCTACGACTCCTTCCCGACGATCACCCCGGACGAGGCGGCCGACCTCATCTGCGAGGCCATCCGCTCGAAGCCGAAGAACATCAACACTCGCATCGGCACCTTCGGCGAGGTCGCCTACGCCCTGCAGCCCAAGGCGGTCGACCAGATCCTCCACATGGCCTACAAGGTCTTCCCGGACTCGGCCGCGGCCAAGGGCGAAAGCAACTCCGATGAGAAGGCCTCGGTCGAGCAGATCGCGATGGCCAACATCATGCGCGGGGTTCACTGGTAGGGCAATGGCCTAGAGGGCGATCACCGCGCGGCCTTGGCTGTCGCGCGCCAGCCGGCGATCATCGCCTCGTACATGGCGATGCCGAGGTCGAGCGCGCGCAGCTGGGGAGGCGGGATCAGAGCGAGGAGCTCGGCGCGCAGGGCCCGGGACTCGGCGAGCTTCGCTTCCAGCATCTCGATCTGGTTCTCGGCGAGGGCGACGGGATCGGCCCCGAAGAAGAGCTTGAGGACACCCGGGACGCGCATCTCGGGCAGCTCATCGGGCATCTTGCCGCGCCACTCCGCCACCGCGGCGCGGCCGCGGTCGGTGATGGCGTAGAAGCGCCGGCGCCGGCCGGTCTCCTCGCGGCGCTCGGTGACGTAGCCGCCGGTCGCCAGGCGCTCGGGCTCGCGATACACCTGGGCGTGCGGCGTCGACCAGAAGTTGTCGACGCTCAGGGCCATCACCCGCTTGAGGTCGTAGGGCGTGGCCTCTGCGGGCGCAGCCGCGTCGAGCAGCCCGAGCACGATGTAGGAGGTCGGTGTCAGCTTCAGGTCTTGCAACGGTCTCTTTCGGACGGTACGGTTGGAAGCATGGCCATCGTATCCGGGACCAAGACGTACCATACGCTCGGCTTCGCCGACCAGACCGAGGAGGTGCGCGTCGATGCGCTGCCCGTCTCGGGCAAGGTGCCGACATGGCTCCGCGGCGGCCTCGTGCGCGTCACACCCGCGCAGATGGACTTCGAGCGGCGCTCGGTCTCACACTGGTTCGACGGCATGGCGATGCTCAACCGCTTCGGTTTCGCCGGCGACGGCTCGGTCTCCTACGCCAGCCGCTTCCTGGACACCAAGGCGCGCAAGGCCGCGCTGGCCTCCGGCGGCGCCTCGATCGCCGGCTTTGCCACCGACCCCTGCCGCTCGATCTTCCAGCGCGTCCAGTCCCTCTTCTCCCCCGAGCTGACCGACAACGCCAACGTCAACCTCACGCGCCTCGGCGACGAGTACATCGCGATGACCGAGACGCCGATCCCGGTGCGCTTCGATGCCGAGACGCTGGACACGCTCGGCCACGACGAGGGCCAGAAGCAGTTCGGCCAGATCACCACCGCCCACCCCCACCACGACGCCGAGCGCGACGAGCTCGTCACCTTCGCCGCCCAGCTGGGCGCCAAGAGCGAGTACCGGATCTTCGCCCGGCGCTCGACGACCGAGAGCCTCACGCTGGCGACGATGCCGGTCCGCGAACCGGCCTATATGCACTCCTTCGCGATCACGCCGCGCTACGCGCTGCTGCTGGAGAACCCGCTGGTGGTCAACCCACTGCGGCTGGGGTTCAGCGGCAAGGCGTTCATCCACAACTACCGTTGGAAGCCCGAGCTGGGCGTGCGCGTCCACGCCTTTGACCGCGACACCGGCGCGCTGCATCGCACATGGACCGCCGACCCCTTCTTCGTCTTCCACACCATCAACGCGTTCGAGGACGGCGAGGACATCATCGTCGACCTCTGCGCCCACGAGGACGCGTCGATCATCGAGCGGCTGGAGCTCGAGCAACTGCGCGCCGGGTCCGGCCACGCGGTGCTCGACGCCCGACCGTTGCGGCTGACGCTCGCGGCCGGCAGCGACGTGGCGACCACGCGCGAGCTGGCCGGCGTCAAGCTCGAGCTGCCGCGGATCGCCTACCGGTCCCACAACGGCCGCCCCTACAGCTTCGTCTACGGATCCAGCGCGGGCGACGCGCCGTTCCTGAAGCGGTTGGTCAAGATCGACGTCGACGACGGCTCGCACCTCGTCTGGGACGAGCCAGACGCCTGGGCCGGCGAGCCGGTCTTCGTGCCGCGGGTCGGCGCCAGCGCCGAGGACGACGGCGTCGTGCTGTCGGTCGTCCTGGACGCCAAGGCGGGCTCCTCGTTCCTGTTGATGCTGGACGCGCAGAGCTTCGAGGAGATCGCTCGCGCCCAGGCGCCCCAGCGCGTGCCCTTCGGATTCCACGGGCAGTTCTTCAGCGCGTAGATGGGCGCTGCGGCGCCCGCGTCAAGGGCTCAGACGTCGGCCATCTCCGACACCTGCTCGGCCTGCTCGAGGAAGTCCTCCGCCTTGGCCGTCATTCGCACCAACCCATAGGCATCAAGAACAGCGCGCGGCAGCTCGGTCGCCCCCGCCGCGCGCAGGCGGCGCATCAGCTCGGCGACCTCGCGCAGCGGCACCTCGTCCAGCGCGCGCGGCCCCAGCTCGCGTACGCGGACCTCGGCGG
>JBEVLC010000373.1:0-26572 GCA_040509415.1 Baekduia sp. | reverse complement strand
CGACGCGGGCCGGCGTCGGACGGGCGGGCACCGTCACGGTCACCGTCTTGGTCTCGCCGGGCGCGCCGGCCGGGCCGGGCGGTCCAGCGACGATCCTCTCGACGGTGGTGACGCGCTCCTTGATCGTCGTGACGTCGCCCTGGACGTTGTCGATCTGGCGGTAGGTGTCGACCTGGCTGAAGCCGAGGCCGAGGACGATGACGGCCACCACCGCCGCCCAAATCTTCTCCGAGCGCGTCAGCGAGCGTGACCGCAGCGAGTCGAGGACCGTCATCAGCCGTCGCAGCCGTCGTCGTCGTCGCGCTGCTGGCCGACGGGGCGCTTGCTCACGCTGAGGCGGTGACGCTGGTAGGACACCATGTACGCGATTCCCCACATGATGAGCAGGTTCCCCGCGAGCGACATCGGCAACCCGTACCACTGTGGATCTTGCCGCAGTCGATGGATCAGCCCGAAGAAGTCGCTGAGCATCAGCAGGCCCGATCCGAGCACGACGCGCCAGACGTGCTGCGGCAGCAGCCGCGCCCACCACGGGCCGCTGACGGCGCGGCGGAAGTACAGCACGACGATCACCAGCAGCCCGCCGATGTTGGCCGCGATGGTGCACAGCGTCAGCCAGCGGATCACGTCCCATCCGAAGATCGCAGCGATCACGTCTCGTCCTTTTCGACCCCACGTGGCTTCACAGGCTTCCTGTACCGCATCGCACAGTTGACCAATCGTCCGCCCTTGTGTGGCGACGCCGCGATGCGCGTGAAGTAGGCGTACATGGTGGCCGCCGTGGGAGCGTCGTGGCGGTAGGCGGCGTACAGCTCTGGGCCGAGAGCGCGCGCCAGACGGCGCTCGGCGCGCTCGGCAATCCCCGAGTAGCCCTCGGAGGTCTTCAGGTCGTCGGGCGTGCCGGTGCGCGCGCGCGCGGTCGCCGCCAGCCGCCATGCGCGCGCGTCGTCGACGTCGCGCTCCAGCGTGTCGATGCGATCGCTGACGTTGCGCTGGCAGCCCTCGACGCTTGAACGCCACTGCCGGATCGCGTTGTCGTAGTTGCCCGTGGCTCGCTCGATCGACGCCTGGGTGGACTCGCGCTGACGCGCGCCGGACTCGTGGGTGGCGATCGCCCACGTCGAGGCGACGACCGCGCAGAGCAGCACAAGCGAGATGATGAGCACCTGGCCGTAGCTGACCGGCGCGCGCAGGTACGGGGTGTGCGGGACTCTCATGCGTGGCCTTCCAGGAGGATCTGCACGATGGCCGCCACGACCGTCGCTGCGCCCGCGGCCGTCAGCCACACGCGCTCAGGGTGGGAAAGGTGCTGCTTCGGCTTGGGCCGTCGCGGCGTTGCCGACACGGAGATCACTTCTCCTCGGGAGGCTCGTCCTTCGGGCGATCGTCCCCCTGGCCCCCTGCGCGCGGCTGCGCGACGGAGAGCATGCGACCGATGACGTTTGCGACCGGCAGACCCATCATGCCCGTCGCCGCTGCGATCAGCCACGGACGGTCCGCGGTGACCACCACCGTCTGCCAGAACATGATCCCTGACCCCATGAAGAAGCTGAAGACGCGGGCGACGAACGGCCACCACGCCTCCATCACCTCGAGTCGAGCTTCCGCGTCTGACCTCGTCTTCCTTGCTGGACCGGGCTGCGTTGGCATCCATCAGCGCCGGAGGAAGGCAGTCGAGGGGCTCGGGACCATGCCCGAAGCGTACCCCCCAACTGGCCTTCCACCGGATCGCTGATCTATGCGCTTAGCAAGGGTCGAACGGGCACCAGTCCACGCACCCGAAGCGCGCAAGCCCGTCGCTTAGCACGTGGAGCTGCTCCTGGTAGGTCGCGCCCAGCGGCGACGGCGCGAACTTCAGCCCGCCCATCTTCGCCCACGCGTGGGGATCCCACTGCGCAATGCCCGTGTGTGAGCCGTTGACCGCGTCGGGATCCCCACCGCTCTCATGATGAACGATGCAGGCAGCCAGCCCCGTCGGGGCATAGCGTGCCGTCGCGGTTCCGGCCGGCGGCACGAACGGGCTCCCCGCCGACACGGCGAGGAAGGGCTTCGGGTTCAGCAGCAGCCGAAGCTGCCGGATGGATCGCGCAAGCTCTCGCTCGCGTGCGGGCCGAGTTGCCCAGTGAGCTCGCTGGCGGTCCTTCGAGTGCCAGCGGTAACGAACGCCGAGGCGTCTGATGTTGCGCCCTGGAGCGCGGTCGCCGTGCTTCTTCGCGACGGCGTGGTAGAGGCCGGAGTACCGCTCCTTGAGCGGGCTGGCCGGGACGGGCGTCGCGAAGACGCCCGTGACGATCGTCGCCAGCGTGGCGACGAGGGACAAACGCATGGGGACCTCCCCTGCTTGGTTGGCATCGTCCAGCGGGCCGCGTGACCTCCCCTACTCGCGTACTTCGGGGCGCGGCCGGTGTGGGCGTGGGGTCACCTCCTTGTCGACGGAAGCACAGAGGCCACCCGTGGGTGGCCTCCGCACTCTTCCTTCAGCGTCGCTCAGGTTAGCGGAGCTTCAGGACTGCCCGGCTCCGGATCGGCGGGGCGCGCGGCGTCGCTTGAGCAACTGGTCGATGCCGTAGATCGTCCACGCGCCGCCGAAGAAGAGGGCCAGCCCGCCGCCGATCACGACGGCTCCGACCCACAGATGCGGGTCCTGCGCCATCTGCGCGATCACCCTGTCGCCTCGACGGGCAGGTTGCCGTCGCGCCAGCGCTTGAGGTCGATCACCATCCACAGCGGCGTCGAGCCGAGCCCGTCTCCGCGCTTCCACGGCGCGCCGGCCGGGCGCTTGTCGAGCGCCGGGACCACAAAGCGGCCCTCGCGCCGCCACCGACCGATCTGCGACTTGTCGACCTTGAGCAGCTCGGCGGCCTCGGAGAGCCCAGCGACGGCGAGCTGCCGCGGCTGACGGCCCGAGCGGGTGTAGCTGACCTTCCACACGTTGTTGGCCCGGAGGATCTCGATGTCCTCGAAGCGCCACAACGGCGTCGCCTTGAGGCGCGCGACCGTCGGCGGCATCTTCCCGGCCTCCCGCCAGCGCGTGATACGTGGCACCTCCACCTTGAGGATCTGCGCCGCCTCGGCGGCCCCCACCACGTCAAGCACCATGCGACTCACCCTCCGTCTCGATCTCCTCGTACTGCGCGGCCCAGCACCCGTCGCGCGTGCAGATGCGTTCGCGATCGCCGCCCTCCGGTCCCAGGACCCACGGTCCCCACTCGTGGACGTGAAGATCTTCGGCGAACTCCTTCAGCACCTCGTCCATCGCATGGTGATTGGCCGACTCCATGTCCTGGCCGAAGACCTCCGAGGCGCGCAGCACAGCAACGGCCTTGCGCAGCGCTTCGATGGCCTCCGGCGTGATGTTGCCGTCGACCTTCTCCGGGGCACCGGTCAGTTTCTCAAAGGCATCGCTCATCGCCACATCCTGTCGTAGTCGTCGCCGTTGTCGCGCCAAGTGCGATGACCGGGCGGCCGCAGGATCTTCGCCGGAGGCGCGGACTTGACCTTGCGCAGGTGCCGGCGGCGCGACAACTCCGGCAGCACAACGAACAGCACCAAGGCCACGACGATCGCCCCGACGAAGACGAGCCCTGCCATCAGTTCTTGGCCTTGGCCTTTGCTGCCGCGCGCTTCTTGGCCGCCGTCGTCGCGGTCTGCTGGCGCTCCTTGAGATCGAAGATCCCGGAGTCGACGCGCACGAACTTGCTGTTCTCGTCCTGCGCCTGGCCCGCGAGGAAGCTGCGGATGGTCTTCATCGTCGCGTCCGGATCGGGCTTCTTGCGCGGGTTGCCGCGCACCGCGACGATGTTGCGCTCCAGCGCGATGCGGGTGATCTCGCGGTAGTGCATCGGCCGTCCGGCATCCAGCAGCACGACCTCGGCGGCCTTGCGCGCCGGGACCTTCGGCTGCTTCGCCGGGGACGTGGTGGTCTTCTTCGTGGACATCTCGCCCTCCTGGTCGGGTCGGCCGCTTGGCCGCTCGTCCACGATGTTAGCATTTGCCCACGATGTTAGCTACCCTCTCGTCCACTACCGACCGAGGAGCCCCATGCCGTCCAGACGCAGGTACCTCATACGCGTCACGCGAGTGCCGCTCGATGCCCACCAGCGGGAACGGCTGCGCGCGGCCGGCACGCTGGCCGAGGACTACCGATCGCGATCCGTCACCGAGTACGACTTCGTGCAGGTCGAGGCGGCCGACGACGCCGCGGCGCGCGACGAGGCGCGCCTGACCACCAAGCTCGTCTTCAAGGGCGAGACCGCCGAGTTCCACGAGTCGATGGGCGACAGCACCTACCGCGAGCTGGCGGCGGCGTGAGCGCCGACGCGTACCGCACGTGCCCGCAATGCTTCCATCTCGCTGAGGCCGCCTTCGTGGCCGAGCGTCGCGCTCTGCGTGCCCTCTTCGACACCATGACCGTCGAGGAGTACGAACGTCGCTACGACGCTCTCCGCGCCCGCGAGCCCAACCCCGACCGCTACCTGACGTTCGAAGAGTTCATCGACATCACGCTCACCACGGACGGCAAGATCGCCATCGAATACAGCGGCGAGTGCCGGACGTGCTCGCTGAGCTACTCCCACACCACGACCGACACCGTCTGGAGCCCACCCGCATGATCACCGACGTCCGCGTCATGCGCGACCAGCGCGCCCGCGCGCTCGAAGCTCTCCGCGACTACACCTGCGGCGTCGACGACCACCCGCCGGCCGCCGGGCCGGAGATCGAGATCTCCGTCATCGACACCCCCGAGCAGGAGGTCAGCGCCCTGCTGGAGGCCAGAGGCGTCGCGGTGCTCGCCATCCGCGAGCGCGCCGACGCCTACCCGCCGCTGCCCACCGAGTCCGTCACGGACTACAGCGCCCTCGCGGGCTGGAGCTGCACCGCTGTCCTGGCCGTCGTGATCTTGATCCTGGTCTTCTCGTGACCATCCGCGTCGTACACGTCGAGTCGATCGACGCCATCTGCGGAGACTGCGGGCAGGGCCTGTGGGGCGGCCCGCCGTGCGAGCACAAGGTCCGCCGAGCGCACGCGCGCGGCGAGCGCGTCGCGGGCCTGGGCACCTGCTCGAAGTGCGACGACCACAACAACCCCTGCCCGCCCACCGGCTGCCCGAACGGCTGCCAGTGCGGCGGTCACGGACTGACGCCATCGTAAGAAGTTCGCGGGTCGATGTAAGAAGTTCGCGCTTCGGCGCGGTGTAGGAGGTATGGACCGTTACCCACACCTCTGCCGCCGCTGCGGCACGCCTATCCCCCGAACCGGCTGGCTCAGCGAGACCCACCGCATCTGCGCCATCTGTGCGGCGGCAGCGCGTGCCGCCTGCCCGCCGTTCTTCTGCACGACGGCCGACATCGACGCTGGCTACGAAGGCTACGACGACGAGATCGCTTGAGCGGTGTGCGCCCCGGCCGCAGCCCGGCCGGGACGCTCCCGTCTCCTTGGGTGAGAGCTACTGCCGAAGCAGCAGGAAGATCAGCCGCGTGGCATCGGCACAGACAGAGGCCGGCGCGAAACGCTCGACAAGAGATGTGGTAGCCAGCGGCGCATTGGACGCTCAGGCTCACAACCGTCCGGCGAACAGGTCCGGCACGTCGTCGTCCTGCGCGCGCGCGGGCTCGTCGTCGGCCAGCCACCGCTGCCGGCAGTCGAGCGGCAGGTCGATCGCGGTCTGCTCCTTGCTGATCCGCACCGTGATCGCCACGCCCTGGCCGTCGTCGTTGGGACCGCGCGGCACCGCGTAGCGCTTGTCGAGGTCGAGGTGGATGACCTGCTGATCGTCGCGCCACACAACCCCCGTCAGCGCGTCGAGCGTGCCGCGGGCCATCTTGTCGAGGTCGGGGATCACGCCCGGCCGCGCAGGCGCGCTGTCCTTGACCAGATGCGCGTTGCGGCCGGTGCCGTAGTGGCCCTGCGGACGCTTGAGGAAGAACACGGCCTCGACGTCCAGCAGCGTCGCCGCGATCGCGCCGGGCTCACCAACGCCGGTCATCGCCCGCTCGGCGTAGTCGCGCACGTGGCTCATCCACGCCGTGCTCTGCGGGTTGTCGTCGGTGACGTTGACGATGATGCTGCCGTCGGGCCGGCGCGCCGGGATCTTGCGGATGCGGTCCTTGTAGATCACGAACGCCTGCTTAGAGCCGCGCGGCTGCGGCGCGCCGTAGACGACGAACTCCACGAGGACGTCCCCCGGCAGCGGGGTCTCGACGTCGTCGGCTGTTAGCTCAGCGGACACAGCGCAAATGGTCCCGGCCGGCCCGGACGTTCAGGACGACTCGTCGTCGTCGGCGGGATCGCCCGCTTCGAGCTCGCCCGCGGCCGGCTTCATCCCCTCGATCGTCGCGGCCCAGCCGTGGCTTCCGATCTGCGTCGGCCCGCTGCTCGCCCCCAAAGTCATCCGCTTGGCCTCCTCCAGCGCGAGGCCCGGCGTCGGGTCCTCTTCCCACTCCTTGCTCGTCTGGCGGAAGGAGCGCTCCAGCCGCGTGATCGCCGTGCTGCCACCCGTGTCCTGCGCGTAGCGCGGGTCGGGCATCTCCTTGAGCCCGCGCGGCCCCACCGCGACCGCCCACCGCGCCACCGCCTCGTGCTCAGCGGCCAGCGCAGCGATCATGTCGTCGAAGCCCTTGGTCGGCCGGAAGTAGTCGAGCTTGCCGATGTGCCGTGCGATCAGCCGGTGCGCGGTCATGAAGTCCGGCACCGGCCCCTGGCGCTGGCGCTCGGCGACCGCGACCAGCGTGCCAGCCGACGGCGCGTAGTCCGACTTGATCGCCCGGATCGCGGCGACAGCTTCCTGCGGCTGGAGACCGCGCTGCGCGACCTCGCCGATGAACGCCTCGATCGCCACCTCTCCCCACGACGCGACCTGTCCCGGCCACGAGCCGATGAGTGCGGCCGTGACCCTCTGCCATGCCTCCCGCAGCTCCTCGTCGTCGTCAGCCATCGCCGCGCAGTTTCTTCAGCAGGTCGGACGCGCTGGACTTGCCGCCACCGCTCGGCCCCGAGGTGTCCGACGGCCGGCGGGTGATGTTGTCCTCGAACACGTTCGGCCCGTAGACCACGCCGATGCTCGCCTCGCCCTTGCCCCACCACTGCGACGCCAGCGTGCGCCGGATGATGTCGGCGTGCTCGGCCAGCGTGATGTCAGGGTAGGCGCGCACCCTGCCGTAGATCCGCTTGGCCGCCTCGCTCGGCTCGCCGCTCGACTTCAGCAGCCGCAGCTTCTTGCCCGCCTGCTCGTTGAACGACGCTAGACACCGCTCCGTCAGCGACCACGCCTCGGCGTTGACGGGCTTGCCCCCGACCTTCACCGTCGACTGGCGAGGAACCAAGTCACCCGCGCGCTCGCTCGCGCGCTCGCGCGCACTCTCCCCAGAGGTGGCAGATGTAGGTGGTAGATCAAGGGCGGCAAACTCTTGCCGGTTGGATTGCACACTCTTGCCGGTGGTCGGCTCGGCCACCGGCAAACCCTTGCCGGTTGGATTTCCGGGTGCTCCCGTGGGCAGATCGTCGCCTTCGACGCGCCCCACGATGATGCCCGAGTACATGCTCAAGTCGAGCGTCTCGCGCGGGCAGTTGAGCACCGTCAGGTCCGACTGCCGCGAGCCGTTGGCACGCTGGCGGTGATAGCGCGTGATGAGCCCTCGCGCAGCCAGCTTCGCCATGTGACCCCTCATGGAGCGCTCGGACGTCTTGAGCATCGCCGCAAGGTAGGGCTGAGCAGCAAACGTGACCCCCTGCTGATCGCAGGCCAGCGCGATCGCGGCCAGCGCGTTCTTCTCCCCCGATGGGCAGTCCTGCCCCAACGCCCAGCGAATGTGGTCGTAGCCGCTCAACGGCTTGGTACTCCTTGGTCGGTCCTGCAAGAACGAGCGCGGGGAGGCACGCGGCCTCCCCGCCCCGTGAGCTAGCCGAGGACCTCGGCGAGCTGCGCCTCTTCGACGAGGGTCATCGAGATCGGCGTCAGCACCGCGCGCCGGATCTTGGTCGTGACCTTGCCGTCGCCATCGCGGCGGCGAACGATCTGGTCCTCGTCGAGACGACCGCGCACGATGAACGTGTAGATCTCGTCGTCGCCCTTGTCGCCGAGCTGGCCCTTGACCTCGCGGCTGATGGCCTTGATCTTGAGCTGGGACTCCGTCGGCTTCTTGCCCTTGAACGCGAGGTTCAGGGTGTCGCCGAAGTCCAGGAACTGCTGGCCGGCGTCCTCCTCGCCTTCGGCAGCGATCTCCTCCAGCGACTTGCCGCCCGCGTCGCCGAGGTCGTCGGAGTCCTTGGACCCGTTGACCCCGTCGATCGCCTCCTTGTCGCCGGGATCGAGGTCGTCGTCTGCGGTTTTGCCGGGGAGCTTGGTCACTGCACCACCCATTGGCTGGTTCCCTTCTGGTCATGCCGCCGCGACGCGGCGACGAAGTTGGAGAGGCTCTCGCCCACGTCGGACGGCCTCACATCTCTGGGTACTGCCGTCGAAGCCGGGCGTGCACGGGCTGGCGATCGCCGAACAGCGCATCGAGCTCGGCGACGAAAGCGAAGACCGCGTGGGGCAGCAGGTAGAGCGGCACGCGCCGCACAGCAAGCTCGTGGCGGCTATGGCAGCGCTCGCACAGCGCGATCCCGTTGCGCGGATCCCAGCGCCAGCGCTCGGCGGTCTCGTGGTCAAACCCCAAATCCACGAAGAACCCGCGCAGCGCCTGCTGGCTGATGACGTGATGGCCGTCGAGCTTGCCGCCCGCACCGCACACCGCACACCGCGCTCCCCCGCACACGGCGTGCTTCCACGCGGCCGCGAGCTTGCGATCGGTACCGCTTCGGCGGGCGCGGCGCGGCCTCATCCCCCGACGGTCCGCCCGCCCCTCCGCAGCGGGTCGGGAAGCTTGGCGAGATCGGCCGGCGTGGCGCGCGCGACCTTGGGCTTGGGGCTGGCCCCAAGCTCCTCGCCAAGGCGCGCGGCGTGCTCAGGCGGATAGGCGAACTCGTGGATGGTCGCGCCGTCCACGTCCATCAGGACCAGGACCCTCATGTTCATGACCCCGCGCTGCTTGGTCTGAGGGTCCATGACCTCGACGTCGCGCTCTTCGACGGCGGTCGTGAAGTTGTCGTACTGGATTCTGCGCATGTGGTCCTAGTCGTAGGGGTTGAACGGGGTGGTGGCGGTGCCCGGCGGTGCCGGGGTGTAGCTGTCGTCCAGCAGCGGCTCGGCCGGCGGCGGCGTCTCGGCCAGCGTCAGCTCCTCGACGCCGGCCTCAAGCTGGCCGCGCGCCGAGAGCACGAAGACCGCAACGAGGCGCTTGGAGATCGGGTTCTCCTTGGGTGGCGGCTTCTCTTCGATGTAGCCGCCGCGCTTGAGGTCGCTGACGCGCTTCCACGCATCGCGAATCCCGGTCTGCTCCACGACTTCGAAGGCCGCCATCCCCTCGGGCCACGCGAGCTTGAAGCACTCAAAGACCGCGAGGATCTGCTCGCCGGTCAATGTGACCTCGGCGCTGGCGTGCGACGCCTCGGGGTCCGTCGGCCGCGCCGATCCGTGCGCGCCGCTGGCGAACTCGCCGATCGAGGACTCCAGGTTGGCGATCAGGAACCCTTGGCCGGGCTCAACGCCAAGTTGGTCCAGCGCGTCCTTCAGGTCACTCGGCTTCGCGTCTCCGCGAACGAGCTTCACGAACTCCATCACCTACTCCTTGGTCGGACGCTCGCAACGTAAGGGTCGCGTCGGACGCCTACGACTTGACCTTCAGCGACGCCTCCAGCGCATCCATCAACCCGGCGTCGGTCGCGATCGGCTCGACGTCCTCGTGCTCCTGCGGCGCGTGCAGCTCGAACCGGGTGCCCTGCGTCTCGCGGTAGAGCCGGTCGAGATCCAGCGGCACGCCCGCGCGCGCCGCGGCGAGCGCCTCCTCCATCTTGGTCTTGCTCGGTCGTCCCACGCGCTTGATGACCTTGTGGCCCCAGACGCGCCGGCCCTTGTGGGAGCTGACCTCCTGCGGGCCGTGCACGCTCGTGTAGGCGCTGAGCGCGGCCTTGCGGTCCTTGAGCATCTGCTCGGCGACGGTGACCTCTCGCGCCACGCGCGCGGCCTGTGCGTCGTCCTGGATCACGCCCTCGGCGCGCACGCCGGGGAAGATCGGGCACGACGCCGGCCGCGGGCAGAACTGGCAGTGCTGGCCGGGCGTCGGCGGGAAGTTGCTCTCGGTGTGCGCGCGGTCGAAGCGCTCGGCCAGCGCGGCCAGCTCGGCGCGGACGTCGTCGATGTCGGCGCGGAAGATCGTCGCCTCGCGGTACTCGCTGAAGCGCACGTAGTGCTCGCGCAGCGTGACCTGCTGCGCCGATGGGAAGTTCGCGAAGACCAGCAGCGCGTACATGCGCTGCTGGAAGTAGCCATCAAAGCCCACCGCCGTCGGCCCCGGCAGCCCCCACGTGTCCTTCCAGTCCAAGACGATGAAGTGCTCGTTGAACTCGCCCGTGACGAACAGCGCGTCGAGCTGGCCGGTGAGCTGGCGATGGATGATCTCGCCCGTCTCCGGATCGGGATAGCTGATCGGTGCGAGCAGCCGCTCCTCGACGTCGACGAGGTTGTCGATGTCGAAGGTGTTGTCGTGCGCCCACTTCACGACGACCCACCGCAAGTCCTTGATCTGGTCGATGGGCAGGTTGACGAAGTCGCTGCGATGGTCGTGGCCCTTGGGGCAGATGATCCGCCCGTTCTTGCGCTTGACGATCGCCTGGCCGCACTTCGGCGTCGGGCAGCGCTGGTCAATGTCGGCCTGGCGCAGGCACTCGTCGAGGATCGCGACGGCCTCGCTGGTCGGGATCTTGCCGTTGGGCCACGCATCGTCGTGCGCTGCCTCCCAGCCCGGCGGCGGCGTCTCGCCCTTCTGGACGCGATGCTCGTACATGGCCGTCAGCGCCTTGGCAGCGAAGCGGTGGAAGATCGTGCCTCGTGCCTGCGCGTGCGTGCTCCACCCGCTGAGGTACTCCTCCTCAAAGAACGACGACAACGCGCAGCGATCGAACGTCGCCAGCCGCGACTGGCGCAGCGTCGGGAACCGCTCGATCGACTTGGCGAACGTCGCCACCTACGACACCACCACGGCGTCGGTGACCTCCGGCTCCTCCGGCCCCGACGGCGGCTCGTCGGCCACCGCCGCCTGGTCGGCCTCGGCGTGCAGCCGTCCCAGCAGCGCCCCGAAGTCCTCCGCGCTCGCGCAGGCGTTGACCAGCGACCGCACCTTCGCCCGCCGGTAGCCCAGCGCCCGGAAGCTCTCCTGCAACGCCGCGGCGAGCGCCTCGTCCTCGGGCCAGTTGATGTCCGCCACCTCGCCCGATCCGTCCACCGCCGTCAGCGACGGCCGCTCGGTGCGCTCGAGCTCGCCCTCGCCGATCACCCCGGCGATCGGGAACGCCTTGCGCAACACAATGCTCTCGGCGACCTTGAGCATCATCGCGTGGCGGTGCGTCTTCCACGCGTTGATGTTCTTGTCGTACTCGGCCGCCGACGCCTCGAAGAAGACGTCGTCGTGGCCGCGCCGCCGGCAGATCGCCCACGAGCCCACGATCGGCCCGCGCTTGGTCACGATGTCGCGCCCACCGAACGTCGGCTTGCCGTCGGCGTCGCGCGGCCTGTGCTCGACGATCGTGGCGATCGTCCCATCGGGGCGCATCTCCTCGTGCCAGTCATAGGCGTCGTGCTCGTGGACGACCTTGCCGCGCACGCCGAGGAACTCGCCGCTCTCGCCCGCCCAGCCCGGCCCGGTGCAGCGGTTGGCAATCTTGAGGAACCCGTCCTTGGAGACCACCGTATGGACCGGCTTGCCGCTCTGCCACCGTATCGCCCAGATCTCCTTGATGAAGGGATCCAGCTCGTGCCGCGCGCACGTCTCCAGGAAGAGCGCAAGCTCGCCGTCGTTGCAGTCTGCGGCGACGGTGCCGCGGATGAGATTGACCTGCTCCGGGTTGAACTGGTTCCGGCGCAGCAGGGTGATCGACGGCGGCCCCTGGACGGCGACTTCCGATCCGCTCATGGCGGTTGCTCCTTGGTCGTGGAGCAGCCCAACGTAGGGCCCGGAGCGGACGTCACGGCGGGGCTGGCACCTGACCTGGAGGGCTGCTCGTTGGTCAGGTGCCGCCGCCGTGTAGGACGCTCATGTGAGCCGGTCTGGTGCGCTCAACCCGACCAAGGAGATGAGTGCGACCGACGGGCGTCCGGGGGTCAATCTAGCCGACGCTCGGACGGCAACTACATCGACTCAGATGTAGCGCCGGACCTGGCGCAAGTCCGAACGGTAGTGGAGATCGAGCAGGAACGGCCCCGCTTCGGAGCCGAAGCTGATCACCTTGCCGCCGCCGATGCAGACCGCCACGTGACCGGAGCCGCCAAACGGGTCGCCGTAGAGCGCCAGATCCCCGCGCATGATGTTGTGCTCGTGGACGACGCGCTTGCCGCGCTTGACCATCGTGCCGGTGTAGCCGTACTTCCAGTGGGCACCGTTGACAAGATCGCGGACCCCGTAGTGATCGAGGCCCTGCCACAGACACCACGTCGCGAACGACGAGCAGTCAGCGTGCTTGGGGAACTGCTTGCGCCACGCCTTGAGGTGGTTCTTGATGCCCTCCCATCGCGACGCGCTCTGCGTGTAGTGCAGCTCGCGCGCGTGGCGCAGTCCGAGGAACGCGGCCTGCACGACGAGGTCACGCGCACGGATGCGGTGCTTGTAGCTCAGGCCGCTGGCGCTCGCCGTCAGCGGGCCGAGGGCCTCGGCCCCCGCAGGGTCCGGCGCGATCAGCGCGCTCGAGCCCTGGACCTCCGCAGCGGTCTCGCCATCGCCGATGTCGGCCGGGATCTTCCTCGGATCGGCCTCCTCGAACTCGGCGGCCTCCGGCGGCAGCTCGTCGCCGTCCTTGCCGAAGTCGTCGGGATCGTCGTCACCCAGCGTGCCCATGTGCGAGCTGACAAAGAACGCGCTGCTGTTCCCGGAGGAAGCCGCGACGCCGGCCAACGGCAACGGCTCATGAGCGACAGCGTCGATGACCTGCGTGTAGGCCCACTTCTGGAACCCGTCCAGCCACTTCGCCTGGCCGAGGTGTGAGAGCACGGAAACCAGCAGCCACGTCAGCGCCGCGGTGATGCCAGTCGCCAGCTCATGCGCGTGGGTGCCGAGGCCGGGGAACCCGACCACGTTCGCCTTGGCGATGAGCCACGCGACGACGCCGCCTGCGACGACGGAAATGTAGGGGCCGGCGAATGCCACCAGCCGGTTGAGGGGGATGCCGAACAGCGTCGGCTCAGTCTTGGGTTCGGGCATTGGAATGCCTCCTGGTTGGGGAACTACAGGGCGTCGCCCGCTCCGGGCAACGGGATCGCGGCAGTGGGGGCCTCCGGCGGCGACAGCTCGCGCGCGTTGAGCGCGTCGCGCACGATTGAGCGCTGCTCGGCGACGATGTCCTCGTCGGGCCGGCGCTCGTCGCCCTCGAACCAGTGCGGATCGTGGTCGGCGAAGTAGATCGTCTCGTAGTCGGTCGTGTAGGTGACCGCCGTCGGGACCATCACCAACTCGGGCGCGGGCGGCGTGAAGTCGGGGTCCTCCAACAGCTCGGGATCAGGAGGCTCGGGCGCGACGAGCGTCTCGACATCGACGATCTCAGTCACGACCCTGGCGATCTCCACCGAGTACACGCCCGCCTCAGGAACGTGCAGATGAGCGACGATCAGGAAGTCATCGGCGTAGGCCATCTACTTGACCCTCACGATCACGTTGTCGACCTCGTAGGGACCCATGTTGTTGTGCTCGCCGTCGCCGCCCTGGCTGGCAATCGAGTGGGTGTGGGTCGAGAGGCCACCGCTGAAGAAGCCGTTGTCGTTGCGGTTGTTGGAGCCGCCCTGGAACGCCTCGGTGCCCGACCCGCCCGACAGCGCGACCGCCTGAAAGCCGTGGTTGTGAGCGACGGTCGACGGCGCGCCGGAAACCCCGCTGTGGTTGTGCGCCGCCATCTCGGCGATGACGAGCTGATGACGCTCCGCGCCGCCGTTCTGGCCGTGCGCGTTGTTGTGGCCCTTGGCCGTCGTCAGGCGGCTCGCCGCGCCCTGCGCGGTGCCCATGTTGTCTGCGCCAACCGAGGCGCGCCCGCGCTTGTCGGGGATGCGGACCATGCCGCCGCCGGGATCAACGCCGCCGTTGTACTTGTGGGTCTTGCCAGCGATCGCCTTGCCGCCGGCCTGCGCGTCGTAGACCGGGTAGGAGGCTGAGGCGATCAGGCGGCCCTCGGCCAGCAGGTAGCGCGTGTCGACCGGGTCGCCATCGCCCGTCCAGGGCTGCTGTACGCCGACGAGCACCTCGTTGTTGTTGCGGCCGACCAGCGGCATGACGCCCGTGATCCCGAAGCCGTTCCAGCCGACGTTGGCGACCTGCCGGTAGATCGCCGTCGAGGGCACGCCGCCCGCGGTGCGGATCTCCAGCGCGAAGGAGTAGGTGGTGGTGTCGGTGTCACCGGCCCCGAAGACGTTGTCGGAGCCCGTGGCGTAGACGGGATAGGTCCCGGCCGCGGTGCCGCCCGCGATCGCCGTCGAGGTGACAGTCGCGACGTTGTAGCGCCACCGCCCCATGATCCCCAGCGACACCTGCGCATCGTTGGCCCCCGCCGGCAGCGTCACCGCGTTGCCCGCGGCGACGACGTCGAGTGCGAAATTCGCCGAGGCCATCGTGGAGATGAACTCCTGAATGGCGTCGGTCCAGCTCGCCGGGAAAATGTCGCCCGTGTTGAGATCTCGGTACTTACCCACGATCCGAAGCCTACGGAGTCCTGAGGCCCCTTCCGGATCGGACCTACAAAACCTCGTTGCCCAGCTTGGAAACGCCGAGGATGAAGCCCGAGGCGTAGACAAACTGGAGGTCGATGTGCGCCGGGGTGATGTCGCGCGCGAGGTTGCGCGCCTGCTCGGGCGCAAAGCCCTGGGTCGTGTTGGTCAGCGGCGGCGTCACGCTGCTCGGTGCCTGACCGCCGACATCGACGTAGCCGTTGGTCGTGACGTCGTCGATCAGCGTGTGGTTGCTCGAGCTCGTCCCGCGGTAGATCCGATAGCCAGCCGCGCCAGCGACGGCCGTCCACGCCAGCGTGTTCTTGCCCGTCGAGCCCGTCGTGACCCCCGTAAAGTCGGCGGTCGCCGTCGTCTCGCCGAAGGAATTGTAGGTCGTAAGCTTGTAGTGCCACGTCCCGGCCGCCAACGTGCCGCCCGTGGTCGCCGGCGTCGCTGACGGCCCGGCCGGCGCAGCGAGCGCCGCGGCGAAGGGCAGCGTGACGCGGATCGTGTTGGCCGGGACGGTGCTGACCTTGCGCGACGCGCTCTGATGCGCGGTGCCCGACCACTCATAGCCGGTGCTGTCGCCGTCGAAGTAGGTGACCGGCAGGGTGCCCTGCGTGAAGATGGCGCTGTCGACGTAGTAGTCGACGAAGTCTGAGACGGTGTTGACGGTCGCGTCGACCACGATGCCGGCAAAGGCAGCGTCCGGGGGGGCCAAGCCGGCCACGGTGAGCGTGAAGAGGCCCGGGGTGCTGGCGGCCTGAAAGGTCCCGAAGGTGCCGCCGAACGCCGAGGCCGCACCGCTGAGCTGATACCAGTTGAGGAACACGCGCAGGCCGTTGCCGCCGACTCCGGCGATCCCCGAGTTGAGGTTGATCTCGACCTTCGCGGCGTAGGGCTTGTTGGCCTGCACGGGGAAGCCGCTGGTGCCCGACGCGGTCGCGACGCCGATGCGCCGCGCGGTCGTGTCAGCCGCATTGGTGCCCGAGACACGCAGCGCGAACCCGCCGCTGTTAGCCCAGCCCGACTGCCGCGCAAACGTGCCCGCGACCACGCCGGCCGAGTTCGCGACGTTCCAGCCGGTCGTGTTGACCTCAAACGAGGGGTTGGGGACCAGGTTGGAGATGCGCTGCGTCGGGGGGACGTACTCCTCATAGGTCCACTGCGTGCCGATCAGGCGCGTCAGCGCCGCCACCCACTCCGGGCCTGTGGCGATCGACTTCAGCCGCTGCATGTAGCCGACGACGGTCTCGCGCCGCTGCTCGATCGTCTGGCCCGCCGGAGCCACGGGGATCCCCAGCACCGACTCCCAGCCGCTCAGCAGCGAGTCCGCAGTCTGCGGCGTGGCCTGGCGACGGACGGCGTCCTTGGCCTCGTTGATGCGGTCGAGCTCGTTGCTCAGTGCCGCGACCGTCGCCTGCACGTCCTTGGACGCGGCCACGAACGGCGGCAGCATCTCCAGCAGCTTCTCCGTGGTCAGCGTCGCCGGCATTAGGTCAACGCAGGCGTGTTCAGCGAGGCGACCTGCGGCGGCACGCTGGTGAGCGCGACGTCGGCGGTGCCCGCGTTGACGGTCACACCCGAGATGCTCAGCACGCCCGGAGCCCGGAAGAACTGCGCCTTGACGTGGTCGTAGATGACGTCCTCGCCCACCTCAAGGCTGTCGATGTAGTCGGTGATCGCCTGGACGATCAGCGCGCGCTGGGCGGTCGTGCCCGACGTGCCGTCCAGCGAGTAGCCGGGCTTGAACGCGACGACGCCGACAACCGAGACGGCGACCGTGGCCGGCGTCGTGACGTTGACCGTGACGCCGGGCGGGGCCTCGCCGTCGGCGGTGCCGACCAGCGGGTCGATAAACGCCTGGACGTCGGTGACGACCGCGCCCGAGACGGGGTCGCCCGTCGAGGTCATCAGAACGACCTGTACCGTGCCCGGACCGGCGTAGACGGGATTGACAAAGAAGCGCCCGACGCCCGGCCGCGACAGCGCCCAGCGCCGGTAGTCGTTGATGTTGCCCGCGCCGCGACCCTCGAACTCCAGCAGGATCCGCGCGCGCAGCTCCTCGTCGGTCTCGTCGTTGGTGCCGCCGACCGTTGCGGCCGCGTTGACGGCGGTGTTCAGCGCCGGGCTGCCGCTCTCGATCTCGGTGATCGCGAAGGCCGAGACGTTGCCCTCGACGCCCTCGTCGGTCGCGGTGATCGGCACCGTCACGCCTGCGGAGTTGTTCTCCTGCGGCGGCCCCAGCACGCTCGGCACGGCGGCGTTGGTGTCGATGAAGGTCGACGGCGCGCCGTTGTAGATGCGCTGGCCGACGCCGCCGCTGACGGTGGTGCGGTAGACGCTGTAGCTCACCGCGCCGGCCACGTCGGCCCAGTCCAGCGTGATCTTGCTCGTTGATCCGGTGACAGCAGCGGAGACCGCGAGCGGGCTGGTGGTCTCGCCGAACGCCGACAGCGCCGTGACGTAGTAGTAGTAGGTGCCGGCGGGCAGCGTGCCGCCCGTAGACGTAGGCGTCGCCGTCAGACCCGTCGGGACCGTGAGGCCCGCCGACAGCGTCCCGCCGATGTCGGTGACGAACTCGATCGGATCGGCATCGTCGGTCGCGGTCTCGGTCGCAAAGACGCTGCCCGCTGCGAGCACCGTGCCCGGCGTGCCCGTCACCGTCACGAAGCCGGTGGCCGGCGTCGCTTCCTTGCGCTCCAGGTTGAAAAGCTGCGCGTGCGCGTCGAGGTACGGGCCCCACGCGAAGGCGACGAACGCCGCGGCGGGCACCTCGACGCTCAGCGCGTCCCACAGCCGCACCAGCTCCAGCAGCACGACCTGCGTGATGTCGTAGTAGAACGTGCCTTCGCGCGTGTCGACCCACCGGGGGTCGTCGAGGTCCAGACCCGCGTTGACGTCGGCGTCCAGCCGCGCCCGCACGGTCGAGGCATCCTCCTGATAAAGAGGAAGGAAGTCCAAGAGATCAGCCATCAGGCGGTCGCCTCCCGAGCGAGCTCATGCGGGCACGTCCGACCGTGCGCCGTCGCGACGTTGCAGTTGAAGCACAAGACGCGGTAGCGGTTCCGCGGGAAGCCCTTGGCTTCGATGAGCTTGAAGAGGTGCTTGGCCGACAGGCGTGACTTGCCGTCGGCCTTGAAGTGCTCCGACGGGACGTTGCCGCCGATGTGGTCGAGCGTCAGGAACGCCAGCTCGCGCTCTCCGCAGCATGCACAGACGCCGCCGAGCGCGTCCATCAGCTTGCGCTTCTGGCGCTGCTGGTAGGCCGCGTTGTAGTCGGTGACCTTCTCCGGGTTGTCGGCGCGCCACTGGCGCTGGTAGGCGAGCTTGGCGGCCTTGCCCTCTGGCGAGCGACCCATCAGCTACTCCTTGCTCCCACGGTGTGGGAGAACGGGATCTCTGTCTCCTCGTCCAGCACGACGGTGAAGTTCACGAGCAGCACCTCGTCGTCGGGCGCGCCGTTGAAGATGAAGTCCTTGACGGCGGTGATCCGGTCGTGCACGAGCAGCGCGTCGGTGATCCGCTTGATGAGGATCCCGGCGAGCCCCGGCGTGAACTGGAAGCCGACCTCGCCGAACGGGTTGTCGGCCCCGTAGCTGTCGCTGTAGATCGGATGGGCGAGCCGCGCCGTGCGCAGCGTCTTCTCCATCCACACCATGAGCTGGTCGACGCCGGAGACCTCGGCCGGCGCGTTGCCGCGCATCACCAGCTCGCCGGTCTCGCTGTCCATCGCCCAGCCGCGGCCCAGCGGGCGCGGGACGTCGGGGTTGGCCGTCGGCACCAGACCGCTCAGCGCCGCGCCGAGCTGCTGGTCGGCCGTCAGGACATCGTCGGCCGGGACGAGGGTGTAGCCCGTGTCAAAGCTCGACATCAGGCGGCCACCGCATCGAAGGCGAGGTAGGTGCCCTGCTCGTGGTGCAGCAGCACGGTGTCGCCCTGCTGAAGGCCGACGTCGTCGACGTAGGTCTTCAACGACACCGTGAGGTCGAAGTCGTCGTCGATGTCGAGGATGAGGTCGCCGCCGAGCAGCTCGAGCTGGAGCGGCTCGACGTTGACGACCTGGGATCGCAGGACGCTCTGGCGGCGGTCAACATGCTTGCGCGCGGCGGTGTGGATCGCCTTGGCGGCGCGCATCCTGGCCTCGCTCATGAGGTCAGCACCTCCACGGTGACGTCGATCCGGTCCACGGCGAGCAAGGATACGGCCGCGTATGCGCGCCTCGTGACGTGAATGTCGTGGTCGAGGCCCTCGCTGGCGAACGCGTAGACGACGACCGAACGGCCCGTCTGCGGATCGGTCAGCCGCAGGCGATCGCCGACGAGATCCTCCAGCGGCCCGCCGCGGTTGACCAGCGCGAAGCTCCCCCGCTCGCGCGACAGCGACGACCCGTACCAGCCCAGCCCGTAGAGGCCATCCAGCAGCGACAGCCGCGCGCCGTCGAGCGACGCCTGCGCGTCGGGGAACCCCTGCCGCGCCTGGAGGATCTCCGGCTCGCTCAGACCGTCAGCCATCTCAGTCGTCTCCCTCGGTGCCGACGAGGTCGAGGTCGTCGGCCAGCAGCGCCATCTCGCGCTCGACGGCCTCCTTGATGTCGCCCTCGCGGCGGTAGTCGATGTGCTTGATCGTCACGAGGATCGGACGGCCGCCGCGGCCGCCGCCGTGGCCCTTGGAGATCGTCACCGTCTCCGGCCCGGCCTCGCCTGCGCCAAACAGCGTCGGGCGCGAGACGTTGAACTGGCCGCCCTTGGCGTTCCACCCACCCCAGTCGATGCCGTGCCCGTCGCCCTTGCCGACGTAGGCCGTGCCGTACCACGGGCTGATCGAGTTCCCGGCAGAGCTGTAGAGGAACTTCGCCATCAACGCCTGGTTGTCGACGTCGAGCATGCCGGGGATCCCGCCCAGCGAGTTGAACTTCTTCATCGCCGCCGAGCCCTTGCCCCAAGCGTTCGGGGTGAGCTGCCAGAAGCCGTAGCCGACCATGCCGTCGCCCGGATCGCGCTGCTGAACGAACGGGTCAAAGCCCGACTCACCGTGAGCAATCTGGCCGAAGGTCTTGCCGGGCAGCCCGTGCGCCGCAGCCAGCGCCGCGACCGCCGACTCGCTCCACGGCTTCGCGCCCTTGGCCCCTGCGAAGTGCCAGCCCTTGCCCTGCGTGCTCAGGCCGCCGCGCTCGAAGTCCACGCCCCCGCCGCCCGCGCCGCCGCCGGCCACATCGAGGCGCTTGTTGAGCCCGGCCGCGATGGCGGCCATCGTCGCGTTGCCCATCGCGCCCGCCACGCCACCACCGCGCAACTGCGGCGGCTTGATCATGTCAGGCATCGCCATCGACTTGCCGCCACCGCCCGCACCCTTCGCTCCGGCCGCGGCGATGTGGACGTGGTCGAAGTGATCGGCGGCGACCGCGCCGGAGTAGACGAACGGACTGCCGTTCTTGATCTGGCCCGCGCCGAACGGCGTATAGATCAACTCGGAGAGGTTCGGCCACCGCGACGCCGCATAGCGCGCAAACGCCATCATCGCGTCGGGTGGACCTGACACGTCGATCGCGTCGCCGCTGGCGTGGAAGGACTGGTTGCCGCTGGAGGTGATCGCGCCCGGCCGCAGACCCGACGTGACCTGAAGGCCGAAGTTCGCCGCCTGAGACGCGTAGCCTGCCATCCCGGCCTTCGCGCCCATGAGGTTCGGCGCGCCGCCGCCGCTGGCCGCCACTGCCTTCTTGCGGCCGGGACCGTCGCCGATGCCGTCGCGGCCGATGCCGTCGCCGAAGCCGTGCAGCGCCGCGACCTGCTTGTCGCTGGTCGACCACCGCTGTCCTGCGCCTGTCGGGCCGTTCTTGGCGTCCTGTGCGGCGTAGGCCGAGCCGCCCTCCAGCCCCTTGATGATCGACTTGGCCTGCGAGTCGTTGTAGCCCATCGACTTCAGCGAACCGATCGCGGTTCGCTGCATCGCCGTGAAGCCACGCGCGACGTCCTGACGGGCCTTCTCCACCGGGTCGCTGAGCGCCCGCGCGATCCCCTGCCACTCCTTCTGGCTGCCGCCGAGCACCTGGCCGTTGACGACCTGGATGTGGCGGCCCATGTCGCTCCAGGAGCGCTTCACCGCCGCCGTCAGCGATCGCGCCGCCCGTCGCTGGCTCTTGTCGCCCTTGGCGAGCACGGCGATCCACTGCGCGACACCGTTGGACAGCTCACGCTTGCCGACCGCCGACGCCTGCCGGAAGTCGGCCCCGAACTGCTGGGCGACCTTGCCGCGGCCGGTGCGCCGCTGCGCGGCGTTGCCGCCCTGGTAGACGCTGAAGATGTCGGAGTAGCGGCCGGTGAGGTTGCCCGCGTGCTGGCGCTCTATCCCACCCTGCGCGGCCTTCAGCGCCTTCAGCTCGGACTCGCGGCGCTTGCGGTCCTTGCCGGTGACGACCTGCTCGGTGAAGACCCCAGACGCCATCCCGCCGCGGCCGCCCATCGTCATCATCCGGCGCGTGCGGGTCTCGGCGAGCTGCTGCTGAAGCTCGCGGATTCGGGCGTTGGTCTTGCCCAATCCGCTGCCGACGACCTTCGTCGCCTTGCCCTCGCCGATCGCGCGCGCCTCCGCGCCGAGCTGCGGCCCCTTGATCAGCCCGAACGTCGCGCCGCTCAGCGCCGCCTGGCCGCGCTCGGCGACCGTGCCCTGCGTGCCGAGGAAGTCCATCGCGCCCAGCACCGCGGTGATCGGCAGCGCGACCTTGCCCGCGCCGCGCAGGCCCATCATCGCCGCGCCACGCGCACCACCCGAAGCGCCCAGCGCAAAGCGTGCCGCGGCGCGCCGCCCCATGACCTGCCCACCGATGCCCTCAGCCGTGCGCCCCTCGCGGTAGTAGCTGCCGAACGTCGGCCGGCCGCGGCCACCGCCGCCACCGCCGCCGGGGATCAGCGGTCCGACACCACCGCCCGGCCCGCCACCAGGACCACCGCCCGGCCCGCCACCCCAGAGCCGGAAGAGGTTGCGCCAGTTGCCCAGCAGCTTGCCCGTGAGCGTCACGCTCTTGGTCAGCAGGCTGAGCATCAGGATCCCGGCGATCGCGTTGCCCAGCCCCGGCACCGACGAGACGAGCTTGTCGATCACCGTCAGGATCGTCGTCAGCGCGCCGAGCAGCCGCTCGATCGGGCTGAACGGCAGGTCCCCCATGAGCTTGCTGATGGAGTCCAGCAGCGCGATCAGCGACGGCCCCATGCCGGCGCTCTTGGTCAGGAGGTCCGCGATCCCCGGCACCGCCTTGCGCAATGCGACGACCGACTCCGTGAAGCTCGGGTCAACCGTCAGCTTCAGCCACTCGCGGCCCAAGTCCTTCGTGAGCTGGCCCAGCTCATGCAGCGGCGGGTAGAGCTTGTCGAACCACGCCTTCATCTGCGGCCCCGACTTGTCGGTCTTGCGCGCGAGGTTGTCCAGCCCCTTCTCCGCGCCGCCCCACAGCCGATCGCCGAGCGGCTTGGCCGCCTCCATGACATTGCCGATGGTCGTACCGGTGTCCTTGAGCATCCGACCGAACTGCTTGAGCCGTGTGCGGGTGCCGTCCAGCGATCGCGCGAAGTCCCCCGTCGTCCGCTTGGCCCGCGACCACTTCGCGATCCACTCGGTGCCCATGTAAACGCTGTGCGTCAGCCAGTCGGTGAAAGGCTCCGCCGCGACCATGAAGTCCGTCAGCGCCGCGCCGAAGTTGCTGGTGCCGCGCAGCATCCGCTGCAAGATCGTGGCGTTGAGGTTGCCGAGGCCCTCGACATCCTTGCGCCGGCCGGATGACGTGAAGCGCCGCGCCGCGCGCGCCGTCTCGCTGCCGATGACCGATCCCGTGCGCCGCGCCAACCGCCGCGCCATCGGCAGCGCCTTGGTGCTCGAGGTCAGCGCGTCGTCGAGGCCGGGGAACATGCCCGCCGCGCCCTCGTTGCGCACGCTCTTGAACGCGTCGCGTAGCTTCACGACGTGCTCGACGAAGTGTCTGGCCTCCGGCCCTAGCTGCCCGAGCGCTTGGCGGTACTGATCGACCGCCGGCACGCCCTGCGTCTGGAGCTTGTTGAGGTCTCGCTGGCTCTCGGCCAGCGCGTAGTTCGCCTCGCTGGCGCTGTGGATCGCGTCGGCCACCGCACGCTGGCTCTGGATGACCTGCTGGTTGCCGCTGACGCCGCGGCTCTGCGTTCGTCGGTTGTCGGTGTCGGCGCGGTTGCGATCGACGCGCGCCTGCTTGACGGCGAGTTGCGCCTCGCGCACCCCGAGCGACAGCGACTGCATGTCCATCGAGCTCGTGCCGGGATTGACCGCCGCCGCGGCGAGCTGCGCGCGCGCCTCGCGTAGCGCGAGCCCCGACCGCTGCTGCGCGAGATCCGCGCCCTGAGCCGCCAACCGCATGTCGGTCAGCGACCGGATGGCGTCCCGGCGCGCCGCGGTCAGCGCGAGCTGCGCGTCACCGGTCTGACGCTGCGCCTGCATCAGGTTGTACTCGGCGCTCGCGACGCTGTGCGCCGCGTTGCGGTGCGCGTCAGCCGTGTCGCTGGCGACCCGCGCGCTCTGCTGCTGGACGGCCATGCCCGCCTTCAGCGCGTCGCTGACGCCACCGAACGCGATCTTGAAGACAGCTACCCCTTGAACGACCGACGCGATGACGCTTGGTAGCGCCGCCATCGCCGCGCTCGCCTGCGCCACCGCAGGGATCAACGCCACGAAGCCGCCGGCCAGCGTGCCGATCGCTTGCGCCAGCACCGCGACCGCGGCCGCCATCGCCGCGAACTTCAACACCATCAACACCCGGCCGATGCCACCCAGCGCCCCGCCCAACCGGCCGAGCTTGCTGGTCAGGTCCGCCGACGCCGCCGAACTTCGCCGCATCGCCGTCTCGTGGCCGCCGTGCGCGCGCGTGCTGTCCTTCGCCGCACGCTCGGTGTCGCGCAGCCCCCGCTCGGCCTTGAGCATCTCCGCGCCGTGCTTGCGCGTCGACGTCGACGCCTTGTCCTGCGCCTTGCCGAGCGCCTCGATCGCGGTCATCGTCTTGATGGCCTGGTTCTCCATCCGACGCATCGGCCCGCTCGCACGGTCGATAATGGTGAAGGTGCCTGTGATGGAAGCGGCCATCTACACCCACCGCCCCCGCGGATCGGCGAAGTCCGGCATCGGGAACGCGCCCGGCGAGAACCGCAGCACCACCTCCAGCACGAACCGCGAGTGCACGACGCACAGCGCCATCCACCACATCTCGCTGGCCAGTGAGCGCCGCCCGCCTGCCGGCAACGCACGCTCCCAGCGCACGTCAACCCACCGGCCCAGCTTCACCCACCCACGCACCACGCGAGAGGCGGCCATCACCGACCGCCCCTCATCGTGGTCCTGATCCCGTTCATGGCCTTTAGGCGATCAACGGCCTCCTCCTCCGCGAAGAGACCGCACCCGTAGACGAACGCCTTCACGCGCTGCGGATAGGCGGGCGGCATGGCGTCGCCCTCCGGTCGCCCCGTAGGGCGGTAGTCATGGTCGAGACCGTTGAACATGCGGTAAGGGTCCGCACCGGAGTGACGCCAAGCGATCGCGAGGAGATACGCCTCGCCGCCCGCCTTGATCAGCCCCGTGCTGCCTCGACCTCCTGGAGGTCCTCGTCGTCCCAACCGGACACCGAGAGGATCTCCCCCGAGATCTGCGTGATCAGGCCCGTCTTGCCGAACCGCTTGAAAAAGGCGTGGATGGCGTCGGCCGTGTCCGACAGCCCCATCGTCCTCGCCAGCTCACGCGGGTCGGGATCGACGGTCCCCTCGACCACGAGCTTGCGGCTCACGAGCGTCTCGTCGACCTCGGCCTGACCCGAGCGCCGCTGCGCGCGCGTGCCCTTGACGCTCTCCTTGCGGATCGCGGTGATGCGCGTGTCCTCGACCGGGGCGATCACCCAGCGGATGAGCTTGCGCTCGCCCTTGGTCCCGACGTTGAGCTTGAGCTCGGTCGGCTCGACGGTCACCTCGGCGTCCTGCTCGGTCGCCAAGAAGTAGTCCAGTGCCCCGACGATCTCCTTCTCGGACAGCTCGTCCTTGCCGGAGTTGACGCCCTGCGCCGCGCGCAGCAGCCTGGAGCCCGTGCGCGGCTCGTCGTCGTCCTCCACCTCCCTGGCCTCGCGGCGATCGCGCTTGGCCTGGACGAACGCCTTGAGCTCCTCCTCGGTCATGCCCTCCTGCGGCGGGCCGTCCGCCGAGACGGCGTCCGGATCCGGAGCGCCTCCGACGACGGTCTTAGACGTGGGCGATGCGGTGCTGCCTTCCATCGGTGTCCTCCTCGTAACGGGTGCCCCCTGAGCGGCGCTCAGGGCGGTCGTCAGGGCCATCGAGATCCCCCGTCACGGGAGGACCCAGAGCGGGCCGGAGTAGCGCGTCGCTGAAGACCACGCCATAGAGGCGGAGCGCCATCTCAGGCAACCCCTCCTCAAGCTTGTGAGCGGCTTCGAGCCGTCCGATCTCCGCGAGCAGATCGCGCTGGCCGTGCGATCCCTTGCCCGCGATGTACGCCTTGAGATCCCGCGCCACCTTCTCGTAGTCGACGAGCACGCGCGGGTCTCTCGCGGCTTAGGGCACGAACGGGACGGCGACGCCCGCGGCGTTGTAGATGAAGCCCGCCAGCGGCCGCTCGCTCTCCCACGTGATGGGGTACTCGCGGTTGGTGATGTCGTCGGAGATCGAGATCCCCAGCGGCAGACGCCAGATCTGGACGTTCTCGACCTGCCACGCCTCGTAGCCGGCCTCGGGATCGTCGTGCTCCAGCTTGAGATCGAACGTTCGCAGCGTCGCCTGCGGCGTGCCACGCGCCGCCCGGCGAGCAGCCAGCGACGACGCGAGGAAGCGGTAGATCTCGATCTCCCACCGCATGTCGATCTTCTGGATGTTGAGCGTGCCCTCGCGGGTCTCGCGACCCGGCTTGTACCCCGTCTTGGTCTGACCAACGAGGGGGACCTCGATGCGGTTGACCTCGACGTTGCCGGTGACCTCGACGGCTTCCGCGAGCTGCACGTTGTCGCGGTACGCCGAGCCGTACATGCCGCCGAAGCGGCGAAGGGCGTCGGTGATTCCAGCCATCTCTGTGTCTCCTCTTCCCGCCGGCCCTAGCCGACCACGACGGTGTTGAGCACCTGCTGCACGCCACGCCCGAGGGTGATGGCGTACACGAGCGCGATGAAGTTGTCCGTGTCGGACGGCGGCGGGTTGGTGTCTGTCGACACGCTCCAGCCGGGCAGGATGATCCCGTCCTCCTCACGGCGAGCGAGACGCGCCTGCATCTGGCCGCGAACGTAGTCGCGGGTGCCGGCGTTGACCTGCATCTTGCCGATGACGTTGCTCTCGGCCCAGTCGGTCAGCTCGGTCTCGAGGCCCTGCATCACCCGCATGAACTTGACGTTCGAGTAGACCCCGTACGGGCGGCTCTGATCGGTCGTCGTCGTGTAGGACGTGATGCCCAGCTCGATCCGCACCGGAGCCTGCGCGTTGGAGTCGCGCGAGAGCGCCACGACCCCGCCAGCCAGCCCGGCCAAGATGTCGGCCTCGGTATTGCCGACCTTGACCGTGAGGCCCACCAGCCGCGCGAAGGTGATCTCCTGCGCCTCGCCGCGCTGGGCGATGATGCCCGCGATGCGCGGCGCGAGCATCGCCGTCGAGACGTCGCCGTAGTCGACGTCGGTGAACGTGCCGCCGCCGACGTTGACGAAGTTCGGGTCGTTGACCGTGCCCGAGCGCGTCACCGCCGTCGACATCGCCTCGGCGGCCGCGCCGCCGACGACCGACATGAAGCGCTTGCCCT
>JBEVLC010000372.1:0-3630 GCA_040509415.1 Baekduia sp. | reverse complement strand
GGCGACGCCCGTGGGCGCGGCCGCGGCACCACCGGAGGCGGTCAACTTGATGGAGCGGAAGTCCACGTGGTTGACCTTCGCGGTGTGCGAGAGCTGGTAGACGAGCGACGGCATGTCGTCATCAACCGGCACGGCCTTGCCCAGGCGGGCGACCGTCGCGTAGTCGGTGGCGTACTGCTTACGCGCGACATCGGCGCTGGCAGCGCTGGCCTGAGCGGCGTCGAGACGCGTCTGCGCGGTGGCCACCTCGGCCGCGACGTCTGACGCCTCCTTGCGCTTGGGGCCGATCGCCACGAACCAGAACCCGCCCAGCAGGGCGACGAGT
The DNA here is from genome assembly GCA_040509415.1 of Baekduia sp. Taxonomy (GTDB): domain Bacteria; phylum Actinomycetota; class Thermoleophilia; order Solirubrobacterales; family Solirubrobacteraceae; genus Baekduia. The sequence continues at coordinate 3,305 of JBEVLC010000372.1, read as the reverse complement.
CCGACGACGATCAGGACGGTGCGATCACGAGCGGTCACTTGCTGGTCACTCCCGTAACGGACGAAGCCGGGGTGGTGGTCGAGGAGGTGGCGGCCGGGGCCGTGGTGCTGCCCGGGGCCGACGAGGTCGCCGCCGCCGGAGCTGCGCCGGGGGCCACCGGGACCGCGACGCCGTTGGACTCGAAGAAGACGTCGACGTTGAAGACGGGGAACTTGGCGTGGCCGCCGCGGCAGTCGCCGCCGCCGGACGAGCCGGCGTCGGTTACCGTCGTCGTGCCCGTGGACTCCTGGCCCTTGGTCGACTCTTCCAGGCTGACGCGCTGGACCCCGTCCACGAGCCGCAGGCGCGCGATCAGCTTGGCCACCGAGGCCTGGCTGGTGGTGCATCCCTGAAGCTGGATGGCCGGGACGTCGAGCGCGGAGCGCAGGTTGCCACCGCCGCCGCCGACGCTGACCGACGTCGAGGTCGTCGCCGTCAGCGTGGTCAGCCAGGCGTTCTCGGGCAAGACCCGGGAGACCTCGCGCAGGGCGTGGGCCCAGTCGAAGCGGCTGGCGGCCAGCTGCGAGATGGTTTCGACGCGCTTGGCGCGGATGGACTGGAACTTGGTGTAGCTGGTCAGCGAAGCGGACTTGGCCTCGGCGGCCGTCGCCTGCTGGGTGAGGTCAGCCAGCTTGGCCTTCTTGTCGGTCACCGACTTGCCGGCGACGACGTAGGAGGCGGCAAGCACCACGATGAGGGCGAGCGCCCCCAGCAGGATGTACGCGCCACCGCCAGACTTGCCCGCGGCGCCACCGGCGCCGCGCTGCTGGTCGGTCGGGATGAGGTTGACAGCCCTCATGCGTGCGGGGCCTCCTCGACGGCCAGGCCGGCCGCGATCGTGAGCAGGTGGGGATCCAAGCCATCGGGTGTGCCGTCGACCACCCCGGAGATGACCGGCAGGCCGAGCTCAGCCGCCAGGGCGTCATCGAAGCCGGGCACGGTGGCTGCGGCGCCGGTGAGCACCGCGCGCTGGACGCGCAGGCTCATGCCCTCCTGGGCATGGTGGAAGTCGAGCGAGTTGCGGACCTCGCCGCCGATCCGGCGAACGCCGTCGAGCAGGACGGTGCGCGCCTCTTCGGCGATCTCGTCCTGGTCGTCAGACTCGATCTCGGCCAACGGCGTGACCAGGCCGACGTGGCGCAGCCAGCCGCGTGCGTGCTCCAGCGTGAGCGCCTTGCGCTCGGCGAGCTCGACAGCGATGGCCTCGAGGCCGCCGCCGACGACGCGGGTGAAGAGGCAGGTGGTGCCCTCGGCGACCGCCAGGTTGGTCAGGCCGCCGACCGAGAGGTACAAGACCGGCTCGGTCGCCTCGCTGGGATCCTCGCGGTAGAGCGCACGGATCATGGCGAAGGCGGAGAGGTCGATGCCCTCGGGCTTCAGACCGGCCGCCTTGCAGGCCGCCATGACGCGCTCGACCATGTCGCGGCGGGCCGCGACGATCAGGACGCGCTGGCGCGGGCCGTTCTCGGTCTCGACGATGTCGAGGGGCTGGAAGTCCAGGACCGCGTTGTCGAGCGGCATCGGGATCTGGTCCTGAGCCTGGAAGCGCACCGCGGCCTCCAACTCCTTGCGATCCTCCAGCGGAGGAAGCTCCAGGACTCGGACGACGATCTTCTGGTTCGCGATGCCGACGCGAACCTTCTTGTCGAGGCCCTTGTTCTCCCGGTAAAGGAGGCGCAGGGCGTCGGCGAGTGCGTCGACGTCGTTCACCTCGCCGTCACGGACGATTCCGGTCTCCAGCGGGACGACCGCCGCGGTCTTGAGCGACACGCGACCGTTGACGGTCACAGACGCTGCGTGGACGGCGGAGGGCTCGATCTCGAGTCCGACGATTGTGGTTGCGCGCTTGGCCATGTTCAGAGCAGTGGGTCGGCGGGGATCGGCGGTGCCTGAAGCACACGCCCCGACACCCTCGGTTGTTCGTCCAAGAACGGAAGCTCTTGAGCGCCGAAGGTGATCTCGCGTCCGCTCAGAAGCGGTCCGTGTAGCTGGTGACGATCGCGTCGCCGACGAAGAAGGCGACGAGCGCCCCGACGGCCAGGAACGGACCGAACGGAACTTTGGTGCGGCGGCCGTCGGACACGCCCTTCATGGCGATGATCGCGGCGCCAACGACGACGCCGAGGATCAAGGCGATGAAGATCGCGGGCGCGACGGCGCGCCCAAGGTACAACCCGAGGACGGCGACGAGCTTGACGTCGCCCATCCCCATGCCCTTCTGATGGATCAGGGTGGGCAACAGGAAGAAGATGAGGGCGCCGGCGCCGGCCGCGAGCTGCTCAGGCAGATAGGACGGCTCGAGCACGGCGCCGAGGGCGACGGCGAGCACGGCCGCGGGGCCGGTCAACTTGTTGGGGATGATCTTGAGGTCGAGGTCGATGACCGCGATCGGCACCAGGAACGTGACGAGCACGAGCCCCAGCGTCATCTGCAGCACATCGCCCCACTTCAGCGCGACGACCAGGACGTAGAGCGCCGCGGTCACGGCCTCGACGACCGGGTAGCGAGCCGAGATCTTCTCTCCGCAGCCCCGGCAGCGGCCACGCAGCATGAGCCACGAGAAGACCGGGATGTTGTCGTAGGCCTTGAGCTGCGTCGCGCAGCCCGGGCACTTTGAGCGCGGCTTGACCAGCGATTCCCCGCGCGGCAGGCGCCAGGCAACGACGTTCAGGAACGAGCCGATGAGGAGGCCGAAGAGTGCGGCCGGTGCGAGCGCGGGAGCCATCGATCAGGTGATCGGCAGGTGCCCCCGCGCCCTTGACGCCTAGTGTTACCAGACGCCGCCGTTGCAGCCCTTGGTCCCGCCCGAGCAGGTGCGCGCGAGCGGCGCCGTCGCCGTCCTGGTGATCATGAACGAGCCGCCGGACTTCGACTTGGCGGTCACCGTGTAGGTGCTCGCGTCGGCGACGGCGACGTCAACCTGGCCGATCGCGCCGCCGATCGGCAGCCCCGTCGGATCCATCAGCGCCGTTGTGCACTTCGTGTAGTCGGTGCTGTTGGCGTAGCACGACTCGACCTGGGTGACCAGCGAGCGAGCGTCGGACTTGGCGTTGGTGTCCTGGGCCTTCTCCTTCTGGGCCAGGAACGCAGGCAGGGCGATCGCGGCGAGAATGCCGATGATCAGGATCACGACGAGCAGCTCGATGAGCGTGAAGCCCTCGTTGTTGTCCTTTAGGTCTTGCAGCATGGTGGGGGCCTTCCAAAGAAGTGGTAGCGTCGATGGGGGGCAACGCGCAGAAGAGGCGACACGGGCGGCCACTGCTGAT
>JBEVLC010000371.1:0-7033 GCA_040509415.1 Baekduia sp. | reverse complement strand
GGCCATTGACCAGGTCGATCGCGTGGACCTCCACGTCGGGGCGCTCCAGCAGCGTCGCGAGGTACTGCAGGCCCTTGCGGTCCTTGAGCCGCACGGTCTCGGTGCCCGTCACGGTCCAGATCTCGCCCTCCAGGCGCAGGGTCGCGGTCGGCCCGTTCGAGCCGTTCGCGGATCCCTGCTCCTCCGGCGTCGCCGCGGACCCGGCGCCGGTGCGTGGCGGCGGGGTGCGCGCCGCGCGGGCGCCTGGGTTGGGCATCACGGGCATCGGGAGCGCGCTGAGCGCCTTCTCGTAGCCGAGCAGCCCGGCGGCACGACGGGCGAGCGTCGCGGAGCCCAGACGCTGCGCGGCGGCCGCGGCGCGCTCCAGCAGCGCCCGGCCACGCTCGCGATCCTGCAGGCCGTCGCGTGCCAGGAGCAGGCGGGCGGTCGCCAGCTCGGTCCGCGCCACCCAGATCGGCGCGCGCAGCGCGACGTTGAGCTCGGCGGCCTGGCGCAGATGCTCCTCGGCCTCGGCGTAGCGGCCGGTGACGCCGGCGACGGCGCCGAGGTGGTGGTCGACCGAGCCCCACGCGCTGATGCCGGAGTAGACGACCTGCCCGGCCCACGGCGCGAGCAAGTCATACAACACCTCGCCGGCCGCGCTCTCCTGCAGATGCGCGGCGACCTCGGCGTAGATCGCCAGGCCCGGCAGCCAGGTCACGTCGCGCGGCAGCTCGGAGAACGCGGTCTCGTGCTCGTAGGCGAGCAGCCGGCGGGCCTCGTCGTCAAGATCGCCCTCACAGCAGGCGAGGGCGAGCACCGCGCGGAACGCCGGGATCCCGGGGTTGTCGGCAACGACCTGCGCGATCAGCGGCTGCAGTTCGGCGAGGCGACCCTGCTCGTAGCGGATGTTCGTCAGCTGGCTGGTGAAGAACGAGAGCGCGTCGGGCTGGGCGCTGAGCGTGGCGATCTGGTGTGCCTCATGGGCATGCTGCTCGGCCTCGGCGAGCTGGCCGGCGATGATCTCCAGGTTGGCGCGGTCGTAGGTCGCCAGCCAGCGCATGGTGGGCTGACCGAGGCGCTCGGCCAGTGCCGCCTCCTGCTCGACGTCACGGTGGGCGTCGTTGAGGCGGCCGGCCTCGACGAACGCGGCTGCCTGCCAATGCACCGCATGGAACTCGGCGACGGGATCGCCGGTCCGGCGCGCCGCGGTGACGTTCTCCTCGTTGTTGTCCAGGCGCTCTTGCAGCGTCTCAGGTGTCCACAGCGTCACGAACCGCAGGCTCAAGACGCGGCTCAGCGCGGCGGGATCGTCCAGGCGGCGGGCGATCGCGAGCGCCTCGTCGCTGTGTTCGACGCGCCGCTCGCGATCAGTGGGCGAGAACGCCAGCTCGGCGGCCAGCGTCGCGAGCAGGACCGCGCGCTGCGCGCTGTCGTCCGAGCCGACGGCGTCCAACGCCGCCTCCAGCGCGTGCAGGCGCTCATCGTCGACGACGCCCGACGCGCTGACGAAGCCGCGGTTGTTGGCGAGCACCGCGCGGACCAGCCGCGGGCCATCCTGCATGCGCCGCGCCAGCGACGCGGCGTCGAGCAAGGTGGTGCGGAACTCCGGATCGCCCGCCTGGCGCTGGGCGTCGCCGAGCCCGACGAGCAGCTCGAAGCGGGTCGTGTCGTCGGCGCCGCCGAGCTGCTCGAAGAGGTCGAGGCCCTGGCGGTACCAGCGCACGCCGTCGTCGGGCGCGAGCTGGGCGACCGCGTGCTCGCCGGCGAGCTGCGTGTAGCGCAGCGCCCGCTCCAGATCGGCGGGCTCGGCGTTGAGCCAGTGGCGCGCCAGCTCGCTGACCCGCGAGGTCGCCACTCCGCCGTTGCCATCGCCGCAGAGCTCCTCCAGCGCCGTGGCCGCGCGCCGGTGCAGCCGGCCGCGACGAGCCGGCCCGAGCGCCTCGTAGAGCGTGGTGACGATCAGGCCGTGGGCGAAGGCGTAGCGGTCGCCCGGATGGCGCGGGGCGATGACCAGCGCGGCGTCGGCCGCCGCGTCGACGGCCGCGACCACGGCGTCGGGATCCGCGTCGAGCATCCGGCCGACCAGCTCGAGGTCGAACTCCTGGCCGATGACCGACGCGGCCGCCAGCGGCTCCCGGACGCTGTCGCCGAGCCGCTGCAGCCGGCGCTCCAGCACGTCGCGGACGCTGCCGGGCATCTCCGCGGCGAAGAGGTCGTCGCCGTGATGGCGCAGCATCTCGGTGACGAAGAACGCGTTGCCGGACGTGCGGCGCTGCAGCGTCCGCGCGGCGTTCATCGTCGCGCTGTCGAGCTCCTGGCCGGTCGCGTCGCGTGCGAGCTCGGCGACCGCCTCAGCCTTCAGCCCGGTGAGGTCGACGCGCGTGACGTGAGGCTCGCGATGGAGATCGGCCAACAGCTTGACCAGCGGGTGCTCGTCGTCGAACTCGGTCGTGCGGAAGGTCGCGATGATCGTCAGCCGCAGCCGCAGGTCGGCGGCCACGAGGTGGCGCAGGAGCAGCAGCGTCGGCGTGTCGGCCCACTGGATGTCGTCCAGGAACAGGACCACGGGGCGTTGGGCCTGCTCGGCGTTGAGCAGCCCGACGGCCGCGCTGAACAGTAGGTAGCGCTCCGTGTCGCCGTCGGCCTGACGCGGCGCGGGCGCGTCGGGCAGCCGGCGGCTCAGCGCGCCGGCGAGGCGGCCGAGTTCGCCGCCGTGCTCCTCGACGTGGCGCTCCAAGACCGCGTCGGCAGCGTGCTCGACCAGGTGCGACAGCGCCTCGACGAACGGCTGATAGGGCATCCGCAGGTCCTCGTCGCAGCGGCCCTGCAGGACCGTGGCGCCGCGCGCATGGGCGGCGACGGCCAGCTCACGGGCCAGACGCGACTTGCCGATGCCCGGCTCGCCGCCGAGCAGGATCACCTGCCGGCCGCCGTGGCCGGCGTGCGCCAGCAGCGGCTCCAGGCGCGCGAGCTCCGGCGCCCGGCCGACGAACGCCTCGGGTCGCGCGACCTCCAGCCGCGCGGGCAGCGGCACGACCGGCTCGGGCAGCGGATCCCAGCGGATCTCGGCCGCGGCATCGGGCCCGCCGAGGCGGCGCGGCGCCTCGATCTGCAGCTCGTCGCTGTCGCGCAGCCGCTCCCAGAGGTCCTCATCGACCAGGATCTGGCCGGCGCCGGCCAGCGCGCAGAGGCGGTCGTCGCGGCCAGGCTGGGCCGCGACGGCGATGCGCAGCACGCCGGGGACCGCGGCAGTGCGGTTGTCGGCCTCGATCCGCTGCTGGAGCGCGACGGCGCAGTCGGCCGCGGCGTGCGCGTCGATGAACGCGACGCGCAGCGCGTCGCCGTCCTGGCGCACGTCGGTGGCCGCGTCGGCCATCGCCACCACGGCCTGCAGCAGCGTCAGCTGGCGCCCGCGCGCCTCCGCACCGCCCGCGAGGGCGGCGGAGAGCTGGATCGGGGTGTCCTGCGTTGTGCGGTCTGGGTCTCCCATGCCCCGGCTCCGTGACGGGCCGTCCGACGCCCGCATCATGACGGAGCCGGGAACATGGGAGAAGGTGCGGCGCGGAATGTCCGGAGGAGGCGTCCATCCCGGGTCCGTCCTTGAACCGCTCGCAGCGCGTCATCCCCGCCGCGCTGACGATGCCGCTTCTGTCGTCCTGCGACCTCGGGGCGTGACGGCCGGCGGAACGCCGTTCAGGCGTGGCGAACGGCGCTGTGCCGGCGCGATGAACGGGATGGCCGCGGAGCGCTGCACGCGGGAACGCCGCTACTGTGCGGGCATGCCCCTCGTCCCGATGGTGATCGAGCGAACCGCCCGCGGCGAGCGCGAGTACGACATCTACTCGCGCCTGCTCAACGAGCGGATCATCTTCCTCGGCTCGGCCGTTGACGATCAGGTCGCCAACCTGATCGTGGCGCAGCTCCTGCACCTGGAGTCTGCTGATCCCGACAAGGACATCTCGATCTACATCAACTCGCCCGGCGGCTCGATCTACGCCGGCCTGGCGATCTACGACACGATGCAGTTCATCAAGCCCGACGTGTCGACGATGTGCGTCGGGATCGCGATGTCGATGGGCTCATTGCTGCTGATGGGCGGAGCCAAGGGCAAGCGCTTCTCGCTGCCCAACAGCCGGATCCTGATCCACCAGCCTTCATCGGGCTTCGAGGGCCAGTCCTCCGACATCGAGATCCACGCCCGCGAGATCATCAAGACGCGCGCGCGGATCGACGAGATCTACGCCCAGCACACGGGCCAGCCGGTCGAGAAGGTCCACACCGACATGGAGCGCGACCGCTTCTTCAAGCCCGATGAGGCCGTCGAGTACGGCCTCATCGATCGTGTGATCGACAAGCACTAGGGCGACGCTCGCCCAGAGCGCGAGGCTCAGGCGCGGTGGGCGCAGTCGTGGAAGCCCTGCGCCGCGAGCGCCGCGTCGTCGGCAGCGCGCTCGCGCTGGTCGCGCACCACCCACATCGCCTCCGTGGTGCGATCCGCATTCGCGGCGTGTGCCTGCGCCCACTGCTGGCGAGTGGCGACGCGGAGCTTCAGGCGCCGGACGAGGTCCTCGTGGGCCCCGCGCCAGGCATGGGGCGGTTCCAGCGTCTCGATCGCGTGCGCCATCGCGGCATCGAACTGCAGCGCCTCGGAGACACTGAGGTTGACCGTAGCGCTCATGGGTGGCGTGTAGCCCCGACACCAGTTGTCGGCCTGTGCGCGATAGCTGTCGGGCAGCACCCCGCGCGCCCCGAGGACGCACGCAATGATCGCCGGAACGGCCCACACCACGGGATAGGCGAGCGCGCCGGCAAAGAGCGGGCGCGAAGCGACCGGGTGCTTGCGCGCGCTGACGACGGCGGTGCCGGCCGCGAGGTCGCCGAGCCGGCGCCGGCCCTTGGTGGAGATGATCGCGATCGCGGCGATGAGGCCGAACTCGAAGATCCCGATGACCCCGCGCACCGCGGCTTGGCGCGGCGACGGCAGCCCGCCGTCCCGGAGGCTGGCCACGCGCAGCCCGAAAAGCCGCTTGCCCGGCGTCGCGCCCGTCGTGACCTCGCAGACGTGGTTGAGGATCAGAAGCAGGCATTGGACGAGCGCGAAGGTCCCGAAGTTCCAGCCCCACTCCCACGCCGCCGCGATCCCGATCGGCGCGACGATCAGCCAGTCCAGGACCCGCGCGCCGACACGCTTGCCGTCGAGACTGCGGCGGTTCTCGCTGCGGAGGTCATCATGGGCGTAGGCGAGGTGGCTCTGGGCCGCGACGGCGCGCGACGGCTCGACCCAGCCGGGAGGCGGAACGGAAGCGGACACCTCCGGATCATCGGCCCAGATCCGAGCGCCTTGAGCAGTGAGGTTCGCTGCTCGTCGCTAAGCGATGGAGTGCTCGATGGTGCCGAGACCGTCGATTTCGATGCGGATCGTGTCGCCGCCGGTGAGGAACTGCGGCGGGCTCTGACCGGTCCCCACGCCCGACGGCGTGCCGGTGAGGATCAGGTCGCCGGGCTCCAGCGTGATCGTCTCTGACAGGAACGCGACGATCTCCGGCACGCCGAAGATCAGGTCGGCCGTCGATGAGTCCTGGCGCAGGTCGCCGTTGACCCAGGTCCGCAGCGCCAGCGCGTGCGGGTCGGCGACCTCGTCGGCCGTCGTGATCCACGGGCCGTACGGGCAGGAGCTGTCAAAGCCCTTGGCCCGCGTCCACTGCGGCTCGCGCTTCTGGAGGTCGCGCGCGCTGAGGTCGTCGGCCACCGCGTAGCCGGCGACCGCGCCGCCGGGGCCCATCACGACGGCCAGCTCGCCCTCGTAGTCCAGGCGCCGGATGACCGACGGGATCGTGACGGGGTCGTCGGGCGCCGCCGCGCTGGAGGGCAGCTTCATGAAGATGATCGGCGCCTGGGGCAGCTCCTTGCCGGTCTCCTTCGCGTGGGCCGCGTAGTTGAGACCGACGCCGAAGATCGCCCGTGGCCGCGGCACCGGCGCCAGCAGACGGACGTCGGCGAGTGGGTGCTCGGCACCCGCGGCGGGCGTGCGGTCGCCGGAGGCGAGGCGGTCGAGGACAGTCGTACCGTCGGCGAACGCCACGACGGCGTCACCGCGGACCTCACCGGCCTGGGGCGCATCAGCGCCCGGAGAGAGGAACGTCGCGAGCTTCATGGCGCGGCGGACCCTAGCGCCACGCGGGATGGCTTAGACGCTGCGCAGCGCGGAGGCTACGGGGTGCGTGCAGCGCGGCGCTGGCGGCGACGTTGAGCCGCGGCGGCACGACGGCGATCGGCTGGGCTAGCCGCCACCTCGGTCTCCTCGCGGTGCTTGGCCCACTTGGCGCGCTCCTCGTCGGACATCTTGCGGACCGTCAGATCACCGGTCGCAACTTGGTCCTTGATGCGCTCGAGCTTCGCCTCGCGCGCTGCCGCATCTCGCTCTCGCTGCGTCTTTGCCATACCTGCATTGTACCCGGCCGCCAAGCGTGCTAGTGCAGGTCGCCCGCCAGCGTCCTCGGACCTCAAGATCGACCGTCGCCGGCCGACGCAACAGGGAAGATGATCGGGCTGCACAGGGGCCAGGAGGAACGCGTCCGCGTGCTCGTCCCGCGTGTGGCCACGCTGGAGGCGACGGTCGTCCGCGCCGTCACCGGCGCCGCCGAGCTGGCGCTTATGGCAACCCCCGACGTCCCGCTGCGCTTCCTGCACCGGCGCAAGGCGACGATCGTCCCGTTGACCGGCGACGACCGCATCGACGGGCGACTGCTCGCCGTGCCCGGCCCACACGGCCGTGTTCGCGACGACCTCCTGCACTTCCTCCAGGCCGTCGTCCCGCTGGCGCCCCCGCGCGCGCCACAGCGCCGCGACGAGGTGCGGATCGACCTCGTGCGGCCCGTGGCGCTCATCCCCGACGGCTTCAAGGTCGGCTGGCTCAACGGCTTCACGCGCAACGTCAGCGCCGGCGGCGTGCTGATCGCGGGCGCCGACGCGCTCGAAGCGGGCGATCGCCTGCGCCTGCGCTTCGAGCTCGACGACGAGGACGACCTGATCGACCTGCTCGCGCGCGTGG
>JBEVLC010000370.1:0-12407 GCA_040509415.1 Baekduia sp. | reverse complement strand
GTCGTCGTCGTAGGACTCCTCCTCGGCCGGCTCGTCGGGCTCCTCGTCCTCATCGTCGTCGAGGCCCTCGATCTCGATGTCGACCGGGGTGCGGTCCTCGGGCTCGTCGTCCTCGTCGTCGTGCTCGTCGTGGTCGTCGGGCTCCGGCTCGGATTCGGCCTCGGGCGCCTCGACCTCGGGTTCAGGCTCAGGCTCGACCGCGAGCACCGGCGCCGCCGACACTGCGGGCGCGCCGTTGGCGCCCTTCTGCGTCGAGGCCAGCAGCGCGACCAGCGTGCCGGAGAGCGCATCGACCTGATGAGGGTTGAGCAGGGTTCCGTCGGCCAGGACCGGCTCGTCCTCTGACAGGACGCGCTCCAGGCCCAACAGCAGCGCGTAGCGGCGCCGCCATTTCGTCGTCGGGACCTTCTCCCCGCGCTCGATCTCGGCGAGCGCCGCGTCAAGGGCGCGTCGCCGGGCACCGCCGGGCGCCAGCGCGACCGCGACATCCTCGCCCTCGTGGACAAAGCGCTCACGGGTGAACACCTCGGCACGTTTGACGAGGGTGGGATCGGGAACGGATGCGGCCTCGACGGCCTGCGTCGTGGAATCAGCCATGCAAACGGCAACTCTTCGTGAGAAGCGTCCGCGAAAGACCGAGCGGCGGACGTGCGCTAAACGGTCCTCGAAGAACCGTGGGACGCGAGGGGCCTCCCTGTGAACAGCAGTTGCACCCTCGCCTCGTGACGCAAGGATACCGGATCGGCCGGCCAAGACACAGAACCTGCCACCCTTTAGCCATGTCGCGCCGCCGTCTTCTGTCCGTCCTCGGCGCCGTGGCCGTGGTCGCCGTCGTGGTCATCGGGCTCTCGCAGGCCAACACCGACAACAGCAAGCCGAAGGCCGACACGTTCGACCTCGCCGCCGCCAAGCGCTCGCTGGCCGGCGCACCAGCGCCGCTGGCGGCGTTGCACGACCGCGCCAACACGCTCATCCCGGCCGACAAGCAGGCGTACACGCGCGAGATCGAGGGGCTCGCCGGCCACCCGATCGTGGTCAACAAATGGGCGTCCTGGTGCGGACCGTGCCGCGGCGAGTTCCCCGTCTTGCAATCCACGAGCGTGAAGTACGGCAAGCGCGTGGCCTTCGTCGGGCTCGACGCCTCCGACAGCGACGCGGATGCCACCAAGTTCTTGCGTCACTTCCCCGTGACCTACCCGAGCCTGGTCGATCGCAACTCGCACATCGCCCAGTCGCTGGGCATCGGGCGCAGCTACCCGACCACCATCTACTACGACGCCCGCGGCAAGGTGAAGTACATCCACCAAGGTCCGTACACCTCGGACGCGGCCTTCGCCGCCGATATCGAGCGCTACGCGCTCGGGCGCCCGTCGTGATGACCGTCGATGCCTGAGGTCCGCGTCGACCCGTTGACCGGGCTGAAGACGATCATCGCCGCCGAGCGCGCGGCGCGGCCGGGCGGCTGGCCGATCGCCGGGGATCCGGCGCCGATCGACTTGGAGACCGACCCCTTCGCGCCCGGCCACGAGGACCAGACGCCGCCCGAGGTCTTCGCCGACCGCGCCGACGGCTCCGCGGAGAACACGCCCGGTTGGCGCGTCCGCGTCGTCCCCAACCTCTACCCCGCGCTGAGCGCCGCCGCCGTCGACCCCGAGCGCTCCCATGCGCCCGACCTCTTCACCGCGACCGCCGCCCACGGCGCGCACGAGGTCATCGTCAACGCGCCGGACGCCGTGACCTCGCTGGCGCAGCTGACCGTCGAACAGGTCACCACGGCGATGGAGGTCTGGCGCGCGCGCACGCGCGCGCACGTGGAGGCCGGCGCGGCCTACGTGCACGTGCTCGTCAACGAGCGCGTCGAAGGCGGCGCGTCGCTGCCGCACACCCACGCGCAGCTCTACGCGCTGGACTTCGTCCCGGCGCAGGTCGCCCGCGAGCGCGAGCGCTTCACCGCACACGCCACGCGGACGATGGGCGGCAACCTGCTCCAGGACCTCGTCGCCGAGGAGGTCCGCCTGCGCGAGCGGCTGGTCGCCATCGACGACGAGGCGGTCTTGCTGTCGCCCTACGCCGCGCGGCTGCCCTACCAGCTGCTGCTGGCGCCCCGGCGCCCTCGGGGTCGCTTCGAGGACGACGGCCCGCTCGGCGCCGCGCTGCTGCACGACGGCCTCAACCGCCTCGGTCGCGTCCTCGGCTTCCTGCCGCCGCTGAACATCTGGGTCCGGACCGCGCCCCGCGGCGCCGAGCACTTCTGCTGGCGGATCGACATCCTGCCCCGCCTGACCCACCTCGCCGGGCTGGAGCTCGGCACCGGCGTGCACCTCAACATCGTCGCGCCCGAGCAGGCGGCCGCGCAGCTGCGTGACGCGTGAGCTGATGCGAGCCCTGATCCAGCGCGTTCGCCGCGCCTCGGTCACCGTCGACGGCGAGGTCCTCGCCGCCATCGACGCGGGGCTGCTCGTCCTGCTCGGCGTCGCCCACGACGATGACGAGGCGATCGCCGATCGCCTGGCCGACAAGGTCGCCGCGCTGCGGATCTTCGAGGACGCCGACGGCAAGATGAACGAGTCGCTAGGCGCTGACCGCGAGGTGCTCGTCGTCAGCCAGTTCACGCTCTACGGCGACGGCCGCAAGGGCAACCGCCCGTCGTTCGTCGCCGCCGCGCGGCCCGAGCAGGCCGAGCCGCTGTACGAGCGCTTCCGCGCGCGCCTCAACGCCCAGGGCGGCCGCTTCGGCGCCCACATGGACGTCGAGTTGGTCAACGACGGCCCCGTGACGCTGCTCCTCGAACTCCCCTGACGTAAGGTGGCGCCATATGCCGCCAGAGGATCGGTTCGTCCCCCGCTTCGCCGCCGAGCCGCCGCAGGAGTTGCTGCCCTACGGCCGCTGGGCCGACCGGCTGCGTGAGGAATTCCTCGCCGCGTGCCTGCGGATCGAGGACGAGGTCGGCGAGCCCGGCGAGATCGTGTGGTTCCCCGATCGCACGTGGGGCGGCCGTACCTACGTCCCGGCGACGGTTCGCACCGACGCCCAGCTGGAGCTCTACGGCGTCGTCTCCTTCGCGCCCGCGGTCGAGGAGGGCCAGGAGCCCGACCACTTCGCGGCCACTGCCGACTGGACCGAGGAGACCGTCGAGGCCAACCCGGAGTGGACGATCGACATCTGCGAGGAGGTCGTCGGCGGCTGGCGCGGCGAGGCCGGCAACGTCGCGGCGATGACGCTCGTCTGGGGCACGCCCGTCGTCGACCGCGTCGCGATCGCCTCCGCCGAGCTGGCCGACCTCACCGTCGACCAGTGCATCCTGATCGAGAACCGCTTCACGCTGTTGGCGCCCGACGACTACCGCGGCGACACGCTCGACGTGCTGGTCTTCGACGCGGGCGGGCGCGAGCTGGCTCGCGAGTCGCTCTACACCGAAGACGGCGAGGACGAGGACGACGCCTGATGGACGTCGAGGAGGCGATCCGCACCCGGCGCACGCACAAGGTCTACGGATCTGAGCCCGTCGACCGCGCGGTGCTGACCGAGCTGCTCGAGCTCGGCCGCTGGGCGCCCAACCACCACCTCACCAACCCATGGCGCTTCCGCGTCCTCGGGCCCGAGGCGCTGGAACGGTTGAAGGCGGCGGTCGGCGCCGAGGGCGCGAGCAAGCTCGACCGCGCGCCGACGCTCGTCGCGGTTTCCTGCGTTCGCACGCCAGACGACCCGGTCGCCGAGGAAGAGGACCTGCTGGCCGCCGGCTGCGCCGCCTACGCCGTCTTGCTCGGCGCCCACAACCGCGGCCTGGCCGGCTACTGGCGCACGCCCGCGATCTTGCGCGAGCCCGCCGGGCGTGCGGCCCTCGACATCCCCGATACCGAGCACTGCATCGGCCTCCTGCACCTCGGGCCGGCGCGCCAGGAGCAGCACGTGCCGGAGCGGGCGCCGCTGGACGAGGTCATCAGCTTCCTGGCCTGAGGCGGCGGCGGGCTCGGCCTGAGTTGCAGTTCGCTGCGGTGGGTCGGGGCGCGGTGCGTGGTTGGATGGTCAGCGCTCCGTGACGATCGCCACCACGCTCTCGTGGTCTGGGGCGTGTGGTGCGTAGGTGGGCTGTGGTTTGGCGTGCATGTGTGTGGGCATCGAACGTGGTCCGCGCGGATGGCGACATCACGGATCACCGCCCTCCCCACGCGCTCGCGCCGCGGATGTGCGTTGCGCGAACCGCCACGCAGTTGCTTCCAATGCCGCATCTTGATGCGGCATCCTGAGCGCATGCGCACGACGCTCACCCTCGCCGACGATGTTGCCGCCGCTGTCGAGAAGCTCCGGCGCGAGCGCTCGATCGGCATCAGCGAGGCCGTCAATGACCTCGTCCGCGCGGGCCTGGTTCGGGAGCGACCGACCACACCGTTCGTGCAAAAGACGCACAACCTCGGCGGCGGGATCGACTACTCCAACATCGCCAACGCGATCGAGACGCTCGACGGGACCGCCGACCGCTGAATTCGAACTCCCGCGCCCGTCTCAATGGGTAGACGGGGCTTGAGAGCGAGCTTCCGCGACCGAAGGAGAGATCGAGATGGGCAAGCTGATCGCAACCACGCAGGCCACGATCGACGGTGTCATCGACCCGGTCGGCGAGTGGGTGCAGCCGGATGGAGACCACGGCGACTACTCGTTCGAGCGCCAGGCGAGAGCCAGCGGGCTCGTGCTGGGCCGCAAGACCTACGAGGGGCTGGCGGGATATTGGCCGAGTCAGTCGGGCACCTGGGCCGACATGGTCAACGCGATGCCGAAGTACGTCGGGTCCGGCACCTTCACCGGGGATCTCGAGTGGAACGCGACCCTGCTTGAGGGAGACCTCGAGGACTCGATCCCGAAGCTGAAGGCCGAGGTCGACGGCGACCTCTTCCTGCACGGAAGCGGCGAGTTCGCGTATGCCCTCGCCGAGAAGGGCCTGATCGACGAGTACGAGGTCTACCTGAACCCGCTGGTCTGGGGCGAGGGAAACGTCCACGTGCTCGGCGACCGAGGAATCGTCCGGATGAAGCTAGAGGACGTGAAGCGGTTTGACTCCGGCGTGGTTCTTCTCACCTACCTGCCGCGCACTTCCCTCGGTGCGTGACAGACGCCCGGGAGTTGTTGGGGCGGTTGCGCTGCAACGAAAGTGCGACGCTTGTAACGACTCTGCAAAATCCATCAATGCCGTCGGCCCCGCCATGTAGGCTCCGCCGCTCATCCAAATACAGCACCCCCGCGACCGCGCCAACGGCCCGGGGGCATGACCCAAGGAGCACTAACTCCCATGAGTACCCCGCAGGGTAACCACGCCTGCCGTATTTCGGTCGACCCGTCGACCGCCGACGTGTTGCGTATCGAGGCCAAGAAGGTCTTGATGTTCAACCACGACCCCTTCGAGGACTTCCTCGACTACGTCCCGGCCAAGCAGTTGGCGCTGGCCGACGTCTATCGGGATGCGACGGCGGTGATCGACGCGCTGGGCTGGGATCCCGAGATGGTTCCGCACACCGACAGCGTCGAGGTGCCGCTGACCCGCGGCCACGTCGAGCAGTTGCACGAGCGCCGTTGCGACCTGTTGGCGACCAACCTCGATCTCTTGACCGACATCGGCGCCGACAACGCCACCAACGCCGCGGTGATGAGCGACATCCACGCCAACCGCCACAGCGTCGAAGCACTGAACCGCGTCTTCGACGCCTACCACGACACGATCACCACATAGCCCGTCGCACTTCCGTTATGGGGTCTGACCCCGCAACGGAACGCCACGGCCCACCGAACGGAGGGAAGACACTTAGCCCTTGCGCTCAGTGTCCATGCCGGGTAACTTAGCCCAATGGCTCAGCATTCGTCGCAGCTCGACGACGTCTTTCAAGCCCTCGCCGACCCGACCCGCCGTGCGGTGCTGGGCCGGCTGGGCACCGGTCCGGCGAGTGTCGGCGAGCTGGCGGCGCCGTTCAGCATGGCGTTGCCGTCGTTCATGAAGCACATCCGCTACCTCGAGAGCACGGGGTGGATCAAGACGCGCAAGACCGGCCGCGTACGGACTTGCGCGCTTGAGACGAAGGCGTTCGACGTGGTCGAGAGCTGGCTCAGCGAACAACGAAGCATCTGGGAAGGCCGCACCGACCGGCTCGAGCGCTTCGTCACCACCAACAACGAGAAGGAAGCGTCCGAATGACCGTATCCGCGCACCCCGAGCTCGACCTGTCCGTGTCCCGCATCATCGAAGCCCCGCGCACGGCGGTCTGGAACGCCTGGACCGATCCGGCGAGCTTCGAGCAGTGGTGGGTTCCCGCACCGGAGATCTGCCGCGTGCAAGACATGGACCTACGCCCCGGCGGAGCCTTCCGCACCGAGATCAGCCAGGACGGCACCGAGTTCGGTCCGCACATCACTGGCTGCTTCCTCGCCGCCGAGGAGCTTGAGCGCATCGTCTTCACCGACGCGCTGGTCGCCGGCTGGCGCCCCGCGGAAGCGTCGTTCGTGACCGCCGTCATCACCATGAAGGATCACCCGAGCGGCACCGAGTACACCGCCACCGCGATGCACCGCAACATCGCCGACCGCGACCGGCACGAGCAGCTCGGCTTCGCCAACGGCTGGGGCACCGTCACGCGACAGCTCGCCGAGCTCGTCGAGTCACGGGCCTAGACACCGCGGATTCCGTGGTTGACCGCCGGACCTTTGTACTGCCATAGTGAGTACGTGGCCTCGACCAAAGAGCAACGCCTGCAGATCCGCGTAGACCCCCAGCGCAAGCAGATACTGGAGCGCGCCGCCGATGCAGCGCATCAGAACCTCTCTGCGTTTGTGCTGCAGGCAGCATCCCAGCACGCGGAGGACGTGCTCGCCGAGCGAAGCGTCATCCAGCTCTCGCCGCAGGTCGCCCAGGCGTTCAGCGAGGCGCTCGCCCAGCCAGCGAGCGTCAACCAGCGCCTTGCCGAGGCGCTGGATCGCCCCCGTCAGTTCCGCTGGGTTGACTGACCTCCGTCGTCCCCAGCCGCTTGATCCAGCTCACCACGATCGCAGCAGCTTCGACTCGGGCGAGCCCACGCTCGACGAATGGCTGCGTCGCTACGCCGGACAGAACCGCCGCCGCGACACCGCCGCGACCTGGGTCATCGCCACCACCGACGACCAGGTGATCGCCTATGCCAGCCTCGCGATGACCGCGATCGACCGGAGCACCGCACCCCGCCCGGTCGCCAAGCACGCCCCCGACCCTGTCCCGGCGCTCCTCCTCGGCCGTCTCGCGGTGGACCACCGCCACAGCGGCCTCGGCATCGGCACCGCACTCGTGGCCCATGTCCTCGCCACCGCCCTCGAGCTCAACACCAAGGCGGCCTGCCGCGCCGTCGTCGTCACCGCGCTCAACTCGCGAGCTCGCAGATGGTGGGAACGTCTCGGATTCCACCCCTTCGCCCCAGACGACCCCACCAACACCGACCTCTACCTCCTCGCCTCAGAGATCGAAGCCACACTCCAGTAGTCACAGTGAATAGGCCTATAACAAGGCAACGCGGCGCACACGATCCGTCGCTCAACGGGAAGCGACGCGCCGCGACCTTCCCGCCGCTTTGGGCTCCAGCCGCCGCGCAGAGGGGCGCGTATCGCGCACCATCCACCGGTTCTCCTCCTCAGGCCACCGCGTCGCCGCGGTCACCGCCGCGCGCCGCGACGTCACCCGACGCTCCCAGACGTCGAACCACCCGTCCACCCAGTGCGAGCCCTGCGCTACGAACAGGATGAGGACAACCATCCACCACGGGCACTCGGCGAGAGCCGAGACCGTCGGCGCGACCATCGCGGTGATCGAACGTCCGTCCACGGACACATAACTCGGCGAAACTCGCGAGTAGCTTTAGCGGTTTTGATCAACTTTGAGCATCCCGCGATCGGGGGAGGCACGAACGACGCCGTCTTTCCGCTTCAACTCGCCTGAGCCCTACTCGCGACACGCCGACTCCCCACCCTCCAGCGCACCACTGAGCAGCCCTCCGAGCGAGGGGCGGGGACGTGGGTCGGGGTCCGGGAGGACGTAGCCGCCGCGCTCGACGTAGTTCCAGCTCGGGCCATGGCGTGCGATGCGCTCGACGGCGCGAAGGAGTCGATCGATGTCGTGCGCGCTGGTGCCGACGCCGATGCTCGCGCGGACGGCGTGCCGGGATCCGTTGTCGCGGACGGCGAAGTGCTCCATCAGCGGGTGCGCGCAGAAGGCGCCGTCGCGTACGCCGATGCCGTGCTCGGCGCCGAGCGCCGCCGCGAGCAGCGCGGGATCGAGGTCGGTGACGTTGAAGCTCACCACGCCGATGCGGTCGTGGCCGCGCTCCCACAGCTCGTAGGTGCGCACGCCGCTGATCGCGTCGAGGCCCGTGAGCAGATGGTCCAGCAGCTCCTGCTCGTGAGCTTGGATGCGCTCCCAGCCCGTCGCCCCCAGCGCGCTGACCGCGGCGGCGATCGCGACGGCGCCGAGGGCTGCCGGGGTCCCCGCCTCGTGGCGTGCCGGGCCGGTCGTCCACTCGACGGCATCGACGGTCACGGCACGCACCGCACCGCCGCCCGCGAGGTGCGGGCGGGCGCGGTCAAGCCAGTCCGCGGGACCGGCCAGGACGCCCGCGCCATACGGGGCATAGATCTTGTGGCCGGAGAAGGCGACGTAGTCGACGCCCCAGGCGGCGATGTCGATCGGCCGGTGCGCTGCCAGCTGGGCGGCGTCGAGCGCGACCCGCGCACCATGGCGATGCGCAAGGTCGGCGATCTCCTCGATCGGCCACACCTCGCCCGTCACGTTCGAGGCGCCGGTCACCGCGATGAGCGCGGTGCGTCCGTCGAGGGCGCGCAACTGCGCCTCCAGCGCGTCGAGCGCGTCAGCGGGGCTCGCCGGGATCGCGAGGTGGCGGACGTCGCCGCGCCGCCAGGGCAAGAGGTTGGCGTGATGCTCGCCCGCGAACGTCAGCACGGTCGTGCCGAGCGGCAGCGCGTCCGCGAGCAGGTTGAGCGCGTCGGTCGTGTTGCGCGTGAACAGCACGAGGTCCTCCTCGCCCGCGCCGAGGAACGTGCGGACCGCCTCACGCGCCTGTGTGTAGGCCTCGGTGCTGACAAGCGAGGCGAACCCCGCGCCGCGGTGCACGCTGCCGTAGTAGGGCAGCAGCTCCGCGATGGTGTCGGCGACCTGCCTCAGCGCCGGCGCGCTCGCCGCGTTGTCGAGGTTCGCGTAGCGGACCCACTCACCGTCAACCAGCGGGACCTGCAGATCGCCGCCGACCAGCTCCAGGAGCTGATCGGCGGCCCGGCCGAATGCCGGCGTGACAGACATGGGACCTACTTGATGACCTTGATCGAGGGCCCGGTGACCTTGACGGTCCGGTAGTGCGCGTCACCCGGCCACGAGATCGTGACCTTCCAGGTGCCCCGCGCGAGCTTCGGCAGCGTGACGGTCACCACGCCGCGCGAGAGCTTGCCGGTGAGCGTCTTGGTGGTCTTGCCCTTCTTGAGCTTGACCGTCACCTTGCCGCTGGCCGCCGAGGCGCCCTTTGGCGTGGTGATCGCCACCTTGTACTTGCCGCCCTTCTTGCTGGTCGGCGCCTTGACGACGATGCCCTTGACCTTGCCGGCTGCCACCTTGGGCGGCGTCACGGTCGGGGTGGAGGCCGGCGGCGTCGACGTGCCGGGCTTCGAGGCCGGCGGTGTCACGACCGGCGTCTGCTCACCCGCCGCGACCGTCAAGGACCCGGACTCGGTGAACGCAGCGATCTGATCGTCACCCGCGTAAGACAACGTGTAGTCGTACGTGCCCGCATCAAGCACCGGGAGCGTGAAGGAGGCCGCGTCCTGCACGACCGCGCTCGACGCCGACGCGACCGTCGCGCCGCCCTTCTTGACGGTCAGCGAGACGTTGCCCGTCGGGACGCGCCCGTAGTCGTTGGCGATCGCGATCTTGATCTTCGGCGCGGTGCCGGAGGTCACCGAGTCGGCGGTCACGGTCCGCCGGGAGAGCACGCCACCCGGCAGGCCGCCGAAGAACACGTCCACCGCGTGCACCGCGGCCAAGCCCCCGGCAACGCTGCCGGGCGTGGTCGCCTTGCCCCAGGTGCTGATGACCCGGGTCTTGCGCTGCTGCGCCACACCCCAGGCCCCGACGATCGTGGTCAGGTTGGAGATCAGCGTCGCGTCCGGCGTCGCCGCCGTCTGGGCAGCGATGAGCGCGGTCTTGGCCGCGGCGAGATTCGCCGGAGCGGAGGTCCCCAGCGCCGTCAGCGCGGCCGACAGTGCCGCCGGGCTGATGCTGATCGGGCTGGCGCCCGCGCTGGTGACGGTCACCGACGCCGGCGTGCTCCCGCTGGCGGCCGTGTAGGTCACCGTCGCGGTGTCGGCGTTGACGAGGTACTGCGCGTCATCGGTGTCGATCGCGGTGTTCGGGTACAACTTCTCCGGGTCGGTCTTCCACGTGAAGTCCGCCAGCTGCGCGTTGATCGTCGACCAGATGGGCGCGTCGAGCGGGATCGTCGTGATCCCCAGCTCGTTGGGCTTGGGGTTGGTGAACCACCACTGCGACATGTACTCGGTGTACGTGCTGTCGTCCTTCTTGATGATCCACTGACGGGTGACACCGCCGTTGGGCTGCGTGCCCGCGCTGCCCTGATAGCCGATGAGGAACGGCACCTGGAGCTTGCGGGTCGAGGTCAACGAGCTTTCGGCGCCGCCATTGGCGTAGTAGGTGACCGCCGGGCCACCCGTGGTGTAGTCGTACTGCGTCTTGACGTTGTTGAGGTACTGGCTGACGAGATCGCCGTAGAGGAAGCTGGGATTGGCCCGCGCGGTCGACGACCCGGCCGCGGTGGTGTTGCGCGACTGCAGCGGGTTGGAGCTGCTGGTCGCGCTGCCGCCAACCAGTGCGCCGTCGAGGACCGTGTCGAAGTTATAGACCTTGACGTTGTTCTCCTGGGCGTACTTGTTGATGGCCCCGAGCACCGGGCGGGTGTTCGGGCACCAGGTGCCACCGAAGAGGATGACCGCGTTGGCGGTGTTGGCGTGCTTGAGCAGGTCCACCAGCTCGGGGTAGGTGATCTGGTCGACGCGCCACCCGTCGGCGGCGTCGGCGTCGGTGAGCACCGGGTGATTGACGCCCCGAGCCTCGGTCGGCGCCTGGGTGACCTGCCGGGTGTTGACGTCGGACTTCCACCAGGCGAACTCGTCGCTCGCCGCCAGCTGCGAGGCGCCGACGGTGCCGATCGCCGTCGTCACATCGGTCTTCGCCGACGTCGAGCTGGCCTGCGTGGTCAGGTCCGTCCAGGAGACGATCTTCGCCGGCTGGCCACCGTCTTGGTGGGCCTTGTTGTAGATGAAGAAGAAGCTGTGCTGGACGTTGGCCGGGGCGGAGCCGCTCGTGTAGTCGTAGAGCGCGCCGCCGTTGACGTTGCCGACCTTGGTGCTGTGGCCGGCACTGCTGCCGTTGTCGTTGATCGTGGCCGTGCCCTTGATGATCTCGACCGTCCCGCTCTCGGAGTTGGGGTCGTCCGGGATCGCGGTCACGCCGTTGCCGAGGTAGAGGCCAACGAGGTTGGACCAGGCGTCGTCGTACTTCTCCTGCGAGGCCGCCACCAGGGACGTGATACCGGCGGGGTTGCGAATGTCGAGGTTGGGCTCGGTGATGTCGCCGACTTTGGCGTTGCCCGAGAGGTTCGGGTTGAACCAGTAGACCTTCTTGACGTTGGCGGCCTTGGCGGCGGCCTCGACGTCCTGCGCGCGGTCCGCGAAGGTCGCGTCCTGGGCCGGGTCACCGATCAGGACGGCGACGTTGCCCGACTGCTGCAGCAGCCACTGCAAGCGGCTATAGGTCACCGGCTCGATGGCCGGGCTGGTGTCGTTGGCCGGCAGCCCGAGCGCGTGCTGCAGGAAGTCCGCGGTGCTGTAGCTAGTCGTGGTCGCGGTGCGTGCTGGCGCCGCGCCCGCGGCCTGAGCCGTTGCGAGCGAGGCGACCGCAACAACAGCTGCCAGCGCACCCGCCGATCGCATCCGGAGATTGGCGATGTTCATGGTGATTCTTTCTGCCTTGGGTTTGAGGGGGAATTGCGATTACTGGACTACACACTGCAAGAGGTATCGGCGACCTCGCCCGTGCACGTCGCGCGGACGAGGTCACGCGGTCACAGCGACGGCCCTAGGACGCCATGCGGCCGACGCCGCGGCGTCTTCTGGCCGAGCCGAACAAGAAGGCGAGACAGGCCACACCGAAGACCGCTACGAGGATCCCGACGCCGATCGGGCGGGTGTCGGCCACACCGGCTCCGACCCTCTTCTCGCTTGCCAGCTTGAACTTCGGCGTGCGCGCAGGGCTTGGGGTCGATCTCCGAGCGTCATCGGCCTCCGCGCTCGTCGTGACGCCCGAGGACGCCGCGCCCGGG
>JBEVLC010000369.1:0-3059 GCA_040509415.1 Baekduia sp. | reverse complement strand
GGCACGGCCGCCGCCGCCATGAGGGCGATCGTCCGCCCGAGCGACAGGCGGCCGCGACGCCGCGGCGGCTCGGGCCGGCGGCCGGCGTCGGCGTCTCCGCGGGGCTGGCGGTCCTAGATGAGTGATTCCGAATTGGCGGCGGCCATGGTGCCTGCGCGAGGGGTGATAAGGAGGCCGTCGAAGGTCGGCGTTGCTACCGCAACGTCGACCACGGAGGTGGCCTCGTGCGCGCCGACCTCGACGACCTTCTCACGGCACTTTATGTGCTCATCGACGATCTCCTGCCCGCGCGCAGCGGCGCAGGCCGACGCCCGAGGATCACCGACGCCGAGCTCATCACGCTCGCCGTGGCTCAGATCCTGTTGCAGTGCCCCTCCGAGCGGCGGTTCCTGCGCCTCGCGCGCCGGCGGCTCTCGCACTTGTTCCCCTACATCCCCAAGCAGCCCGGCTACAACAAGCGGCTGCGGGCGCTCGCGCCGCGGGTCTGCCTGGTCATCGAGCAGCTGGCGCGGAACTCGCCGTCGTTCTGCGAGCGGCTCAGGCTGCTGGACTCGACGCCGGTGCCGTGCGGCCAATCGCGCCAGACAGTCAAGCGCTCCGAGCTGGCCGGCTGGGCCAGCTACGGCTGGTGCGCCAGCCACTCGCGCTACTTCTGGGGCCTCAGGCTCTATCTGCTGTGCGCCCCCGACGGGATGCCGATCAGCTTCTGCCTGGCGCCTGCCAACGAGCCCGAGCGCGAGGTCGCCGAAGCGATGCTGGAGCGGGCCCGCCAAACAGGGCTGCTCGCCGGCGGCGAGGTCATCGTCGGCGACAAGGGCTTCGCCGGCGAGGAGTTCGAGCAGGTCGTCGCCGGCTTCGACGCTACGCTCGTGCGCCCCGACCGCAAAGGCGAGCGACCGCGGTTCGGGAAGCTCGGCGGGGTCCGCCAATGGATCGAGTCGGTCATCGACACCGCCAAGGGCCAGCTCTCGCTCGAACTGCACGACGGCCACATCCCAGAAGGAGTCTGGGCACGAGTCTGCCAGCGCGTGCTCGCCCTCGCCGCCGGCGTCTGGCACAGCTGGCAGCTCTGGCAAGCAGGCGAGATCGACGCCCCCGGACGCCACTTCATCAACTACGACCACTGAAACCGTGAAAACGGAATCAGTCATCTAGTACTGCTCCGTTAGTTGGTGGAGGAGCGGCGGCGCGGGCGGCGAACTCCGGGTTGTCATAACGTCGGCCGAGGAGGCGAGCGTGGTGTCGGTCTTGGGGCTCTCGGAGAAGCGGCTGGCGAAGGTGCGTTGCCGGCTTGAGGCGTTCGCGGCGGAGATGTTCGATGAGGCGATGGGGCGCTCCGAGCAGCGCAAGTGGGGCGGCGTGTACCTGCGCGGGTTGATGCTGGATGGCAGGCGCAAGTCGATCGAGCCGATGGCGGCGCGGCTGCCTGATGGCGATGAGCAGTGCTTGCAGCAGTTCGTCAATCAGTCGCCGTGGTCGTGGGAGGTGGTGCGCGAGAACCTGGCGCGCCGGATGAGCGCCGAGATCGCGCCGGAGGCTTGGATCGTCGACGACACGGGTTTTGCGAAGAAGGGCCGCTGGTCGGTGGGTGTCGCGCGTCAGTACTCGGGCACGCTGGGGCGGGTCGACAACTGCCAGATCGGGGTGTCTGTCTCGGCGGCGACCGACGCGGCGTCGTGCCCGCTCGACTGGCGCATCTTCCTGCCCGCCGAGTGGGACGACGACACAGAGCGGCGCGCCAAGGCACACCTGCCCGACGAGCTCGGGCATCAGCCGAAGTGGCGGCTGGCGTTGGAGATGATCGACGAGCTGCGCGGCTGGGGGCTTGTGCCGCCTGTGGTCTGCGCGGACGCGGGCTACGGCGAGATCACGGCGTTCCGCCAGGGGCTCGACGAGCGCGAGATCCCCTACATCGTCCAGGTCAAGGCGGCCACGTCGGCCTATGCGCCCGATGTTCAGCCTGAGCTACGGCCGTGGAAGGGCCGGGGGCGCCCACCGGTGCCGCGCTACCACGCCAAGCCCTGCTCGCTGCGCCAACTGGCGCTGGCCGCCGGCGCCGAAGCCGCCGCCTCGGTGACCTGGCGCGAAGGATCGCGCGGGCCGATGAGCTCGCGCTTTGTCGCACTGCGTGCCCGGCCGGCGAACATCGAGCTACGGCGCGCGGCCGCCAACACCCAGACCGAACTACCGCTCTGCTGGCTGCTAGCCGAGTGGCCCCAAGACGCCGAAGAGCCAACCGACTACTGGCTCTCCTCGCTGCCGGCCGACACACCGCTGGCCGAGCTCGTGAGGCTCGGCAAAATGCGCTGGCGCATCGAGCACGACTACCGCGAGCTAAAAGACGCCCTCGGTCTCGATCACTTCGAGGGCCGCAGCTACCGCGGCTGGCACCACCACACAACGCTCGTCGCGGTCGCCCACGGCTTCCTGACCCTGGAACGCCTGCGCCCGCGAACCAGGGCGGCAGCCTGACCCTCTTCCAGATCGTCGGCGAACTCCAGCGGCTGCTGGCCTGCTGGACCGGGACCTGCGCCACCTGCCGACGACGGCTGTCGCCCAACTCACCACTCCGCGGCCCACCCTGAACTAACGGAGCAGTACTAGTCGCACCTGGGCGACGCGGTTGCATGCGGGTTCCTATTACGACCCGCTGGTGATTGCGCGCGGCAGGTTCGGCGGATCACTCGCCGTGGGCGCTATTCGGGCGTGGGTCCGGTGGGCGCGAGGCCCGCCGCCCACTTCTCCTCGATCCGGCCGAAGCGCCAGACGGCGAGAGCGGCGATCCACGTGAGCGCGAAGACGGCGACGATGGCGTAGCCGACGTAGTTGAGGTCCAGGCCGGAGACGAAGTCCCACGGTTGGCCGGTGAGCGTGAGCTTGTCCGCGAGCACCGACATCAGCTCGATCGTGCCGATCACGAGCGCCACGACGACCGACAGCCAGGTGATGGTGATGTTGTAGAAGAGCTTGCGGACGGGCTTGGCGAAGGCCCAGCCGTAGGCGAAGTTCATGAACGCGCCGTCGATCGAGTCCAGCAGCGACATGCCGGCGGCGAACAG
>JBEVLC010000368.1:0-15922 GCA_040509415.1 Baekduia sp. | reverse complement strand
GCGACCGTTATGGCGGGCTGTCCCGTGCCCGCGCGCGCCAGGTTGGTCGCCGCCCTGGGGGTGGCGGGCTGCTGGTCGGCGTGGGAGGGGGGGCGGTCCCTGCTGGGCCGCGCCGGCGCGGCCACCTCCGCGGCGCTGTCGCTGACGCTGCGCTCGCTGCTGGGCGATCGCTGATCGCGACGCGGCACACTGGAGCGCATGGAACGCGTCCGCGTTCGGGCCCCAGCGCTCGACGGCGAAGGTGGATGGATCGGGGTCGACGACCTCTCGCTGGCGCAGCTGCGCGGCAAGGTCGTCCTGCTCGACTTCTGGACGTTGGCCTGCGTGAACTGCCAGCGGGTGGTCGAGGAGCTGCGCGGGCTGGAGCGCCGCTTCGCCGACGTGCTGGTGACGATCGGCGTGCACTCGCCGAAGTTCCCCCACGAGCACGACCACGGCGCGGTGCGCGCAGCGGTGGCCCGCCATCGCATCGAGCATCCCGTGCTCGACGACCCCGCGATGGTCACGTGGGACGCCTACGCGATCCGGGCGTGGCCGACGCTCGTGCTGATCGACGTCGACGGCCGCGTCGCCCTGACGGTCTCGGGCGAGGGCAAGGCCGTGCAGCTGGCGGCGGCGATCGAGGAGCTCGTCGCCGAGGCCGAGACGGCGGGCACGCTGTGCCGCGGCCCGCTGGAGCTCGACGCGGCCGATGCCGCCCAGGGCACCGGCGAGCTCGCGTTCCCGGGCAAGGTCGCGATCGAGGACGGCGCGACCCGGGCGCCGCGCGTCGCGATCGCCGACAGCGGCCACGACCGCGTCCTGATCTGCTCGCTCAACGGCGAGGTGGAGATCGAGCTCGACGGGCTCTACCAGCCCCAGGGCGTGCGCTTCGACGGCGTCGGCGACACCGCGGCGCTGCTGGTCTGCGAGACCGGTGCCGATCGCGTCTGGCGGATCCCGCTCGACGGCCGTGGGCGGCGGGAGCTGCTGACCGATCAGCTGCGCTCGCCGTGGGATGTGATCGTCTGGCACGGCCACACGGTGATCGCCGAGGCCGGCCGGCACCGGCTGTGGGCGGTCGACCGCGCGGGCGAGCTGCAGATCCTGGCGGGCACGGGCGCCGAGGGGCTGGTCGACGGCCCCGGCCTGGAGGCGGTCCTGGCGCAGCCGTCGGGGATGACGCTGACCGCCGACGGCGACCTGGCGTTCCTCGACGCCGAGGCCAGCGCGCTGCGGACCGTGCGCGCCGGCACGTTCGCCGTCGAGACGCTCGCGGGCGCCGGGCTGTTCGCGTGGGGCGAGGAGGACGGCGACCGCGAGCGCGCGCGGCTGCAGCATCCGCTCGGCCTCACGCTCGGCACGGGCGGCGAGCTCTACATCGCCGACACCTTCAACAACGCGATCCGCGTCTGGCGCGGCGCGCATCTGTGGACCGTCCCGGTCGAGGGCTTCGCCGAGCCGGGCGGGATCGCGGCGCTGCCCGACGGCCGCCTGCTCGTGGCCGACACCGGCAACCACCGCATCGTGCGCGTCGATCCGCTGCGCGCGCGGGCGGTCGCGCTCGACGTCGGCCGCCCGTCGTCGGTCGACACGCCGGCCGGTCAGCCCGCGTCGGTCGCCGGGACGATCGTGCAGCCCGCCGGCTCGACGCTCCCGGTCTCGATCGACCTCGATCCCGGAGATGACGACCTCGACCCCGCCAGCGGGCCGCCGATCCGCGTGCGGGCCGTCGCCGACGTGCCCGGCCTGCTGCGCGAGCCGACCTCCTGGACGGCGAGCGCGCTCCCGGTCTCGATCGACCTCGCGCTCGGCGAGGGCTCAGGCCGCGTGACGGTCGAGCTGCTGGCCGCGACCTGCGGGCCGGACGCCTGCCGGCTGCGGCGCACGCAACGCGCGTATGACGTGCTGCTGACCTGATCGTCGGAACAAACTCCGTCACGTGCATCGAGCACCTCCAGTTGTGGAGGATGCAGATCGCACTGAACACACGGAGGAGTCCCCTCGATGCGCAGGTCCAGCACCATCTTCGCCACCGTCCTCGCGGCGGCCACGTTGCTCGTCCCGACAGCGGCACAGGCCGGCTACGTGACGGCGGGCAAGATGAACCAGTACGTCGCGCCCTACCCGGTCGCGCGCTACGACCAGACCTTCACGCTGGCGCCGAACACGACGCAGACGTTCGCCATGGCGATCCCGGCGTTGGATGGCTCCGCGCATCACTTCCAGGTCCCGTGCTGGGGCTACGACCTCGTCGGGCCCGGCATGGACCTCGCGGCGGCCGGCCTGCTGGGCTTCGGCTGGATCGGGGACGCGACCACGAACTTCCGCGGCGACCGGCCCGACGCCGCCGTCCAGGACGCCTCCGGCGCGTGGATCCTGCCCGACAGCAACGCCGTGGTCGGCAGCGCGCAGCAGCTGGAGGGGCGCTCGTGCCGCGCGATCGGGTGGAACTGGTACGTCAACCCGAAAATCGACGGCCCCAACAGCGCGGTGGCCAGGGCCGCGCGCAGGGCCCGCCGGGAGCATCGCCCGATCCCCGTCAAGCCGCGCCACAAGGTCAAGGCCAAGCGCGCGAACGTCATCAACGACAACTCGGTCACGGTGACGCTCGCCGGGATGCGCTACCGGGTCGCGGGCGACCCGCGCGGCGGCGTCGAGATGGTGGTGACGCTCGCGGCGGGCAACCTCGCGGGCCCGACGACGCTCACGACGCACGCGCGTGTCCTGCTGCAGCCGTAACGCGCTGATCGTCGCGGCGCTGCTGGCGATGATGCTGGCGGCGCCGACGGCCGCATCCGCGAAGGAGCGCGCGGCGCAGTCGCGCGCGCTCTGCCGCGACGTCACCGCCGTGCGCGACAGCCCCGACGGGTACGCGATCGGCTACCTCTTCCGGCCCCAGCGCGTGACGGTCCTGCACGAGGGCGTCGCGCGCTGGGCGCTGATCCGGTCGCGTGCCGGGCTCGTCGGCTGGATCTCGGAGAAGGCGCTGTGCCCGGCCGCCCGGCGCTGAGCGACGAGCGCCTGATCGCGACGTTGCGCGCGGGCGACGCCCGGGCCTTCGACGCGATCGGTGAGCGCTACCGGCCGCGGCTGGTGCGCTTTGCCAAGCGCGTGCTCGGCGCGCAGGGCAGCGTGGCCGAGGACGTCGTGCAGGAGGCGTTGCTGCGCGCCTATCGCGCGCTGCTGCGCGACGACCGCCCGATCGACCTGCGCCCGTGGCTCTACCGCCTGGTCCGCAACTGCTGCCTGGACGAGCTGAGTCGCGTGCGGACCGACACGGTGGACTTGGCCGTCGCCGGTGAGCGCGTCACGGGGCCCGTCCACCAGGAGCCGGCGGTCGCCGCCGAGCGGCGCGCGCGCCTACGCGAGCTGCTCGGCGACCTCGCGGTGCTGCCCGAGAGCCAGCGCCACGCGCTCGTCCGGCGCGAGCTCGATGGCGTCAGCCACGCGCAGCTCGCGGCCGAGCTGGGGCTGAGCGAGCCCGCGGTGCGGTCGCTCGTCCACCGCGCTCGCGTGGGGCTGACCAAGCTCGAGGTCGGGCGCGGGACGCCGTGCGCGCTCGTTCGCGAGGAGCTCGTCGCCGCCCATGACGCGCGCCGGCGCGCGCCCGCACGGGCGCTACGTCACCTCGCGGCCTGCGGCGCCTGCCGCGATTTCCGGACCGCGCTGCGCGCCGAGCGGCGGGCATTCGCGCTGCTGGCACCGGCACCGCTGCTCCTGCTCGGTGGCGTGGGCGTGGGAGCGATCAAGCTCGCCGGCGGCCACGGCGCCGCGTCGAAGGCCGGCGCGGCCGCGGCCCTTGCAACCCTCGGCGTCGCGGGCGGGATCGCCGCGGCGCCGGAGATCTTCCAGGCGGGCGATCCGGCGCCCACCGCGCTGCACAGCCCTGCGCTGCCGGCCGCGGGCGTGGCGCGCGGGATGGCGCTGCCGCGTGGGACCGCGGTCGTCCGTCGCACCGTCGCGCTGCGCGCGGGCGTCCGGGTCCATCCCGACCTGCGTCTCGGCTGCCCGGCCGGCCTCGCCGTCGCCGACCTGCTCTCGCCGCGCGGCGCGCGGGTAGACACCGGCTACACGCCGGACACGATCATCGGCCTGAGCCGCTCGGCGCGGATCCGGCTGCGCAGCGCGCCACTGCCTCGCGACAGCACCGCGACCGTCGCGATCCTCTGCAAGCGCCCCGACGCCACCGGCTCGCTGCGCTGGCCGGGGCCGTAGAGCAGGCGGGGCCTTCTACCATCAGGGCCGCCCATGCCCGAGCTGCCCGAGGTCGAGATCACCGCCCGCCGCCTGAGCGAGGCGCTCACCGGCGCCACGATCGAGTCGACGCTCGCGCCGGGCATCAACGCGCTCAAGACGTTCGACCCGCCCTTGCACGCGCTCGACGGGCGCCAGATCGAGGGCGTGCGGAGGATCGGCAAGCACGCCGTCATCGACATCTCCGGCGATCTCCACGTCCTTGTTCATCTGATGAGCGCCGGGCGGTTGCAGTTGTATGACAAGCGCGCGTCGCTGCGCGATCGCACCTCGCGTCTGCTGATCCGGGTCGATGGCGGCAGCGGCGAGCGCGAGCTGCGCCTGCGCGAGTTCGGCACCAAGCAGGCGGCGTGGGTCAAGGTGCTCACGCCGGAGGGGCTTGCTGCCGATGAGGCGGTCGCCAAGCTCGGTCCTGAGGCGTGGCCCGATCCACCGCAGGATCTCGCGGCGCTGCTGGCGCCCGTCGGCGCGCGCCCGCTGCAGGCCGCGCTGCGCGACCAGCGCGTGATCACGGGCATCGGGCGCTCGTGGGTCGACGAGATCCTGTGGACGGCCAAGCTGTCGCCGTTCAAGCGCGCCAACGATCTCGATGCCGAGGAGGCCGGCGCGCTGCGCGCCGCGATCCTCGAGCGCCTGGGCGGGGCGATCGAGCACTACGAGGAGGTCGTCACGCTGCCGATCCCCGACAAGCTGCCGTTGCCGCTCGAGGTCCATCGCCACGCCGGCGAGCCGTGCCCGCGCTGTCAGACGACGATCGAGGCCGTCCACTACGAGTCCTACGTGCTCTGTTACTGCCCGCACGACCAGACCGGCGATCGCGTGTTGAAGGACCGCCGCCTGTCGCGGCTGCTCAAATGACCGGGCCTATCATCTAGGTCATGGGCAAGATCAAGGAGGGCCAGCCGGCCCCGGACTTCGAGCTTCCCGACCAGTCGGGCAACCCCGTCCGCCTCTCGAGCTTTCACGGCCGCAAGGTCGTGTTGTACTTCTACCCGAAGGCCAACACGCCCGGCTGTACCACCCAGGCCTGCGGTGTTCGCGACCACGAGATCGACTACGAGCGCGCCGGCGCCGTCGTGCTCGGCGTCTCTCCGGACCCGGTTAAGGCCGTCAAGAAGTTCGCCGAGAAGCAGGACCTCAACTTCGAGCTGCTCGCCGACGAGCACCACGAGGTCTGCGAGGCCTACGGCGTCTGGGTCGAGAAGTCCATGTACGGCAAGACCTTCTGGGGCGCCAAGCGCGCCACGTTCATCATCGACGAAGAGGGCATCGTCCGCCGTGCCTTCAAGGCCCACCCCGAGACCCACGACGAGGACGTCCTCACGATCCTCGGCGAGCTGAACGCGCCGGCCTAGGCGCTAGGCGCGTCGTGCGTCAAACACGACGAACCCGCGTCCGCTGAGCTCGACATCGGTGAGACCGGCCGCCCTCAGCCATCCCGCGATCGCCGCGCCGTCGGCAGGCGGGGCCGCGTATCCGCGGCGCGCTGCCGCGCCGAATAGCAGCCGCAAGCGGCGACTCCCCGCGGCCACGAAGCTGCTGCCGACGAGGCGGCCGCCCGGCTTGAGCACGCGAGCGAACTCGGAGATCGCGAGCTCCGGATCGTTGATCATGTGCAACCCGCTGTAGGAGACGAGCAGGTCGGCGCTCGCATCGGGCAGCGGCAGGTGGCGCATGTCGGCCTCGACCGTCTCGACCGAGCGCAGGCCGCGCGCGGCGGCCTTGGCTTGCGTCCGCGCCAGCATGGCCGACGCGATGTCGACCGCGACGTAGCGGACGTCTTGGGCCGGGCGCAGCGCTCGCAGCGCGAGTCCGCCGCCGCAGGGCACGTCGACGATGGTCGCGCCATCGGGCTGGCGGCCGATGACCTCCATGCTCGCGTACATCGCGCCCACGTCGATGCCCCAGACGCAGCGGCTGATCGCCCCTGCCAGCCACGGCCGCTCGATGTAGAACTCGTACAGCCCACCGAACGAGGTGGCGCACTGGTTCTTGGCCACGGCCATGTCGGCATCCTGCCAGCTCCGCGCTCGATCGCACTAGAGTCGGAGCCCATGACGCGCCGCGAAGACCTGGAACAGCTCTCCTCCAAGGAGCTTCACGACCGCGCGGTGAGCCGCGCCAAGAAGCACCTGGACGCCAAGTTCTTGTGGAAGCTCATGACGATGGTGCCGGCCGCCAACGCCGCTGCCGGCCAGGAGGACCAAGCCGACTACGACGTCGCCCACTGGTCCGGCCAGGTCGCCGACACGTTCCGCGACGACGATGGCAAGCTCTCTGACGCGCTGCGCCCGGTCTACCTCGACTACCTCGAGCAGCACCCCGACGCGTAGGCCGCGGTCCCGTCGGCGACGCCGCGCGTTCAGGAATCGGGCAGCGCTGCCGACGACCCTGAAGAACGACCGTGACGACTTTGGCAAAGGGACAGGGACTCTCCGCATGACGACGCAGGTGGCCGAGCGATACCGATTGGTGACCCGCTCCGACTTCGACGGGCTGGTGTGCGCCGCGCTGCTCAAGGAGCTGGGGATCCTCGACGACATCCTGTTCGTCCACCCCAAGGACATGCAGGATGGCAAGGTCGAGCTGACCGATCGCGACATCACCACCAACTTGCCCTACGCCGAGGGCGTCCACCTGTCGTTCGACCACCACGACAGCGAGACGATCCGCGTCACCGACTCGCCTGAGAACCACATCATCGTCGCGGGCGCCAAGTCCGCCGCGCGCGTGGTCTATGACCACTTCGGTGGCGCTGCCGTTTTCCAGCTCGTCGGCGAGGACATCATGGCCGCCGTCGACAAGGCCGACGCCGCGGACTTCACCCGCGAGGAGATCCTGGAGCCTCAGGGCTGGGACTACATCAGCTTCCTGATGGACCCCCGCACCGGCCTTGGCCGCTTCCGCGAGTTCCGCATCTCCAACTACCAGTTGATGATGCAGTTGATCGACGACATCACCACGAAGTCGATCGAAGAGATCCTCCAGACGCCCGACGTCGCCGAGCGCGTCGAGCTCTACCGCGAGCACGCCGACCAGGCGATCGACCAGGTCGCTCGCTGCGGCACCCGGCACGGCAACCTCGTCGTGCTCGACTTCCGCAACGAGGACAAGATCTTCGCGACCAACCGCTTCACGGTCTACGCGCTCTTCCCCGAGTGCAACATCTCGATCCACATCCTCTGGGGCCTGCACGAGCGCAACACCGTCTTCGCCACCGGCAAGTCGATCCTGAACCGCACCAGCGCCACCGACATCGGCAAGCTCATGCTCGCCTACGGCGGCGGTGGCCACAGCGCGGCCGGCACCTGCCAGGTCGCCAACGAGGACGCCGAGCGCGTCCTCGGCGAGCTGATCGCCAAGATCAACGCGGACGGCGCGTAACACCGGCCCAGAGGGCCGGGTTCCGGGCGCGGACTCGCCCAGGGGCTCGTCCGCACGGCCTGGGCAGAACATGCGTACAGTCGGGCGGATGGCCGTCCGCCTGGTAGGAGACGACGACGTCGACGCGCTGGCGGGCACGTTGACGCGTGCCTTCGCCGACGATCCGGTCACGCAGTGGGTCTATGCGCGCGAGGAGCGGCGGCCGATGTGGTCGGAGCGCTTCTTTCGCTGGCAGCTGCGACGGCTGCAGGGGCAGGACGTGAGCTGGACGACCGACGACGGGCGTGGCGGCGCGGCGCTGTGGGCGCTGCCCGGGCGCTGGCGTGAGGACACGCGCGAGACGCTGAGCCTGCTGCGCTTGACGCTGCCCGGCGTGCTGCCGCGGCTGCCGCGAATCCTGCGCGGCCTCGGCCAGGTCGAGGCGCGCCATCCCGCCGAGCGCCATCTCTACCTCGCCGTCATCGGCGTCGACCCGGAACGCCAGGGCGAGGGCATCGGCTCGCAGCTGATCCGTCCCGGTCTCGACCTCTGCGACCGCGAGCGCCTGCCGGCCTACCTGGAGACCGGCAAGGAGGCCAACCTCGCGTTCTACGGCCGCCACGGCTTCACGGCCATCGACCAGATCCGCCTGCCCAAGGGACCACCGGTCTGGTTCCTCTGGCGCGAGCCGCGCTGAGCGGTCTCGTAGGGTGCCGGAGGTGACCCTCGCCTCCCCGCCCCAGGCCGTCGTCTTCGACAACGACGGCCTCCTGCTGGACACCGAGACGGCGTGGACGCGCGCGGAGGAGGCGCTGTTCGCCCACCATGGCTCCACGTTCACGATGGAGCACAAGCGCGACCTGATCGGCTCTTCGCACACGATCGCTGCGAGCAAGTTGGAGGTCATGCTCGACCGCCCGGGCGAAGGTCTCGCGCTGATGGCCGAGCTGCATGACCGCGTGATGGCCGAGGCGACCCACGACGTGGAGCCACGCCCCGGTGCCGTCGCGCTGGTCGACGCGCTGACCGCCGCCGGCATCCCAGTCGCGGTCGCCTCCAACTCGCCGCGCGTCTTCCTGGACCTCGTCCTGCAGACCGCCGGCATGGCGTCGCGCTTCGCGGTCACCGTTGCCGGCAACGAGGTCGCCCACCCCAAGCCCGCGCCCGACATCTACCTCGAAGCCTGCCGTCTGCTGCACGCCGACCCGGCCGCGTCAGTCGGCCTGGAGGACTCGCCCACCGGCGCGCAGGCCGCCAAGGCAGCGGGGCTGACCGTCATCGGCGTGCCCTACCTGCCCGACATGGCGATCCCGCCGGCCGACCTCATCGCCGCCTCGCTGGCCGATGACGCCGTCCTGGCCGCGGTCGGACTCGTACCCTCCCGGGGGTGAGCGCCGCTCTGATACTCGCCGGACTTGGCGACTTCTTCGACGCGGTCGGGCAGTTCTTCGGCAACCTCGCCGACATCCGCTGGGGTGCGCTGGCGCTCGGGCTGCTGTGCTTTGGCACCTACCTCACGATCCGCTCGCGCGCCTTCTACCACGTGCTGCGCGCCGCCTACCCGACCGAGAAGATCGAGTTCAAGCGGATCTGGGGCGCCTACATCGCCGCCTACGGCTTCAACAACGTCGTGCCGGCGCGCGGTGGCGACGTCATCAAGCTCTTCCTGGTCAAGACCTCGATCCCGAACTCGACCTACTCGGCGATCGCCGCCGCGTTCTTCGTGGAGTTCGGCTTCGACGCCTCGATGGGCCTGTTCATCCTGGCCTTCGCCTTCAGCCAGGGCGTCTTCCCCAAGCCGCCGGACTTCTCCAAGCTCGGCGCCTTCGACCTCAGCTTCTTCGCCTCGCACCCGCGCTTCCTGCTGTTCGTGCTCACCGCGGCGGCCATCGCCGGCCTCGTCGGCTTCGCGCTGCTGAGCACCAAGGTGAAGGCCTTCTGGGCGCGCGTGCGCCAGGGGTTGACCATCATCTTCGATCGCAAGCGCTACTTCCGCGAGGTCTGGCTGGTCCAGTTCGGCGGCTGGTGCTTTCGCTTCGCCGCCTTCTGGTTCCTGCTCGACGCGTTTCACATCGGCGGCTCGGTCAAGAACGTGCTCTTGGTCCTCGGCGTCAACGCGGTGGCGGCATGCGTGCCGTTCACCCCCGGCGGCGCGGGCGTCCAGCAGGCGTTCCTCGTGAAGGTCTTCGCCGGGACGGCGGCGGGCGCGACGGTGGCGGCGTACTCGGTCGGCCAGCAGATCGCGATCGCCGCGTTCAGCCTCGCGGTCGGCTTCTTCGCGCTGGTGACGGTGTTCAAATTCCGGTCCTTCAAGGAGGTCATCGCCGCCGGGCGCGAGCATCGCGATGCCGAGCGGGCCGCGGCCGGGCAGCCGGTACCCTGAGGTCCATGGAAGGTTTTGGAGGACTCTTCGGCGACCCGGATGAGCTGCAGCGCCGCATGGCGGAGTTCGCAGACCAGATGCAGGGTCAGCAGCGCCTGGCGTGGGCCGACAACGCGATCGGCCTGGCCGTGCAGATGACGGTGGCAGCGGTCAACCGCGTCAACATCCAGGGCACGACGGCCGAGCAGGCCGAGCAGATTCGCGGGGTGATGGCCACGGTCTTCCCCGAGGCGGTCACGCTCGTGCGCGAGGCGCGCGCTGGGCTGCAGTAAGTTCGGCGAGGGCCCACGACCGCCGCGCCGGTAGGATCCGGGCTCGTGGCGCAGCTTTCGTCTTCTCAGGTGCTCTGGCGTGGCCGCATCGAGGCGGGCCTGCGGGTCGTCGCCCCGGCGCTCGATCTCGTGCTTGCCGCAGGCGATCGCCTGTCGCGCACCGTCGACCGCGAGGAGCCTGAGCTGATCATGCCCAGCCGCCTCGGCCACGACGACCAGCGCTCGCTGTCTGATGGCCGCAGCTGAGTCGGTCCCGGTGGTGACGCCGGAGCAGATCGTCGCCCGCGAGGCGGTGCAGAAGCCGCGCGTCGGCTTGGCCGCGCTCGCCGCCGCGGTCCTCGCGGTCATCGCCGGCGTGCTGCCGCAGTCGATCTACGCCGACTTCCCGCGCGTCTACCTGCTGGACTCGCTGCGCGATGCGTCCGGTGTGCCGATCGGGCGCGACGGGCTGCGCACCGCGCAGATCCTCTTCATCGACGACCACGCGCTCTCGCTGCTGGTGGTCGCGGTCTGCCAGGGCCTCTCGATCGCGCTGATCGGCGTGCTGCTCGTCTTCCTCTTCGACGCGTCGGTCGTGCGCGGTGCGAACACGGGGCGGATGGCCCGGATCCTCGCGATCATCGGCGCGGGCGCCGGCGCGCTCGCCGCGATCGTGCTGCAGATCGCCGTGATGATCAGCGCCAGCGACTTCGCCTCCTCGGCCGATCACGGCACGAAGGCAGCGCACGAGGCGCTGCGCGGCGGTGTCGTCGTCGCGGCCAGCGGCGTCGGCTTCTTCGGCTCGCTCTCGCTGGCCGCCGCGTTCGTGTTGATCGCGCTCGGCGCCATGCGCGTCGGCCTGCTCACGCGCTTCCTGGGCGTCCTCGGCGCGATCGTCGGCGCGCTGATCCTGCTCGGCCCGCTCTCGGGCTCGCCGACGTTCATCGTCCAGGCGTTCTGGCTCGGGATGGTCGGCGTGCTGCTGCTGGGCCGCTGGCCGGGCGCCGGCGTTCCGGCTGCGTGGGACGACGGTGAGGCGCGCCCGTGGCCGACCCAGCAGGAGATCCGCGAGGCCAAGGACCGCGCCCGCGGCGGGGGCGGCTACGCCAAGGCGCCCGAGCCGGTGGCGGCGCCGAACGGCTCGCCGTCCGATGGCGTCGCGAGCCCGGCGACGTCGGCGCGCAAGAAGCGCAAGCGCCGCTAGCCGCGCGCAGCATCCCCCTGCCGGGTGGCGGTGCCCGGTGTGCATCTCGCTTGGCGGCGACGGTGGTCGCGTGGTATGTCTCGTTCGCGGGCAAAAGACCACCAACCGACCGAGGGGACCGCGAACATGGCGGGGACGACGACCGATCTGGAACGTCAGCTGGCCGAGCTGCTCGAGCAGGAGCGCTTCGAGCCGCCGGAGGCGTTCAAGGCCAACGCGTTGATCACGGATCTCTCGGTGCACGAGGCGGCGGCCAAGGATCCCGTCGGGTGGTGGAACGAGCAGGCGCGTGCCCTGCACTGGTTCTCCGAGCCCCAGCGCGCGCTCGACGACGAGAACCCGCCGTTCTACAAGTGGTTTGAGGGCGGCACGACCAACGCCTCCTACAACTGCCTGGACCGCCACGTCGAGGCGGGTCTCGGTGAGCGGGTCGCATTCAAGTGGCGCGGCGAGGAGGGCGAGTCGCGCGACATCACCTACGCGTGGCTGCTGGAGCAGACGCAGCGGGCCGCCAACGCGCTGAAGGACCATGGCGTCGGCGCGGGCGACGTGGTCGGGATCTTCCTGCCGATGATCCCCGAGGTCGTCGTGGCAATGCTCGCCTGCTCGCGCATTGGCGCGCCGCACAACGTCGTCTTCGGCGGGTTCTCCGCTGAGAGCGTCAAGGAGCGCATGGAGTTCTCCGACGCCAAGGCGCTGATCACGGTCGACGGCGCGCGCCGCAAGGGCAAGACGGCGCCGGTCAAGCAGTCGGTGGATGACGTCGGGATGCCGGTGGCGACGACGTTCGTCGTGCGCCACACCGGGATCGACTGCCCGATGGGCGAGGGCGACGTCTTCTGGGACGAGGCGCTGGCGGCGGCCGACGCGTCGTGTCCGCCGGCCGAGCTCGACGCCGAGCACCCGCTGTTCATCCTGTACTCCAGCGGCTCGACGGCCAAGCCGAAGGGCATCTTGCACTCCACGGGCGGCTACCTGACGCACGTGGCCTGGACGCATAAGCACGTCTTCGACCTTAAGCCCGAGTCCGACGTCTACTGGTGCAGCGCCGACGTCGGCTGGATCACCGGCCACTCCTACATCGTCTACGGGCCGCTGTTGAATGCCGCGACGTCGGTGATGTACGAGGGCGCGCCCGACTACCCGCACAAGGGCATTTGGTGGGAGCTGGCCGAGAAGACCGACACCACCATCTTCTACACGGCGCCAACGGCGATCCGCGCGTGTATCAAGTGGGGCGTCGAGCACGTCGAGAAAGCCGACCTGTCGAAGTTGCGGTTGCTGGGATCGGTGGGCGAGCCGATCAACCCCAAGGCCTGGCTCTGGTACTGGAAGGTCGTCGGCGGCGGCAACTGCCCGGTGGTCGACACGTGGTGGCAGACCGAGACCGGCGGGATCATGATCACCACCTTGCCCGGCGCCCAGGCGATGAAGCCGGGGATCGCGGGGACGCCGCTGCCGGGTGTGAGTGCGGCGGTGCTCGACGAGGAGGGCGAGGAGGTCTCGCACGGGACCCAAGGGTTGTTGTCGTTGTCGCAGCCGTGGCCGGGGATGCTGCGCACCCTGTATGGCGACGACGACCGCTACGTCTCGACCTACTGGGAAAAATGGCCCGCCCGCCCGTCGACCTACCTGGTGGGTGACGCGTCCAAGCAGGACGACGAGGGCTACATCTCGGTCATCGGCCGCGTCGACGACGTGCTCAACGTGTCCGGCCACCGGATGTCGACGGCGGAGATCGAAAGCGCGATCGTCTCGCACGGAAAAGTCGCCGAGGCCGCCGTGATCGGCGCCACCGACGAGGACACCGGCCAGTCGGTCGCCGCGTTCGTCACGCTGGAAGGCGACCTCGAGGGCACCGACGAGCTGGTCGCCGAGCTCCGCGAGCACGTCGCGGTGCGGATCGGCAAGCTCGCCCGGCCCAAGCGCATCATCTGGGCTGACGACCTCCCCAAGACCCGCAGCGGCAAGATCATGCGGCGGTTGCTGAAGGACATCGCCGAGGGGCGTGAGCTGGGCGACGTGACGACGCTGCGCGACCCCGATGTCATGGCGCAGTTGCAGGACAAGATCAAAGAGCGCGCCGACGAGGAGTAGGTTCGCCTCCCATGGGTCGCTACGAAGATCTGGTCGCGCAGCATCAATGGCACGTCCCCGAGCGCTACAACATCGCCCAGGACGTCTGCGACAAGCACCCGCGCGACAAGCCGGCGATGGTGTGGGAGCGCTTCGACGGCGCGCGCCGGGAGCTGAACTGGGGCGAGATCCAGGATCTCGCCAACCAGGCGGCGCACGTCCTCGGCGAGCACGGGGTCGATCCGGGCGAGCGGGTCGCGGTCGTGCTGCCGCCGACGCCGGAGACGGCGGCGATCTTCTTCGGCACGTGGAAGCGCGGCGCGATCCTGCTGTCGATGTCGGTGCTCTACGGCGACGACGGCATCGCGCACCGCCTGAAGGACTCCAAGCCGCGCGTCCTCGTGACCGACAAGGCGAACGCCGAGCGCTTCCGCAGGCACGTGGGGGAGACGGTCGGCGAGCTGCTGGTCATCGATGAAGGCGACGGCCTGCTGACGGGCGCGCCGACCGACATGGTGTCCTACGACAGCGCCGCCGACGAGCCGGCGCAGTTGTACTACACCTCGGGAACGACGGGCCTGGCCAAGGGCATCGTGCATGCCCACCGCTACCTGCTGGCCCACAACGAGTTCGAGCTCTGCCACGAGGTCGCCGACGGCGAGCGCTTCCACGGCATGGGCGAGTGGGCGTGGGCCGCGGGCATCGCGCCGCTGCTGGGACCGTGGCGGCTGGGCGCCATCCAGGTCGTCCTGCAACGCCAAGGCGGCTTTGACCCGCAAGGGCAACTCGACTTCCTCAGCCGCAACGAGGTGACCAACGTCTTCACGACGCCGACCGCGATGCGCTCGATGATGGCCATCGAGGACGCGGCCACGCGCTACCCGTGCGACTTCCGCCGCGTCTGCTCGGCCGGCGAGCCGCTGAACCCGGAAGCGATCCGCTGGTTTCGCGAGCAGTACGGGCTGACCGTGCTCGACTACTACGGGTTGACCGAGTCCTATCCGCTGTGCGGGAACTTCCCCTGGATGGAGGTGCGGGAGGGCTCGATGGGCCGTCCGATGCCCGGCTGGGACGTCCGCATCCTCGATGAGGATGAGCAGGAGGTCGCCCAGGGCGAGCGCGGCGAGATCTGCCTACGAGCCCGCTCCAACCCGCATTACCCGCTCGGCTACTGGAACAACGACGCTGCGGCGGCCGAGACCTTCGGCGGCGACTGGTTTCACACCAAGGACGCCGCGACCGCCGACGCGGACGGCTACATCTGGTACGCCGGCCGTGCCGACGACGTGATCATCTCGGCGGGCTACCGGATCGGGCCCTTCGA
The DNA here is from genome assembly GCA_040509415.1 of Baekduia sp. Classification (GTDB taxonomy): domain Bacteria; phylum Actinomycetota; class Thermoleophilia; order Solirubrobacterales; family Solirubrobacteraceae; genus Baekduia. The sequence continues at coordinate 1,085 of JBEVLC010000368.1, read as the reverse complement.
GGTCGAGTCGGCGTGCATCGAGCATCCGGCGGTGCGCGAGGCCGCCGCGGTCGCGGCGCCCGACGAGCGGCGGGGCACGATCGTCAAGGCCTTCATCGTGCTCGTGGAGGGCCACGCGCCGTCCGAGGCGCTCGGCGACGAGATCAAGGCCTTCGTCCGCGATCGCCTGTCGGCTTATGCCTACCCGCGACGGGTCGAGTTCGTGGAGGACTTGCCCAAGACGCTGACCGGCAAGATCCGTCGCATCGAGCTGCGAGAGCGCGAGCAGGCCAACGCGGCTGCTTCGGAGTAGCCCGGCCCGACCCCGACCAGGCGCTTAGTGAGTGAACGGCCCCGAAGCGCGTCGTTGGCACTGGCGCCTCGGGGCCGCAATAGCTCTCGGCCTGAGCCGAGACTCACAGCTGAGATTCTCTCACACGTTGTCGAGAATTTCGAACGAGAGTGTCTTGCTCTTTGGCCTTTAACCCTAACGCCGTTAAGAAACACAGAATGTCGGCATTGATTTAGACTCAAGTTTATTCCGCTGAGTGTCAGGATTCTCTGATCCTACAGCCCCTCGCGAAAGCCCTCGCGCCACGTCGGCCACCGCGGCGTCCACCCCAGCACGTCGGCCGCGCGCTCGTTGGAGGCACCACGCGACGCGGTCATCATCGTCACCGCCGCTTCGCCGGCCGCGATGCGCCCCAGCCACGCCGGCACGTGTCGCGGCGGTGGCGCCCCGATCGCCGACGCCAAGGCCGGGAGCCAATCGGCCGTTCGCGCCGGCTCGTCATCCACGATCGCGTACGTGCCGGCCGGGCGGTCCGGTCCCAGCGTCGCGAGCACGCCGCCGGCCGCGTCGTCGATGTGGGTAAACGACCAGCGCCCATCGCCGCTGCCGACCACCGGCAGCCGCCGCTTGCGCACCAGCTCGGTCAGCTCGCCGTCGGCGCTCAGGCTCGTTCCCGGCCCGTAGAAGCCGCCGTAGCGCAGCACCACGCCCTCGACGCCGTCGGCGCCGCCGACCAGCGCCTCCAGCTCGCGGATCGCCGCCAGCGACGCGCGCTGCGCGCGCGGCGGCGCCGGATCCAGCGGCGCGTCCTCGT
>JBEVLC010000367.1:0-6195 GCA_040509415.1 Baekduia sp. | reverse complement strand
GTTGACGCGCTGCGGCTGGCGTCGCCTCCCGCGAGCGTCGGCCAGCAGTCGCTGACGAGCCATCGAGGGACGACTGAACCGGTATATGACCGGTTGAGTCGTCCCTCGACGCCCGGGACTGCGAGGACGGTCGCGTCCGGTCGCGTGCTCGACAGCGGGACGCCGTCGGCGGACGCGCGTCGTGGGGTGCGGATCGCCGTCGACGCGCCGTCGTGGTTGGTCTTCGGCGAGAGCTATGACCGACATTGGCGGGCGACGTGCGATGGTCGCGACCTCGGCACGCCGCGACCGATGCAGGGCTACGCCAACGCGTGGCCGGTCACGGCCGGCTGCCGCTCGGTCGACTTCACCTACAACTTGCAACGCGCCGCGACGGCCGGCTACCTGATCTCGCTGGTCGGCTGCGCGCTGTTGCTGTTGGTGACGCTCGTCGGATTCGGCCGACGGCGCCGGCGCCGCGAGGCCGGCGCCGCGACCGGCCCGCAGCCATTGCGTCTCCCGCCGGCCGACGTGCGGGGGCATCTCGCGCTCCTGCCGGCCCTCACCGCCGTCGTGGCGATCGGGCTGGCCTTCGGCCTGCGCGCCGGAGCGGTGGCGGCCGTCGCGTTCGCGGTGATCGGCTGGCGCGGCATCAGCGACCGCGCGCTCGGCGCCGTCGCAGCGCTTCTGCTCGGGGTCGGCGTGCCGCTGGCCTACGTCGCCGCCGCGATCATCCACGGCGACGAGGGCCGCGGCGGCAACAGCACCGACTTCGCCGCCAATCGCCTGGCCGCGCACTGGATGGCCCTGGCCGCCCTGGTCGCGCTTGCGCTACTCCTGGTGCGGACGCTGCGCGCCCAGCGCTCTGGCCCGCGGTCCGGGGCGCCTAATGATCAACATACAGTCATTTCGCGACCCGGATCGGCGCCGGGCGACGATCAGTAAGGCCAGGGCCCGCGCCGGACGCGGGCGAGGATGAGCGCCTTGAGCACCAGGTTGCGGGCAAACCACGGCAGTTGGGCCAGCTGGCGCAGCGCGCTGGCCGGGCCGCCACGCTCGCGCCGGTACTCCGCCATCGAGCCCGACCGGCCGACGTAGGTCCACGCGCCGAAGGCGACATGGCGCAGCAATGCGAGCGTGACGCCGATCGAGGAGAACGCGTCGTGGACGAGCATCGTCCCGCCCGGACGCACGCGGCCACCCCAGCTGACGAGGTCGTCGCTGGCCGGGCGGAAGCGGTGCGCGCCGTCGACGTAGAGCAGGTCGACCGGGCCGTCGACCGCATCGAGCGCCGCGGCACTCAGCGCGCGGACGTGCTCGATGACGTCGGTCACGCCGTGACGCGCGAGGTTGGCGTGAAAGGCCTCGTAGTCGCCCTCGCCGCGCTGGTGGTCGGCCGCGTACTCCTGCGGACCGCGGTCGGAGCCGAGGTGCGGATCGATGCAGACGACGCGGGCTCCGGATGGCGCCGCCGCCGCGAGCACGACCGCAGACTTCCCGTGGAAGGAGCCGATCTCCACGACCGTCGCGCCGGCGTCCAGCCGCTGTGCCGCGGCACGCAGGCGGTCGGCCTGCGCGTCGGTCAGCCAGCCCTCGATATCGGCAGGGGCGCCCACGCGACGGCCGACCCTACTAGCGTGCTCTCGGTGAGCGCGACCGCCGCCGACCTGCCTCGGGGACCCGAGCGCTTTCGCACCCTCTGGCGCCTGTGGCGCAACGAGCGCGCCGACCCAGAGCCGTTCTACAACTTGCTGGCCGCGTACGCCGTCGAGGATCTCGACGCCCACCACGGCCCGCTCCGCGGTCAGAGGATCGCCGACCTCGGCTGCGGTCCCGGCTACTACACCTACGCCTTTCGCGATCGCGGCGCCGTTGTCATCCCGATTGACAACTCGACCGACGAGCTGGAGCTCGGCGGGGCGCCTCCGCCCGGCTACGTCCTCGGCGACGCCGGCGCCCTGCCACTCGGCAACGGGTCGGTCGACGGCGTCTTCTGCTCCAACATGCTCGAGCACACGCCGAGCGCCGAGCCGATCGTCGCCGAGATCGAGCGCGTCCTCAAACCGGGCGGCTGGGCCTACATCTCGTGGACCAACTGGTACTCCCCGTGGGGCGGGCACCTGATGGCGCCCTACCACTACCTCGGGCCGAAACTGGGCCCCCGCCTCTACGAGCAGCGTCACGGCAAGCCCGAGAAACACGCCTACGGCGAGACCCTCTGGGCCTGCCACATCGGCGCGACGCTGCGCCTCGTGCGCAGCCACCCCGGCCTGGAGATCACCGACGTCGAGCCGCGCTACTGGCCGTGGGCCAAGCCCATCATGAAGATCCCAGGCCTGCGCGAGCTCGTCTCCTGGAACTGCGTCATCCGCGTGCGGCGGGTCTGAGCTTCAGACGGCCGCCGTCGTCCTCACCGGCCGCCGAGTCCGCAGCCCGAGCGCCAGGACCGCCGAGGCCGCCACGAGCTGGAGGCCGAGGACGACGGTCGCGAACGACAGCAGGGTGAAGTCGCCGGCGCTGAGCAGGAACGGCTCGACGATCGCGACGACGCCGAGCACCCAGACGAACTTCAGCTCGCCCAAGGCCACCATGTACTGGACGGTCAGGTACGCGACGGCCAGTAGCGTCATCGCGACGCCGAGGACCGGCAGCGCGTCGGCGGCGAGCGTCAGGTCGGGGCCGAAGGCGACCTTCATGAGGAAGTGGGGCATGAGCGCGAAGATCAGGAGTGCCGGCGTCGCGATCGCGGCGAGCACGGCGAGCGCGCGCAGCAGCGCCGGGCGCGGGTCCAGCCCGGCAGCGGCGCGGCGGGTCGCCTCGGGCAGCAGCTGCAGCCCGACGCCGATCGCGACCCAGACCACCGACTTGGCCGCGACGGCCGCCGCGGCGTAGGAGCCGGAGCTGTCGCCGCTGAACTGATGGCGCCCGACGATCACGTCGACGTTCTGCAGCGCCGCCAGCAGCAGCAGGCCGACGATCGGGATCCAGTTGTCGCCGACGAGCCCGAGCAGCGGTCGCGCCCCGCCGGCGCCCGTCGCGGCATCGGCGGGCGAGGAGGACGGGGTGGGCGGGCCGAGCCTCCGCGACAGCACGCGCCCGAGCCACAGCGCGATCACCACGAACGCCAACGGGTTGCCGAGGTAGGCGCCGGCGACGCCGAGCCCCACGCCCCACAGCACCAGCGCGCAGGCGATGCGCGCGCCCGCCTCGCCGATGATCGACATCCCGACCGGCCCGTAGAGCGCCAAGCCCTGCAGGATCCCGCGCTGCAAGGACAACAACAACCACAGCGAGCCGGTCGCCGGCAGCCAGGCGACGGCCCACGGATGCTCCGGGGTGCCCAGCACGTCGGCCAGCGGCTGACGGATGGCCACGCCGAGCACCACCAGCACGACGGTCGCGATGACGAGTTGGCGCGTCCACGTCTGCAACGTGGCGCGCAGGCGCCCGTCGGTCCCGAGATGGCCGAGCGTCGCCTCACGCGCGGCGGCGACCTGGATCGACTGCCCGCCGACCATCAGGATCAAGAAGGCGGAGACGATCGCGGCCAGCGCCCCGTAGCCGTCGGCGCCCAGCAACCGCGTGAACAGGACGACGAAGACGAGCTGGATCGCGTTGTTGAGCAACGTCGCGGCGGCCAGGCCGGCCGCGGCGCCGGTCTCCGAGCGGCGCACCGCGTCGCGCAGCCGCGAGCGCTGGGTCTCGGCGACCCGGTCGAGCACCGCGAGGTTGGCCTGCGCCGTCGCATCCCAGGTGAAGCCGCGGGCACGGACACGGGCGGCGTCGCCGAGCTGATCGCGGCGCACCGGGTCGGCGACCAGCGCCGCGACCTCGCTCGCCAGCTGCGCCGGCGTTTCGGCCAGCAACCCCGTCTGCCCGTCGACGATCGACTCCGGCAGCCCGCCGACCGCCATCGCCGCGCTTGGCGTCCCGGCGCCCGCGGCCTCCATCACCGTCAAGCACCAGCCCTCGGCCGAGGAGGCGGTCAGGTTCACCCAGGCGCGTGCGTAGAGGTCGCGCTTGTCCTCCTCGCTGACGAAGCCGTGCAGCGTCACGCGATCGCCCAGCCCGCGGCGAGCGATCTCCTCCTCCAGCACCGGGCGGTGGTCGCCGTCGCCGGCCACCTCCAGCCGCGCATCGGGGATGCCCTCCAGGACGTCGAGCAGGATCTCCAGCCGCTTGTACTGCTTGATGCGGCCGAGGTAGAGGAGCGTCGGGACCGCGTTGCGCTGGGTCTCGACGAACGCGTCGGGTTCGACGCCGAGATAGGCGACGTGGATCTGCTCGCTCGGGATGCCGAGGGCGACCATGTCGCGCCGGGCAGCGTCGGAGATCGTCAGGAACGGGTGGTGGCGGTAGAGCGTCGCCAGCGGCAGCCGCTCGGCGACCAGCGCTGCGAGCCGGCCGCGCTTGCCCATCTCGGCGACGTAGTGATCCTGATGGACATGGTGGACCAGCGTCACGCGCGGGGCGCGCAGCCACCACCACAGCGGCGTGAAGAAGGCAATGCCATTGACGACCTCCAGCACGACGTCGGCGTCGCGCCCGATGCCGCGCCAGGACGCGATGGCGGCGCGGCCGAAGACGGTCGTCCGCCCGCCCATGCGGTGGATGGTCAGCCGCTCGTGCGGACGGGAGACCGCCTCGGCACCGGGGTGGGACCCGGCGATGACCGTGACCCGGTGGCCCCAGGCGACCCAGCGCGACACCTGGCCGTACAGGTTCGTGCCCGTGCCGCCACCCTGGGGGTGCGTCCAGTCACGGTCGGTCAACAGCAGGATGTGCCGCGGGTTGCGGGAGTTCTCGGCGTGGGGCACGAGCAGCGCGAGGCTACCTCGTTGGCGGGCCGGAAGGGACGAAGTTTGGCCGTCCGTCAGTTCCTTAGACTGTCGTCGCGTGCCGTCCGATTGCCGCCGGATCGTCGTGCTGCTCGTTGTCGTCCTTCTGGGCGTCGGCGCGGTAGCCGGATCCGTCTCGTCGCCGGCCTCCGCTCAGGGGGCAGGAGACCAGCAGTACGAGGACCCGCTCGGCAACTCGGATTCCGGATCGGGATCCGACGGCTCCTCAGGCTCGGGCGGTTCCAACGGCAACCTCCAGCCGCTGTCGCCGAGCCCGCAGACCTCCGGTTCGGGCTCGGGCTCGGGCGCGTCGAGCGGCTCGGGCGCTCCGAGCGCCGCCGCCGGCACGCCGGCGACCGGCACGACCACCTCGTCCGCCACGGCCGCGACCCTGCCGAACACCGGGCTCGACACGCGCGTCCTGCTGCTGGCGGGCGCCGTGCTGCTGCTCGTCGGCGTGGGCCTGCGCATGCGCAACGCCCCTGAGCGGTTCTAGCGACAGCCCGCAGATCACCGACGGCGCGGCCGCGACCGAGGCCGTGGGCGCCGCGCTGGCGGCGACGCTGGCGCCCGGCGACGTCATCCTGCTCGAAGGCGAGATGGGCGCGGGCAAGACGACGTTCGTGCGCGGCGCCGCCCGCGCGCTGGGCTTCGATGGACCCGTGACCAGCCCGACGTTCACGATCGGGCGTAGATATCAGCCCACCCAACCCGGCCGGCCGCCGATCTCCCACCTCGATCTCCATCGCCTCAGCGGCCTCGCCGACGAGGACCCCGCGCTGCTGGACGACTACCTCACGCCTGATGCGATCGCGTTCGTCGAGTGGCCGGAGATCGCCGAGCCCCAGCTGGAGCGCATTGCCGCGCGCGTCCTGCTCGAGCACGCCGGCGGCGATCGGCGGAGGATCACCATCAGATGATCTTGGCTTTGGACACCGCGACCCCAGCGACCGTCGTCGGCGTCGCTGCGCCCGACGGCACGCTGCTGGCCGCGCGCCGCCACGATCCTGCCGCGGGCGAGAAGCCCGGCCACACCACGCAGCTGCTGCCGCTCGCGCACGCCGCGCTGACCGAGGCAGGGGCCTCGTGGAGCGACCTCACCCGGATCGGCGCCGGCGTCGGGCCGGGGACGTTCACCGGCATCCGCATCGGCGTCGCGACCGCCCGCGCCCTGGCGCAGGGCTTGGACGTCGAGACCGTCGCCCTCTCGACGCTCCACGCGTTGGCCCTAGGCGCGGTGCGAGGTAACGGCCCCGTCCTCGCCATCCTCGACGCCCGTCGCGGCGAGGCCTACCTCGCCGCCTATGACCCCGCCGGCGCGCAGGTCCTGGCGCCGTCGGCGTGGGGGCCCGAGCGCCTCGTCGAGGTCCCGGCGCTC
>JBEVLC010000366.1:0-2668 GCA_040509415.1 Baekduia sp. | reverse complement strand
CGAACCACCGGCCCCGGCGCCAACGGACGACCGGCAAGGCCGCGAGGCGCCGCTCACGCTCACTCCCTCGGTGCCGACAGACCACGCAGCGCGCAGCGGCCAACGCCGCGAGCTGAGCGCCACAGGCGCTCGCGCCCGCCCCGCCCCGTCCCCTACTTGACCGTCAGCGTCCCCTGCATGCCCGCCGCGCGGTGCCCTGGCACCGAGCAGTAGTACGTGTAGGTCTTCCCCGCGTCCAGCGTCGCCTTGAAGGACGACGTGCCGGTGGTGACGATCTCGCCCTTGCCGAGGCCGGCGATGGCGATGTCGTGCTGGGTGCCGGACTTGTTGGGCATCTCGATCGTGACCGGGCCGGCGGTGCCGGTGGCCTTGGTGGCGGCGTAGGCGAGTTGGCCGCCCGGATCGGCCGGGATGCTCAGCACGCCGTTCTTCTCGACCGCCGTGCCACCGCCAGCGGCCTTCACCGCGGTCGCCAGCCGGCCGGTGTCCTTGCCACCACGCGCCGAAACCGACGCGACGTAGGCAGCGACATCGTGGGCCTTCTCGCCGCTGACGAGCTTGGCCGGCATCCTGATGCCGTCGGCGTTCGGCAGCCGGTTCGGGTACAGGATCTGCTTGAGGACGACCCCGCGGATCGCCGACTCGCCGAAGTCCTCCTTGATCGGCTGCTGGAACGCCTCGTCGAGGTTCGGACCGGTGGTGCCCTTGGTGCCGGCGCGCGCCAGCACGTGGCAGGAGCCGCACTTCTGGACGAACAGCTGCTTGCCCGCGACGACGTCGGGCTGTGGGTCTTTCACCCCACCACAAGCAGACAGCGCCGGAATACCGGCGACGATGGCAGCGCAGAGCGCCGCTCGCGGCAAGATCCTCTTCCCCATGATCGCCGGGGATCCTAACCGCAACCCAGGAGGGCAACGCAACCAACCGTCAGGGCTCAGGCAGCGCGGCGGTCTCGCCAAGGGCCGCGGAGACCACCCCGCGGGCCACGCCGTCCCACGAGAAGCGCTCCCGCGCGACGGTCTCCAAGCCCTCGCGCGTCGCCTCGCGCAGGGCCTCCGGCGCCTGCAGCCAGGCGATCACGCGGTCGCTGAGGTCGCGCACCGCGCGCGGCCCCGCCGCGAAGCCCAGCCACGCTCGCGCGCCGACCGGGACCGCGCCGGCGAGGATCGCCCGGACCTCGCCGAGGCCCGAGTGGTCGGCGACGATCGGCAGAGCGCCGCTCGCAGCGGCCTCGACGGCGACCATCCCGAACGCCTCCGGGAACGTCGAGGGCACGATCTGCGCCTCGCTGGCGGCCAGCAGCGGCGCGAGCTCCTCATGCTCCAGGCGGCCGGTGAGCACGACGCGCGCAGGGAGCCTGCGGGCCGCCGCCAGGTAGCGGTCGCGGTCGGGCGCGGCCTCCAGGTCGTCCAGGAACGCCTCGAGCAGCATCAGCGGCGCGTGCGGGCCGCCCTCGGCCGCCCGGCCTTCGGCGGCCAGCCCACGCACCGTCGCCAGGTCGCCGGCCGCCAGCGCGGCCAGGAGGCGCTCCAGCGCGTCGCGATAACCGCCGAAGCCCACCACGACGAGCTTGGCGTCCGGAACCGCCGCGAGCACAAGCGGCCAGGCGGCCACCAGCAGGTCGACGCCCTTGGAGACGATCAGCTTGCCGACGAACGTCACGAGGCGGTCGCGCTCGCCGTCGAGGTCACGTAGGGCGCGAGCCCCCTCGGCGGGGTCGCGGGTGAACGCGGACGCCAGGTCGCCCCCGTCGGCTGCCGGCGGCGCGGCCAGCGCCTCCTCGGCCAGCCCGGCGGCCAGCGCATGCAGCTCTGCGGTCGCCTCCGCACGCGGACGCGGGCGGAAGGCCTCGACATCCACCCCAGGCGGCCCGAGACGGGTGCGGGCCGGCAGCCCCGGGTCCTCCATCGCCGCCCACAGCGACTCGGCGGTGTGGCGCGAGCCGACCAGCACGGTGCGGGCACGGACCAGCCCCTCGCGCGCTGCCGGCAGGAAGCGCTCCGGCTGGGGCTTGACGGCGTACTCCAGCGCGCTGCCGTGGACCTTGACCGCATACGGGACGCGCTCCGGCAGCCCGCGCGCCAGGATCAGCGGACCCATCACGAGGTGGTTGGCCAGGGCGATGTCGGGCGCCACGCGCTCGGCCACCTCCGCGACGGCCGCGACGTTGCGCGCCACGTAGTCGGCGATCGTCGCGTCGTCGAGTTCGGCGAACGTCCGCGCCTGCACGCCCTCGTAGCGGTCGGCGACGTAGACGGGCAGCACGGGCCCCACGTCGGGGCGGTAGGTCGTCACGCGACGCCCGTCGCGAATCGCGCGGACGCGCAACACGCCGCCGTCATCCCAGTCGCCTGCGGCGCCGACGGCGTCGACATCCTCGGGCCGACGCTCCTGGCAGAGCAGATGCACATCGTGACCCTGTCGGGCCAGCGCGGTGGCCAGCAGCGCGTTGTAGACGTTTGAGCCAGTGCCGCGCAGGAGGTAGCCGTGAAAGATCAGGATCCGCAAGGAGGCCATCATGCCCGCTCAGGTCTCGTCTGACGCCCGTCCTCGCTTGATGGTTGATGCGAAATCGAGCGTGGTCGTGGTCGTGCGCAGCGTGGATGCTGGGCGCCGCACGATTCCGCAGGCGATCCTGGTTGGATCGTCAAGGGATCGGGTGGCGATC
>JBEVLC010000365.1:0-35998 GCA_040509415.1 Baekduia sp. | reverse complement strand
GCATCCTGGAGGGCATGTCTGCGCTTCTCACCGGTGGTTGTCTTTGCGGCGGCGTGCGCTACGAGATCTCGTCGCCGCTGGTCTCTGCCGGCTATTGCCACTGCACCCGCTGCCAGCGCCGGACCGGCACGGCAGCAGCGGCATCGGCCAAGGTGGCGCCCGGGAGCTTTCGGGTGATCGCGGGGGAGGAACTGATCCGTGATTACGACCCCGGCGACGGTGGCTTCTTGAAGTCCTTCTGCAGCGCCTGCGGCGGAGCGCTCTACAGCTCACACCCCGAGCATCCCGACGTCTTGGGCATCCGGCTCGGCACCGTCGACGGCGACCCCGGGATCCGCCCGAGCTACCACCAGCGCGTGGAGACCGCGGCGGTCTGGGAGGCGATCCCGGACGACGGGCTGCCGCGCTACGAGGGGCCGGCGCCGGACGCGCGCGAGTAGCGCCGCTCAGACGCCGGCGGCGTGCCGGGCGCTCGCGTGCAAGGCGCGCGAGTATGCGTTGTCTAGGTTCCTGCCGCTCGCCGGGCGCTCGCGTGCGCGGCGTCTTCGAGCGCGTCGTCGAGCGGCGCCAGCGCTCCCGGCTCGACGCCCAATGCCGTCGCCAGCAGCCAATCGGCGAACCAGGCGTTCTTGGGCAGCAGCGGGCCGTGCAGGTAGGTGCCGATGACGGTGCCGCGGCGCACGCCCTCAAAGCCCGAGCGGCCATCGTTGCCGTGGCCCTTGAGCACGCGGCCCAGCGGCGTCTCGTTCGCGCCCAGCGCCGTGCGGCCGCCGTGGTTCTCGAAGCCGGCCAGGACGCGTGGGCCGTCGAGGCCGGGCAGTTCCACCTCGATCGCGACGTTGCCGATCAGCCGCGTGCCGTCGATGGCCCGGACGGTCTTGAGATCCACCAGCCCGATCCCCGGCACCCGCTCGTCGCCCAGCTCGTAATGGTCGCCGAGCAGCTGGATGCCGCCGCAGATGCCCAGGACGATCGCGCCACGGTCGGCGGCGGCGTGCAGCGCGTCGCGCTTGGTGTCGACCAGGTCCTGCGCGCAGAGCTGCTGGTCGCGGTCCTGGCCGCCGCCGAGGTAGAAGAGGTCGTGCGCGTCGGGATCGACCGCTTCGCCGAGGCTCGCGGCGGTCAGCTCGAAGCCGATCCCGCGCCATGCGCAGCGCCGCTGCAACATCAACATGTTGCCGCGGTCGGCGTAGATGTTCATCAAGTCGGGGTACAGCGCGCAGACGCGCAACGTCTGGTCAGGCACCGCGCAGGACCACCACCGTGGAGCCGACGTAGACGTCGGTGGCCGGGATCCGGAGGGCTGACTCGGCGGTCAGCCCGACCGCTTCCGCTTCCTCGGCGACCTCGGCAGCGCTCACGCGCGCCAGCCGGATCACGTCGTGCTCCTCAACACCATTGACTTGCCGCAGCCGGTGGATCGCGGCGTGGTCGCCCTCGTCGACGACGGCCAGCGGAAGCGAGCTGTAGGTCAACCCGTCGACGGTGGCGACGTCAGGGTCGGGCAGGCCATCGCTGACCCCGTCGAAGGCGTCCAGCGCGTCGGCTAGTGCTGCGGCGACCGCGCCGCCGGGCTGCAGGTGGCGTGTCGCGGCGCGTAGGAACGCCGCGCGGCCATCCGCGCCTCCGAGCAGCTGCAGGGTCTGCATCGGCACGGCGATCAGCCCGAAGCGGCGGTCGCCGAGGTCGAAGTCACGGGCGTCGGCGCAGACCGTCGTGACGGTCAGACCCGCCGCCGCCGCGCGCTCCTCGAGCGCCGCGAGCAGCACGGGATCAGTGTCCAGCGCGACCACCTCGAGCCCCTGCGCCGCGAGATCCAGCGCGATCCGCCCGGTCCCGGCGCCGATGTCGAGCACCGGGCCGTCGGCGGCCCCGGCCAGCTCGCGCCAGAGCGCGACGTCCTCCTGATAGCCGCCGCACTCGACGTCGTGCCAGACCACCGAGCTCATCCGAAGCTGTCCTTCGCCACGCCGCGCGCGACCAGCTCGCGCCGCAGCTCCAACATCGCCGTGTAGGTCGGGATCGCGACAAGCCGCCCGCGCCCCGGACCGTCCTGCGGCACGGCGGCGACCGCGCCGTCCAGCCCTGCCGAGAGCGACGGCTCGACCACCAGCCGCTCCTCCGGCACGCCCGCGTACTTCAACCGCAGGGCCAGCTCGGCCGCGCGCGTGCCGCTGCACGTGACCCGCCGCAGCCGCCCGGCCAAGAGCTCGAAGTCGGCGTCCCAGACCCAGCTGACGTCGCGGCCGTCGGCGGTGTGGTCGTTGAGGACGGCCAGCAGGTCGTGCTCGCCGTCCTCCAGCGCCAGCGTCCGCAGCACCTCGTTGGCGCCCGCCGGGTTCTTGACCAGCAGCAACAGGAGGTCGTGGCCGCCGATCCGCACGGTCTCCGCGCGGCCGAAGGCGGCCGACACCGCCTCCAGGCCCGCGACGACATCCGCGGGCGGCGCGCCCAGCACGGTCGTCAGCGCCGCGGCGGCCAGCGCGTTGTAGACGTTGTAGAGCCCGGGCAGCGGCAGCCGGACCTCGACCGTCGCCGTCGGCAACCGCAACGTCACCAGCGCGCCCTTCAGGCCGTCCAGGACAACCTGCTGCGCTGCGACCGACGGCGCCGGCCGCGTGGCCCCGCAGGCGTCGCAGTGGTAGTGGCCCAAGTGCCCCAAGAACACGTGGTCATAGACGTACGGCGCGCCGCAGCGCCGGCAGTGCTTGGAGTCAGCGGCATGCTGCATTCCCGCCAGCGCCATCGCCGGATCCTCGACGCCGAAGAAGATCGTGCCCTCGCGGTCGCGCCCGAGGTCGGCGACCAGCGGGTCGTCGGCGTTCAGGACCAAGGTGGTGTCCTTGACCGCGGCGACCACGCCGGCCCAGCGGTCGGCGATCGCGTCCAACTCGCCGTAGCGGTCGAGCTGGTCGCGAAACAGGTTGGCCAGCAGCAGGGCGCGCGGCCGGATCTGGGGGACGAGCCGGTCGAGCCAGAACTCGTCGATCTCGAACAGCCCCGTGTCGCCGGCGATCGATCCGCCCGGCCTCGCGGCCTCCAGGAGCGTGCCGGCGATCCCACCCGCCATGTTGGCGCCGGCGCGGTTGTGCACCAACTGGTGGCCACCGCGCTCCAGGATCGAGGCGACCATCGCGGCCGTGGTGGTCTTGCCGTTGGTGGCCGAGATGACCGCGCTGCCGTTGGGCAGCCGCCCCGCGAGCTCGCCGACCGCCCCGGGTTCCAGCGCCAGCAGCAGCTTGCCGGGCAGCGACGTGCCGCCCCGGCCGGAGCGACGCGACACGGCACCGGCGGCGCGCGCGGCGGCGAGCTTGGCCCCCAACAAGCTCATGCGGGTGGCAGGAGAACCTGGATGGCGGCGGGGATCGCGCGCACGGTGACCGGCAGCTCGCCGATCGGGTCGCCGTCGGCGTAGACCGTGAACGGGCGGTCGGCCGCGACTCGCACCTCCGCGCCGCGCAGGACGGCGATCCCCTCGCGCCCGAGGTGCGTGCCCTGGAAGACCTGGCGCAGCCCGCCGACGAAGTGCCGGCGCGAGCGCGGGGAGACCATGACGACGTCCAGCATGCCGTCGTCGAGCTCGGCGTCGGGGGCGATGAACATGCCTCCACCGTAGGCCTTCGCGTTGGCCGCCGCGACCGTCCAGCCCTGGAAGGTCCGGCGCTCGCGATCGACGGTGACGTCGAAGGTCGCGGCCCGCCAGGTGACCATCGCCCGGATGGCCGCGTAGGCGTACACCAACGGCCCGAGGAACGGTGGCGCCTCGTTGGCGATGCGGTTGGCCTCGGAGTCGAAGCCCAGCGACGCGATCCCGACGAAGGCCTGCCCGCCGTCCGTGCCGCCGTCCGAGACGACCTCGCCGAGGTCGATCGGCCGGGCGACCCCGGTCGCCAAGATCGCGCAGGCCGCCACGGGATCGCGCGGGATCCCGCAGACGCGGGCGAAGTCGTTGCCGCGCCCGCCAGGCAGGACCCCCATCACCGCGCCGGGGCGATCACGCAGCGCGCTGGCGACCGCGCCCACGAGCCCGTCGCCCGAAAGCGGCACCGGCACTTCGCCAGCATCGACGGCGGCGACCGCGAGCTCACGCGCGTGGCGGATCGACTCCGTGCGCTGGACCCGGTAAGCCAGGCCCAGCCGGGCCAGTTCGGCCTCGACGCGGGGCAGCGCCTTCAGCGCGCGGCCTCCACCGGCCGAGGGGTTGACGAGCAGGGCGATGCGACGGGGCTCCATGCGCCGCCCATCCTGCCGCATCACGGTGGATCTAGGGCGTGTGGATCTCGTAGACCTTGCGGTCGCCCTCGTCGGAGGCCAAGCGCATCCCGGCGCTGAGCAGCACGCGCTGCGAGGCGAGGTTGACGAGGTCGGTGTCGGCCTGGACCGTCCGGACCTCGGGCTGGGCCAGCGCCCACTCCAGGAGCCCGCACAGCGCTTCGACGGCGTAGCCACGCCGGCGCGCGGCCGGGACGATGCCGAAGCCGATGCTCACCTCGCCGAGCTCGTCGGGCGGCGCGTGGAAGCCGATGTCGCCGATGACGACGTCCTCGTCGCGCAGCAGCACCTGGTAGTGGCAGAAGCCGCCGCGGTCGACGGCGTGCTTGACGAGGTCGGCCTGCATCGCCACCGCGACCAGCGTGCCGTCCAGCGGATAGCCCTCGGCCCAGCGCTGTCCTCGCACCGCCTGGCCCTCGAGCAGGTCCTGCATCTCGGCAGGAGCGAGCGGTCGCAGGCGCAGGCGATGGGTGAGCAGGTCCACTGATCACGACCCTAGCCGACCCCTGCTGGCTCAGAACAGACTCGGGTCCTGCCAGCTGTCGTCTTGCGGTGGGGCGTCGTCGAGGCAGTCGGGCTCGTCGTGGCGTGCGTCGCTGACCGCCTGGCCGACGGCGCGCCGTGCGGTCAGGGCGTCCGGTAGCGGGGTCAGCAGCTCCTGGAGCAGCGGTGCGGGCGTGCCGTGGTCCAGCCACGCCTCTTCGGCCGCCTGGTCAGGCAGCATCACCGGCATCCGGTCGTGGATGTCACGCAGGCGATCGTTGGCCTCGGTGGTGATGATCGTGCACGTGCGCAGCGTCTCGTCGCCTTCGCCGTGCCAGATGGCCCAGAGCCCGGCGAACGCGAACGGCACGCCGTCGGACCTGGTGATGTGGAACGGCTGCTTGCGAGCTTTGCCCGGGCGTGGCTGCCACTCATAGAAGCCGTCGGCGACGATCAGGCAGCGGCGGGTTTTGAGCGCGTCGCGGAAGGCGGGCTTCTCGGCCACGGTCTCGGCCCGCGCGTTGATCATCTTGTAGCCGACCTTCGGCTCCTTGGCCCAGAACGGCACGAGCCCCCAGCGCAGCAGCGAGCCGCGCGGCTCACCTTCCTTGGAGGTCGTGACCGTGACGACGTCGTCGCCGGGCGCGATGTTGAACCGCTGACGGATCTCCAGTGATTCACCGAGCGCAAAGCGCGCTCGCAGGTCGTTGGAGGCCGGGGTGGCGAGCGAGTAGCGCCCGCACATGGCTAGGAGCCTGGACCGGCGGCCCTTGCCGCCTTGGCATTGGCCTGTCGGCGGCGGCCCAGGACGGCGAGCACCACCAGCACGATGATGATCAGCAGGATCCCGACCCAGACGGCGACGAGCGTGCTCACGCCACCCAGCGGCCAGGCGATGAGCTTGACGATCAGCGTGCCCAGCACGATCAGGGCCACGAGCAGCCCGATGATGATCGCGATGCCGCGCACGCGCATCAGAACACCGGCGCTGGCCGGCGGGGCGACGAGGCCCATGAAGCGCAGCAGCAGGAGCTGACGGTTGGACGGCGGCGCCTGACCAAGGCGCTCGAACGCGGCCTTCACATCGTCGGGGCGGCGCTCGGCCAAGGCCAGAGAGGCATCGGCCATGCGGCGCAGCTGGATGCGCTCCTGCGGGCGGGCGGCGGCCAGCGCCTTGCGGAAGTGCTCGCGTGACGCCTTCGCGTCGTAGCGCTCGGCTGCCCGGGCGCCCAGAATCGCCTGTGCGGCCGCTTTGAACTTCTGCTCGCGCTCGAGCTCCTCATCGGAGCGGGTCTCGAGCTGCTGCATGGCAGCGAGCCCACCTTGCGACTGCATTCGGATCTGGCGCTGCTTGGGCGGCATGTCCCTTGCAGCCTACCGGGCAGCGTTCCGTCCCCACCACGTGGCGCGCACATGGCAGGATGCGCCGAATGCTTCGTCGGTTGACCCTGCTCATCTGCCTTATCGCGCTTGCCCTGCCGATGGCCGCTCAGGCCCAGTCGCCGTTCGATCCGCTGCCGCCCGCGGCGCCGCCACAGGCGACGACGCCCACGACGACGGTCACCAACGCCAACGTCCCTACCGACAACGGCGGTCTTGCCGGTTGGCAGCAGATCCTGCTGTTCGGCAGCGGCGGGGTCCTGCTGCTCGGCATCGCGTGGCTGATCGTCCGTGACGCGCGCAGCGTGGCGCCGGCGATCACCACCGAGGAGCAGGTCGACACGCGCGAGCGCCGCGAGGCCGACATCAAGCGCCGCAAGGCCAAGAACCGCGCGGCGGCCAAGCGCTCGCGCGCCGCGCGCAAGCGCAACCGCTAGTTGTCGTCGGTGGTCGTGCCCTGCTCGCCGGGCGCCGCCACGTAGCCGGTGCCCAGCGCCTTGCCCTTGGCGGCCAGGCACGCGCGGTCGAGCCGGACGAAGACCAAGGCCTTGCCCGCCTCACCCTGGGCCGGGTTGTTGCGACACCAGGTGTAGGTGTAGGTCTTGAAGTTCAGCGCGGCGACGAACGCGTAGCCGAGCTCGGCGACCTTCTGGCCCGGATGCAGGGTCACGTCGCGCTTGACCGCGACGCAGTCGTAGCGGCCGATGCTCTTGCTCAGGACGCGGTCGTCGGGGATCGCGGCCTTGGACTTCAGGATCGGGCCGCAGGTGGTGTGGGAGAACGGACCGGTGAGCTCGCCGGTCCTCGTGCGCGCCCGTGCGTCGTCGGTGATCCGGCGCTCGACCGCGCCGACCAGTGCCTTGCGGGCGTCGAGCAGCTGCGCGTCGGTGGCGTCGGCGGGCGGCCTGAGATCGCGCGCCGCGCCGCGATGCGGCGCCTGCTGGCGTGCGATCCGAACGCGCAGCGCCGCGACGCGCCGCGTCTGCTCGGCCTTGGTGGCCGCGTCACGGTCTGACCGCTCGCCGAGGGCGATCACCGCGACGGTGGCGAGGAGCGCGACGAGGATGGTGGCGACCGTGCCGCCGATCAGCCACCGGCGCCGCCGCTGGGCGCGCGTCGCGGCGTAGTAGGAGCTCTGGCAGAAGGGGCAGCGCTCGTTGCGCGTCCGCGCCTCGCGCCCGCAGTTCGGACAGATGCGCGGGGGCGGCTCGGGCGGCGGCTCAGCGGTCACGGCCTACCCAGCGTAGACAGCATGGGTGGTCGTGCGCGCACATGCGCTGACAGTGCAACCAAGAGCCGCCGGAGGCGTACCTAGTCTTCCGAAGGGTGCGCGCCGGCGGCGGCGAACTCATGCTGCATCTTCCCGCGGTCGATCAACGACCTACAAGACCTTCACAAGGCGACCGTCTTCGAGCCCCACACTGTGCCCCGAGCCATGGCCACCACCCTGCCTCGCCTGACGCCGCTTCGCGCGCCGCAGCCCAAGCTGCGCCACCTCCGGCGCGAGCGGCTCCGGCTGGCCGATGGCGAGCTGACCACGCTGTATGTGGCGCGCTATGACCTGCGCCGCTTCGACCTGCGCGTCGTCCGGCTCCCGCAGCCCGCGCCGCTGGAGGTCTACTGCCGCGCCAACGGCTTTGACGAGGCGCTGGTCGGCGGCTTCTACCAGCGGCCGGAGCTGACGCCGCTGGGCGAGTTGCGCACCGGCGGCGTGGTGCGCCGCCACGTGCCGTTCAGCGCGCCGTTCGACGCGGTGCGCGCGTGCATCAACGTCGACGGGGCGCGGGTGGCGATCGGGCGTCGCGGCGACTTGGCCGACGCGCCGGCCGGCGACCTGCTCCAGGCCGGCCCGCTGCTCGTGCGCGGAGGCGCGATCGTTCACGGCGACGCCGAGGGCTTCTCGGCCGGCTCGCACCAGTTCGACTCCGACATCACCGCGGGGCGCCATCCGCGCGCGGCGATCGGCCTGACGCGTCGCAACGAGGTGCTGGCCGTGGCCTGCGACGGGCGCGCCGACGATGACGCAGGGTTGTCGATGTCCGAGCTGGCCGAGGCGATGGCCGCGCTCGGCGCGGTGCAGGCGATGAACCTCGACGGCGGCGGCTCCACATCGCTGGTCTGCGGCGGCCGGCTGCGCAACGTCCCACGCGAGGCGCACGGCATCGCGCTGCCCGGTGGGCGGACGGTCCCGACGGCGATCGTCTTCCGCCGCCGTTAGTCACCTTTCCGGTACGTCGTACAACAAGAGGGTGCGCACGCTCTCCGGTCTGATGTTCTTCCCACGTGGTGGATCGGCGCATGTCGCCCGTGCCCTGGCCACCGAGCTGCCCGCCCACGGCTGGGACGTGACGCTCGTCACGGGCTCGCTCAGCGGGGGCCACGGCGATGCGACCGCCTTCTACCAGGGCCTCGACGTCCGGCCGGTCGACTTCGGCGCCGGTGACGCGCCGATGCATCCGTCCTACGAAGATCGCCCGGGCGCGAGCGACGGTGTCTTCGCCGCGATCGACGATGCAGGCTTCGAGCGCCACGTCGCCGCGTGGTCGCGCGCCTTCGAGGCTGCCGACGCCGCTGAGTGCGACGTCCTGCACCTGCACCACCTCACGCCGCTGCACGAGGCGGCTGCGCGCGTGGCGCCCGGCGTCCCGATCGTCACGCACCTGCACGGCACCGAGCTGCTGATGCTCGAGGAGATCGCCGATGGCGCGCCGTGGCCGCACGCCGCGGCATGGGCGCGGCGGATGCGCCGCTGGGCCCAGCGCTCCGAGCGGCTGCTGGTTCTCTCGCCGGGCCAGGTCGACCGCGCCGTCACGCTGCTCGGCATCGCGCCGGAGCAGTGCGTGCTCAGCCCCAACGGCTTTGACCCCGAGCGCTTCGACGAGCTCGAGATCGATCGCGCCGCCCATTGGCGCCACCACCTCGTCGAAGCGCCGCGCGGCTGGGCGCCGGGCGGGGAGGAGGGCTCGATCGCCTACACCGAGGCCGAGGTCGCGCCGCTGGCGACCGGCCCCGTGGCGATCAGCGTCAGCCGCTTCACCGCGGTCAAGCGCACCGGGCTGCTCGTCCGCGCGTGGGCCCGTGCCCAGTGCGAAGGTCGACTGCCCGCCGACGCGTCGCTCGTCCTGCTCGGCGGCTATCCCGGCGAGTGGGAGGGCGAGCATCCCGCCGACGCGATCACCGCCTCGGGCGCGCGCAACGTCTTCCTCGCCGGCTGGCACGGCCATGACGAGCTGCCGGCGTTCCTCTCGGCCGCCGACGTCAACGTCCTGGCCTCGGTCCGCGAGCAGTTCGGGTCGGTCCTCGTCGAGGGCATGGCCTGCGGGCTGCCGCCGATCGCCGTGGATCGTTTCGGGCCCGCCGACATCGTCACTGACGGCGCGACTGGCTGGTTGGTCGGCCCTGACGACGAGGCCGCGCTGGCCGATGCGCTGGTGGCCGCGCTGGGCGACCCGGTCGAGCGCCGCCGCCGTGGCCGTCGCGCCTGGCGCGACGCCCGCGAGCGCTTCTCCTGGCCGGCGCTGGCCGAAGACCTGGCGGGCGTCTTCGACGAGGTGGCCGACGTCGCCGACGGTCGCGTGACCGAGCACGCGCCGGTGGCGTGAGCAACCGCACCGAGCTGCGCCGCATCGGCGCGCTCTTCGCGCCGTATCGCAAGCCGCTGGGCTCCGTCCTCGCGTTGATCGCGCTGAGCGCCGGGCTCAGCATGATCTCGCCGTTCCTGCTGCGCGAGGTGCTCGACCAGGCGATCCCGGACCGCGACACCGGGCTGCTGACCTGGCTGGTCGTCGGGATGATCGCGATCGCGATCGTCACCGGCGCGCTCGGCGTGGCGCAGACCTACCTGAGCAACATCGTCGGCCAGGAGGTCATGCACGACCTGCGGGCCGCGGTCTACCGCCACCTGCAGCGGCTGTCGCTGGCGTTCTTCACACGTACGCGCACCGGCGAGGTCCAGGCGCGAATTGCGTCCGACATCGGCGGCATCCAGTCGGTCGTGACCTCGACGGCGACCTCGATCGTCTCCAACGCGACGACGGTCCTGGCGACGATCGCGGCGATGTTCGCGCTGGACTGGCGCCTGGCCGCGTTCTCGCTTGCGGTGCTGCCGTTCTTCGTGTGGATGACGCGCCGCGTCGGCGGCGAGCGGCGCAAGATCACGGCGGCCCGTCAGGGGCGCGTGGCCGACATGTCGTCCTTGGTCGAGGAGTCGCTGTCGGTCAGCGGGATCCTGCTGGGGCGGACGATGGGGCGTGGGGAGGAGCTGGTCGATCGCTTCACCGCCGAGTCGCGCGAGCTGGCCGAGTTGGAGGTGCGCTCGCGGATGGCGGGCCGCTGGCGGATGGCGTCCGTTCAGATGTCCTTCGCGATCATGCCGGCCTTGGTCTACTGGTTCGCGGGACAGACGTCAGCGATCTCGGTGGGCACGTTGGTGGCCTTCACGACGCTGCAGACGCGGTTGCTGTTCCCGATCGGCTCGTTGTTGTCGGTGTCGGTCGACCTGCAGTCCTCGATGGCGTTGTTTCACAGGATCTTCGAGTACCTCGACCTGCCGGTGGACCTGGAGGAGGCTGCTGCGCCGATCGAGCTGCGCGACGTCCGCGGCGAGGTGCGCTTCGAGGGCGTGACGTTCGGCTACGACGCCGATGCACGGCCGACGCTGGACGGCGTCGACCTCGACGTTCCCGCCGGCTCGTTCACGGCGATCGTGGGGGAGACGGGCAGCGGCAAGACAACGCTCGCGTATCTGGCCGCGCGGCTGTACGACGTGGGCGCGGGGCGGGTCACGATCGACGGCGTCGACGTGCGCGACGCCTCGTTTGCGTCGCTGGCCCGCACGGTCGGGCTGGTCTCCCAGGACACGTACCTGTTCCACGCCACGGTGCGGGAGAACCTGCGCTTCGCGCGGCCGGACGCGACCGACGAGGAGCTGGAGGATGCCGCGCGCGCCGCGCAGATCCACGACCTGATCGCGTCGCTGCCCGAGGGCTACGAGACGACGGTGGGCGAGCGCGGGTATCGGTTCAGCGGCGGTGAGAAGCAGCGGATCGCGATCGCGCGCGTCGTCCTGCGCAACCCGCCGATCCTCGTGCTCGACGAGGCGACCAGCGCGCTGGACACCGAGACCGAGCGTGCGGTGCAGGACGCGCTGGACCAGCTTGCCGCCGGCCGGACGACGATCGCGATCGCCCACCGGCTCTCCACGGTGCGCGACGCCGACCAGATCGTCGTCCTCGACGGCGGGCGGATCGTCGAGCGTGGGACCCACGAGGAGCTGCTGGAGCGCGGCGGGCGCTACACGGCGCTGCAGCAGGCCCAGCGCGAGGACACGGCGGCGCAGCAGGGCGAGGAGGCGCGGGCGTGAGCGTCGAGGAAGCCGCGCCGCGGCCGGGGCTCGTGGCGCTGGAGCTGCGTGCCGAGCCGGACGCATGGCGAGCTGCAGGCTTCACGGTCGGCGATGACGGGCGCTGCCGGATCGGCACGACCGACCTGGTGCTGTCGGGCGGCGACGGCGGCTTTGCGGGCTGGACGATCGCGGGCGCGATCCCCGGCGACAACGGCCTCGACGGCGTCGGCACGCGGGTGGCGACCGACGCGGCGCCGATGGGCGGAGAGGCACCCGCCACGCATCCCAACGGCGTCACCGCGATCGACCACGTCGTCCTGGCCACGCCCGACACCGCGCGCACCTTCGAGACCTTGGAGGCGGCGGGCTTCGCCCTGCGCCGCGTCCGCGACGCCGGCACGCCCGAGCGGCCGCTGCGCCAAGGGTTCTTCCTCTTCTCCGACGCCCTCCTCGAGGTCGTCGGGCCGCCCGAGCCGGCGCCTGGCACGGCCGACGGGCCGGCGTCGCTGTGGGGGATCACGCTGGTGAGCACCGATCTCACTACCGCGGGTGCGAGCTTCGGCGACACGCTCAGCGCGCCGCGAGCTGCGGTGCAGGCCGGCCGCGAGATCGCGGTGGTGGCGCGCGAAGCTGGGCTTGGCGTGCGCGTCGCGTTGATGACGCCGCGTCGTTGAGACCGGATCGACACTGACGTCGCGCCCGGGCCGACTTACGGTCGTGGGTTCCTGACCGCCGTCTCTGCTGGACCGGACCCACGGCGGTCGTCGGCAGGCGTCCTCGGCCCCGCACGGCCGGGGGCGCTCTGCCAGCTGCTCGGGGTCAGCGAGCGAAATCCCGGAGCACCGAGCCGTCAGCGGCATCGAGCAAGAGATCCGGCATGTGGCCGAAGTGGCGGCGGCAGAAGCGATCGTGGTAGTCGGCCACCCAGCCGTACTTCGCGCTCAGCCGTGTGTTGCCGGCGTGCTCGGCCAGACGCTCGGCCACCTGGTCACGATGGTCGCGCAGCATCTCTGTGGACTCCTCCTCGTCGTCGAAGTCGTCGAGGACTTGCCCGAGGTAGCTGACGAACGCCAAGCCGTCATGGTCGATCGCCACGAGGCTCTCCACGATGTCACCGAGAGCTGCGGTTCTCAGCTGCTCGTGCGCCGCGCCGTCGATGACGATGCGCGGATAGTGCGCCACGCGATCTTCCAGCTCGTGGGCTGCGACCACGGCATCGCCGTAGACGAAGGTCTCGTCGGCGTATGCATCGCCGACTGCGATACCGCCGCGACTGAACAGCCCATCGAACGTCAGCTCAAGCTGCATCGATGCCGCGGTCAGCAGGACACCCGTGATCGCGAGGTCTTCGTACGGCTCGGCGGCGGCGCTCGCGATCACCGCGTTGTCGGTGAACCAACGGGCGATAACGGACTCCGGCAATCGCTTGCCCCAGTCTTGCGCGGCTTGCAGTGCCCGACGCGTGATCTGGACGTTCTCCTGCGCGCGGGCTTCGGTCATGGCACCCGTGCCGAGAACATCGAGCTGGCAGATCACGCTCGGCACGAGCATCGCTTCGCCCCGGACGTCGTGGTAGGGCTCGTACACCTCTGGGAGGGTGGCCTCCAGCGCAATGCCCATCGCCCTCGCGCGCTCGACCTGCTTTGCGTTGAACCGGTAGGGCGACTGTGAACGATCGTCAGAGGCCGCGCCCTCGGGTGAGAGCTCGATGACCTCCCCGTCGCCGAACAGCTCGGCGTCTTTGAGCAACTGCAGCTCGTCCGCGGTCATCAGGTTGGGCTCGCGCATACGAGGGCATTCTGAACAGGCCACGCTGCGGTCTGCGCCTTTGCGGATCGGACAGGTGTCCACCCTGATCAAGATTCGTTCAGGCCCGCGGACCTGGGTTCGATGCCCAGGACAGTGCCTCGACTTGCTCGCCGCCTGCTCGTTCCGATCGTCGCCTTCGCCGCGCTCGCCGTCTCCGCTCCTGCGGCGCTGGCCGCGTGCGCCGACAGCGGCGTGTCGCCGTCGGATGCTGGCGCGGTCGCCGCGACGCTCTGCCTGCTCAACCAGGAGCGGGCCGATCACGGGCTGAAGGCGTTCACCGAGTCCTCCACGCTGGACCGCGCGGCCGACGACTACGCGGCCGACATGGTCAAGCGCCGCTTCTTCGACCACGTCTCGCCCGGCGGCGGGACGATGATGGACCGCATCAAGGCGGCGGGCTGGGTGCCTAACGGCAGCTGGAGCGCTGGCGAGAACATCGCCTGGGGCTCGGGCTCGCTGGCGACGCCGGCCTCGATCGTCGACGGCTGGATGCGCAGCGCCGGGCACCGCGCCAACATCCTCAGCGGGAGCTTCTCGCAGATCGGCATCGGCATCGCCGCGGGGGCGCCGCAGGGCGGGATCCGCGGTGGCGGCACCTACGTGACCGACTTCACCTCGGGCGGTGCGTCGGCGGCGGCCAAGCGCCCGGCGGCGCGCTGCGCGAGCCGCGCTCGCAGCGCGCGGCGCGCCCACATCGCCCTCGTCGGGCACCGCGTCGCCACGACGCGTCGCTGCACCAAGCGCTAGCTTGGCGCGGCGATCGTGTAGCGCGCCTGGGCACGCTTGCGCGCCTTGGCCGCCTCGACCTCGCGGTCCTTCGGCGGCGCGTTGGTGACGAGCTCGGCCAGCAGCCGGTCGGTCACCTCGGTCACCGCGTCGACGGCGCGCGAGAACGCCTCCTCGTTGGCCTGCGAAGGCTTCGTGAAGCCGCTGATCTTGCGGACGTACTGCAGCGCGGCAGCACGCACCTCGTCCTCATTGGCGGGCGGCGCGAAGTTGTACAACGTGCGGATGTTGCGGCACATACCGTAAGGGTAGAGCGCAGGCCGTCGCACTTCCGTTTTGGGGTCTGACCCCGCAACGGATTCGCCATTTCGTTTTGGGGTCTGGCCCCCTAGAGGCCCGGCGGGTGGCGGGCGACGTAGCCTGCCGTGGAGCGCATGCCCGGGCCCCAGCGCGAGCCTGAGGCCGAGCGGCCGCTGGTGTCGTAGCGTCGGCCGTTGATGACCATGAAGGCGTGGCCGGGGTTGGCGTAGACGGTCACGTAGCGGCCGCGACCGGGCTTGCCGTAGTGCATGAGCTCGCCGGAGTCCAGCGGCGCGCTCAGGTGGCCCATGCCGTGCAGAACATAGGAGACTGAGCCCGAGCAGTCATAGCCCGCGGCGCGGAAGCTGCCGTGGCCGCCGCCGTAGATGTAGGGCTTGTAGGCGATGCGGTTGCCGGCGGCGATCGCGCGGCGCAAGAGGGCCACGTGGCGCGGGACGCCGAGGACGCCGCCGCGCAGGCCGGCGCGCTTGAGCACCGGATGACGGCCGCGAACGCCGAGCGCCTGCCAGGTGCCGGGCCCGACGATGCCGTCGGCGGTCAGCCCGTGGGAGCGCTGGAAGGTCTTGACGGCGTTGGACGTCCCCGGCCCGAAGACGCCGTCGGCGCCGATGCCGAGCTTGCGTTGTAGCAGCCGGACCGACGAGCCACGGCCCTGAACGCGCACCCCGCCGGCACGAGACGTCCGTGCGCGGTGGCGCGAGCGGCGGATCATCGACCATGTGACTGCGCCGACGATGCCGTCGGCGGTGAGGTGGTGACGGCGCTGGAAGCGCTTGACCGCGCGTGACGTGCCATGGCCGAAGATGCCGTCGGCGGGGGCGATCCCGAGGTCGCGCTGCAGGACCTTCACGCGCGTGCCGTGGCTTTTGTACTTGAGCGGCTTGGCGTCGGCGGCAGCCGTCGACAGGGTGAGGGCGAGCAGGGCGGCGGCGAAGGTCGCGGCGAGCAGCGCCAGGATGGGGCGGAAGGTGGGAACGGGCATGGTTGGGGCGCCTGCGAGGTGAGCTGTCGGGCTCGCGCCGCTGAGCGGCGGCGCTACGCGGTCATCCGGACCGCGATTCGCCCCGGCGACCGGATCACGGCCGCAGTGGTTCCCCCGTCCGTTCGCAAGCGAACGATTCGGCGCGTGGTGGTTCTACCAGCCAAAATCCCTGCACACCGCAAGATCCCTTGCAGTCACAGGGACGTCCAGCTACACGCCGACGCGCCCCAGCATTCGGACGGCGAGCGCGCCGAGGACGAACAGCAGCCCCGCCAGCGCGGCCAGGGCCGGCCAGGTCTCGGCCCAGGTCACGTGCGCGACGAAGCCCTGGCGTACGCCATCCAGGATCTGTGTAACGGGGTTGACCGTCGCGATCGCCCGCATCCAGCCCGCCAGCAGCGCCAGCGGGGCATAGGCGCTGGTGAACAGGACGGCCATGAAGCCGACGGTCTGCATCAGGGGGGCAGCCTGCTGGGTCTTGAAGCGCAGCGCGACGAGCACGGCGTAGAACGCGATCGCCGTCGCCAGGCCCATGACCAGCACCGCGTCGAGGGCCAGGGCGCCGACGCCCGGGAAATCGACGCCCAGCGCGAACGCGACGATCAGCAGGAAGCTCGCCGGCAGCAGGGCGCGCAGCGCCGCGCTGGCCACGATCCCGAGCAGGATCGTCGTGCGCGGTGCGGGGCAGACCATCAGCCGGTCAAACCAGCCGCGCTCGATGTCGCGCGCGAGGTTGACCCCCGTCGCCGCGCCGGTGAACGCCGCGCCCTGCAGCAGGCCGACAGGGACGATGAACGTGCGGAAGTCCGTGGCGTCGAAGCCCGGCAGGCGCGCGGCCTCGCCGAAGACGCCGCTCAGCCCGACGAGGAAGATCGTCGGCGCCAGCACGCCCGGCAGCGCCGCACCCGGCACGCGCGTGATCTCGTTGAGCGCGCGGCGCACGAGCGCCTCGATGACGCGCAACGACACGAGCAAGCCGCGCGGCGCCTGTTCGAAGGCGCGGCCCGGCGCCGGAGAGCTGACCATCGCCTCGCTCATGCCGCGCGCAGCCTTCCACGCAGCGCAAGCACCGCGAGCCCCACGAACCCGGCGACCAGCAGCGCCGCGGCGGCGAAGCCCTCGAGCACCGGTGTCACCGAGATCGAGCCGATGATCGGGTCGCGCATGCCGTCGGCGACGTAGCTCAACGGGTTGTACTCGGCGACCCAGTTCGCCGGCGCCTGCAGCAGCGCAAGCGGGAAGAAGGCGCTGGAGACGAACAGGATCACGAAGACCAGCGGGAAGATGCCTTGGACGGTGGAGGCGTTGCGCGCCCGCAGCGCGATCAGCACCCCGAGCGCCGCGAAGCCGGTCCCGGCCAGCGAGCCGATTGCCAACACCAACAGGATCCCCGGCACGCCGCCGTGGATCGACACGCCGAAGATCATCCCCAAGGCCAAGAACCACACGATCTGCGCCGCGGCGATCACCGTACCCGCCAGGATCCGGCCGAGCACGATCGAGACGCGCGGGATGGGGGAGGCGACGAGCCGGTCAAAGAAGCCGCCCTCGATCTCCAGTGCGGTCGCGATCCCTTGCATCACGCCGCCGAGCAGCAGCGACTGGGTGATCGCGCCGGCGAGCTGGAAGTCCAGGAAGCCGTCGACGTGGGGGAAGCCCGGCAGGTCGGTCGTGCGGTGCAGCCCGCCGGTGTTGATGGCCAAGAAGAGCGTGGGCATGATCACCAGCGGCGCGAGGAACTGCGGCCGGCGCAGCGCGCCGCGCAGCGTCCGGCGGGCCAGGGCGAGCGACGGGATCGCGATGGACGTCACCGTGCTCACGCGGGTACCGGTGCCTCAGACTCGGACTCGGCCTCCGGGGGCGCGACCTCCGCGCCCTCCAGCCGGTGCCCGGTCTTCTCGGCGAAGACGTCGTCCAGCGTCGGGCGTACGAGCTCGATGCCCTCGACCGTGAAGCCTGCCTCGTCCAGCGCGCGCACGACCGGGGCGATCGCCGCGGCGCCGTCGGCGACCCGCAGCGACACGTGGGCGCCCGGCGTCGTCGCGCACAGGTGCCCGAACGGCGCGACCGCGCGGCTCGCAGCCTCCGCATCGGGTCCCTCGCCGAGCAGCGTGATGTCCAGGTGCGGCGAGCCGACCTCGGCCTTCAGCGCCGCCGGGGTACCCTCGGCGACCAGCTGACCATGGTCGATGATCCCGACGCGGTCGGCCAGCTGATCGGCCTCTTCGAGGTACTGCGTGGTGAGGAAGACGGTCGTGCCCTCGTCGCGCAGCCGGCGCACTTCGTCCCACAGCGTCGTGCGCGACGTCGGGTCCAGGCCCGTGGTCGGCTCGTCGAGGAACAGCACCTCGGGCTCGTGGATCAGCGCCATCGCGAGGTCCAGCCGCCGGCGCATGCCGCCCGAGTAGGTCGCGACACGGCGCTCGGCGGCCTGCGAGAGCCCGACGCGCTCGATCAGCTCCGCCGCGCGCGGGGCGACCGTCCGGCGCGGGATCCCGTGCAGCGTGGCCTGCAACTCCATCAGCTCGCGGCCGGTCATCAGGAGGTCCAAGGCCGCCTCTTGCAGCGCGACGCCGATGCGCCGGCGCACCTCGCCCGGCTGGGAGGCGACGTCGAACCCGGCGATCGTCGCGTGCCCGCCCGTGGGGCGCAGCAGCGTGACGAGCATCCGGACCGTCGTCGTCTTGCCCGCGCCGTTGGGCCCGAGGAAGCCGTACACCTCACCGGGCGCGACCGCGAGGTCGATGCCTTGCACTGCCTTGAGGCCGCCGCCGAACTCGCGTTGCAGCCCCACCGTCTCGATCATTGGCTGGGACACCGACTCGCATCCTAGAAGGTGGCGTGATGCGACCAAGCCCGCGGCGGATGACGGCGCCCGGACCGCGTGGGTCCGAGCGCCTCCGCCCGGTCAGAGGCCACCGCTGTTTTCTAACATCCCAGGACGAGTGTGTATGCCTGGGCGGCGTCACACTCCAGACCACCCGGACTGACCGCCGATCCGAGGATCGGCGCGTTGCCAAAGCTGGGTCCACCACAAGGGAAGACCCTGGTCCAGTGGGCAGCCCGACCGGACGACGAAGAGTAGCCGCTGACGCCGTCTCGGTCACGCTGTCCAGTGCTGCTAGGCTCTGCTACGTACAGGCCGAGGAGAGACCTCGGCAAAGCAGTGCCCGTGTGTCCGCAGTCGTTGCCAAGAAGCATCCTCCGCGTAGCACCAGAGCACCAAGCAGTGGAGGACCAGAAATGGCTACCGGAACCGTGAAGTGGTTCAGCGACGAGAAGGGCTTCGGCTTCATCACCCCCGACGACGGGGGCAAGGACCTCTTCGTGCATCACTCGGCGATCAACAGCGACGGCTTCCGCTCGCTGCCCGAGGGCGCGAAGGTCTCTTACGAGGCTGAGAGCGGGCCCAAGGGCCCCAACGCGGTCAACGTCTCGCAGCTGTAGCACCAGTTCGCGCTAGCGAGCTCGCTCGCTGCCACGGCGCTTGATTGCGCCGACAGAAAGGATCACTCGATGATCCGCATGATCTGTGGGAGCTGCCTGCGTCTTTGGGACGCGCAGCTCCATGGCCACCGCAGCACCTGCCCCCATTGCGGGGGCGCGCTGCGGTCCCACTAGAGGGACATCACCGGCCCGGGGCGTGAGGTTCACGCTCCGGGCAGGGTTCCCTCCCGGTAGGGCTCGTCCACCGAGTCCGGCGTGCCAGCGTACGCCTCATCCGGAATCGTGGTGTAGGCGTTGACGCCTGCGCCCAACCGCTGGGCCTTGGGCTCCACCGGGTACTCGCAGTCGGTTTCGACGCCGTCGCGGCGCGCGCCGACCATCAGGATCGCGCATGGCTCGTTGCCGGCGTTGGCGAACGTGTGGCGCGTCCACGCCGGGCAGTGCAGGAAGTCCCAGGCCAACAGCGTTCGCTCCTCGCCCTCGATCACGAGGGTGCAGCTGCCCGACAGCACCAAGAAGTCCTCCTGGCCGTCCTCGCCGTGGTACATCGTCGAGCGCTCGCCGGGCCCGATCACGTGGATGTTGATGCCGAAGTCCTGAAAGCGCGTGCCCTCGGGTTCGGGCTTGAAGAACCGTCCCCAGCCGGGGGCCGCCTTCCAGGTCGCCTCGGTCGCGTTGACGACGAACCACGGCTCGGTGGGGGTGCCCAGGCGCTCGGAGTCGGTCATGACCGCAGCCTATGCTCCCGACCGATGTCGCCTTCCGCACCGCCGTACCGTCGCCGCCGACCCAAGGCGCCGCGCGCCCCCGAGACGCCCGTACAGGCCCGTCCGGGCGAGGCGCTGGTGTGGACCGACGGCGCCTGCAGCGGGAACCCCGGGCCGGGTGGCTGGGCGGCGATCGTGGTGGGCGCCGACGGCGCCGAGCCGATCGAGCTGTCCGGCGGAGAGGGCCACACCACCAACAACCGCATGGAGTACACGGCGGCGCTGGAGGGCCTGCGCTCGCTGGCGCCGGGCTCGACGGTCTGCATCGTGACCGACTCGACGCTGCTGCTGGACTCGATGACCAAGTGGGTCCACGGCTGGAAGAAGAAGGGTTGGAAGACGACCGCCGGTCAGCCCGTCAAGAACCAGGACTTGGTCATGGCGCTGGAGGAGGAGATCGCCCGCCACGCCGACGTGCGCTGGCACTGGGTCAAGGGTCACGAGACCGGCGCCGAGCATGCCCACAAGGCGCTCAACGACCGCGCCGACCAGCTGGCCGTCGCCGCGGCACAGGCGGCCAAGGGCTGACACGGGCGGGCAAGAGGGCTCCGTGGATCGCATCTCGTAGCTATTTGCCCGGACATCGGCCAGCTTCCGCCGCCCTTCAGGTGCGGGGAGGGGTTGGATGGTCGGCGCTCCGTGACGATCGCCACCACGCTCCTGTGGTCTGGGGCGTTGGGTGCGTAGGTGCGCTGCGGTTCGGCGCCCATTTGTGTGGGCATCGAACGAGCGCCGCGCGGATGCCGACATCACGGATCACCGCCCTCCCTACGCGCCCGCGCTGCCAACGCGCGTCCTGCGAACGGTCACGGGGTGGCCTGTTTGGAGTGATGTGCTCGCGTCAGACAGGCCACGCTCGCAATACCAGGTCCGCCCCAAGACCAGCGTCCCACGCCGACAGTCTTGGGCGGTCCGCTACCCGTCCCCCTCGGACGCGAGAGGCCCAACCCTCGCGGTTGCAGCGGAATTGTTGATGGTGTCGATCTGCAACGAACGTGCAACGGCTTGTGACGACTCTGCGTAATCGACCAATTCCGCCGCCCTAGCCGCTAGGTTCCGAGCTTCACAATCAAATCAGCGCCCCCGCGACCGCTAACGACGGCCCGGGGGCATGACCCAAGGAGATCTGACCCTCCATGAGTGCCCACCAGAGTAATTCAGCCTGCCGTATCAGCGTCGACCCGTCGACGGCCGACGTGTTGCGTATCGAGGCCAAGAAGGTCTTGATGTTCAACCACGACCCGTTCGAGGACTTCCTCGACTACATCCCCACCAAGCAGCTCGCGCTGGTCGATATCTACCGCGACGCGACCGCGGTGATCGACGCGCTGGGGTGGGATCCCGAGATGGTTCCGCACACCGACAGCGTCGAGGTCCCGTTGACCCGCGGCCATATCGCGCAGTTGCACGAGCGTCGCTGCGATCTGCTGGCCACCAACCTCGATCTGCTGACCGACATCGGCGCCGATAGCGACTCCAACGCCGTGGTCATGTCCGAGATCTACGCCAATCGCCACGGTGTCGAGGCGCTTAACCGCATCTTTGACGCCTACAGCGACACGATCACCCCATAGCCCACCGCAGGTCGCGGGTACGTTGACCGGGATCTTCTCGGTCAACGTACCCCGGCGTGCAACGAAGTGAGCTGCTGGGGGAGGCGCGTCGGCCGCTCAAATCTTAGACCATTCAGACTATTGCACAGCGATGTTGCGCATTAGCGCGGGTTGCTGTAGGTTGCCCGATCGTGCTGACATCTCCCCATTGGACCGCGTCTGTCATCGGACGGCCCGCAGCCCGCGCGTTGGTCCTGAGCGCGCTCGCGCTGCTGGTGGTCTTGCTGGTGTTGGGTGGCCGGCCGGCGGTCAGCTATGGCGATTCGCCGCCCCCGCCTACGGTCGGGCTCAGTGGTCCCAGTCAGGCGCAGATGCCTGATGGCGTCGTGCTGCATCTCACGATGTCCAGCTCGCCTGACGGTGATGTCAGCGCTGCGATCTACGATGAGAACTGGAACGCGGTGAGGGGCTGCATCGGCAGCTGCGACATTCGTGTCATGACTGGGCTCTTGGAAGGCGGCGGTCATCCGGTGACCAAGACCTTTCACGCTATGTCCCATGCTCCGGACTCGCAGGTCTCGGCGATCGCAGACCTGGAGGTGACCTTTGCGCCACCCGACTGGCAGGTCTCGCTTGACATGCCCCGTGGGGTCACGGTGCTTGATCCGATCGCGACGACGATGGCCGTCACCCCGAGCATCGCCTCGCAGTACGCGGCCTATCTCATCGACGCCGATACCGGCTCGTACGCGAACATGAGCTGTGGCACGGGTGCCGGCTCATGCAGCAAGAACATCAACACCGGTTGGATGACCGGGCTCCCAGTGACCCGTCACTACCAAGCCCAGATGACGCTCGGCGCCACGACGTTCAGCTCGCCGATCAAGACGGTGGTGATCTATCCGCCGAGCATCGGCGTGAAGGTCACCGTCCCGCCGTTCGTGCTGCCCGGCCACACCTACAAGGTCAAGGTCACCAACAGCTACAGCCAATGGACGCCGTACACGATCATCGTCACCGACGCCAGCGGCGCCATGATCGGCTGGTGCGCCGTCGACACCACCTGCGAGTTCACCCGCACCGCCGGCGCCGAAGGCGCCAGCCAGAACTTCACCGCCACGATCACCGACGGCCCCAACGTCATCTCCCAGAACTCATCAGGCAAGGTCGACTTCATCGACCCCGCAACCGCCACCTCCAACGACGGCATCGACATCAGCTCTCTCGCAGGGCTGTTCGGCTCGACCGCCGCGGTCTGCGACAGCCTCTTGTTCTTCCCCGGCACCCACGTCCAGAACACCAGCACCTCCGACCAGGAGAACGCCTGCGTCCTGGCATCGCAGGCCAGCGGAGCAACCGTCGAGGATGTGATTCGCGCCGCGCTCGCGGCGATGGCGGCTGCCGGGATCGCCGTCGATAGTCAATCGCTGCTGGCCTGGCTACAGCACTACATCTGGGAACACGGCGGCACAACGGTTCCCCCTGGGCCTGCACCTCCGCCCGCCCACCCAACCAACCCGCCCAGCCCAACCCCCGTACCGGTCGCCTCCGCTGTCGACGCGCTCGCCACCTCATTGACGGCCCGCAACGCCGCAATTGCCGCCCTCGGCGCAGCAGCGGCCACCGAGATCGCCCGCCGCTGTTTGAACCTGACCGGCGACGAAGGCATCAGCGGTGACCCCTGCAAGAACCTGCCGATCTTCATGCCCGGATCCAACCACGCGGAGGCGACCAACCACCGGATCGCCGCGATCGCGAGCTATCCGCCGTGGGTACGCTTGACCCGTCGTATCGGACCGCGAGACCTCTGGTATCGATCTCAGCCCGAATGCACCGGCAACGGCGGCGGTCTGGATTGTGATGAATTTCCGGAGAACCGCACCTACCAGGGCGGCAGTCGCGGCGCCCAGATCCATCGTCCGTCCATCGCGGTCATCAACGCGGGCGATAATCGGGCGCTTGGAGGAGCCTTGAGCACGTTCCTGATCGGATGCGGACTTGCGGACGGACAGGCGTTTCTCGTCGTGCCGCTCCCGCCAGCGCTCGGGATCCCTACCCAGTCGGGTATCTGCAACTCGTGACTAACACACCCCCCCGCCTACTAACTGTCGCTCTGCTCGAGCAGCTTGAGGAGAAGCTCACGGAGATCAATGCACCGGTCGCGCAGCTCTGGCGTCCGGGGTTGGCCGAAGCTGAGATGGATGCGCTGACGGCTGAGATCGGGATCTCGTTGTCAATAGAGGCCAAGATTTGGTGGGGGTGGCACGATGGTGTCGAGCTTGGCGCTGCCCGTCCTTGGCAGCGGGGGATCGGTGGCGGATGGGATGCGCTGCCGCTAGCTGTAGCGGTGGAGGACACAGCTCGAAATCGTCAAATCGCCGTGACTATCGCGGCAGAGAATCCTGGGTTCCATCACGCTGACTGGTCGGATTCATGGATCGCGCTGTGTGGTGATGTCTCGCATCCGCGCTTGGCATGTGAATGCGCAGTACCTGCTGGGGCGCCATCGCCCGTCCACTACTACGACGTGTCAGGCAACATGGAGCCAGGGCGGCCAAAGGTCGGTTCGGTCGGTGAGCTGGTTCATGTTTGGCTCGACGCCCTCGAGGACGGCACCTGGCATATCGATCCAACCACGGGCCAGTTCGCGCTTCGTGATCCGACCGAGGACCTTGGCGCCAGGAGCGCAGACATCGCAGATCTGCTGTAAGTCTTCGTCGACCCGACCAATAGCGATTCCATGATCGAGTTATCTGGTGCTCGTCTGCTCACCGCAGAGTTGCTCGCTGAGCTCGATGAGCGGTTGCATGACCTTGATGCGCCGGTCACACGAATCTGGCGTCCCGGGCTCAGCGACGACCAGATGGACGAACTGACCGAACAGATCGGCCTGACCCTGCCCACCGAAGCGAGAGCTTGGTGGAGCTGGCATGACGGCGTTGAGCACGGCGTCCTCATGCCCCAACCGGGCATCGGAGACGGATGGGTCCCGCTGTCACTAGCCGAAGCCGTCGAAGACGCCGTCAGCACGCGAGACATCACGGCGCAACTTGCCGGAATGGGTCATGACGATCCTCGTGGCCAATGGTCGATGTCGTGGATCGCGCTGTGCGGAAACCCGTCACCTGAACGGCTCGCCTGCGAATGCGCCGTCCCCACAGGGGCACCATCACCGGCGATCTACTTCGACCCCGAAGGCAACGACGAACCCCAACGCCCCAAAGCCCCGTCACTCGGCGAAGTCATCCACATCTGGCTCGACGCCCTCAACGACGGCACCTGGCACATCGACCCCAACACCGGCGACTTCGCCCTCGTCGACCCAACCGAGCTGCTCCAAGCCAAAGGCCCCGACGACGCCGACCTCTTATAGGACTTCGTCGATCCCATGATCGAGTCATCTAGCCCGCGCCTGCTCACCGCAGACCTGCTCGATGAGCTCGATGAGCGTTTGCATGATCTTGGTGTGCCACGCCGAGGTGCGCTGGCACTGGGTCAAGGGCCACGAGACCGGGGCCGAGCACGCCCACAAGGCGCTCAACGACCGGGCCGACCAGCTGGCCGTCGCCGCGGCACAGGCGGCCAAGGGCTGACACGGGCGGGCATGAGCGCCCGGGCGTTCCGGGTAGGCCATGACCATGCCTGGATCAAAGAGCCCCGGCCCGAGCGTCAAGGACGACAAGACCTACGAGGCCCTGCGCGACGACGGCGCGTCCAAGGAGAAGGCGGCGCGCATCGCCAACGCCAAAGCTGCCGGCACCAACGTCTCCAAGAAGGGCGGCGAGTCCGGCTCCTACGAGGACCGGACCGTCGATGACCTCCGCGATCGCGCGGCCGAGATCGGCATCGAGGGACGGTCGGACATGAGCAAGGACGAGCTGATCGACGCGCTGCGCAACCACTAGGGCTGCGCCGGCGGCAGTGAATGGCACCCTGACGTTGGGATCCAACGCCAGGGTGCCAGCGGTTTGGCGGACTGCCCATGACCTCGGAGGTCATGGCGCCGCGCACCTCGGCCGCCTACCGTTGCCGACGTGAGCACGACCGCCGTCCTGTCACCACCGTCGCCGCCGCTCGGCGTTGGTCCGCTGCTGCGCCGCTGGCGCGATCAGCGGCGGCTGAGCCAGATGGAGTTGGCACTCGAAGCGGAGGTCTCCACCCGCCATTTGAGCTTCGTCGAGACCCGTCGCTCCAAGCCGAGCCGCGACATGGTGGTCAAGCTCGCAGAGCACCTCGACGTGCCGCTGCGCGAGCGCAACGAGCTGCTGCTGGCCGCTGGCTACGCGCCCGCCTATCCCGAGACCTCGCTGGAGGATGCCGAGATGGGGCAGGTCCGCGAGGTCCTCGGCCGGCTGCTGGCCGCCCACGAGCCCTATCCGGCGGTCGCGGTCGACCGCCGTTGGGAGCTGGTCGGCGGCAACGCCGGCGTCGGGCTCATCACCGCTGGCGCCGCCGCCCACCTGCTGGCGCCGCCGATCAACGCACTGCGCCTGAGTCTCCATCCCGAGGGCATGGCGCCGCGGATCGCCAACCTCGCCGAGTGGCGCGCCCACGTCCTCGGGCGACTGCGGCGCGAGGTCGGCGTCACGCAGGACCCGCAGCTGCGCTCGCTGCTGGCCGAGGTGGAGGCCTACCCGGGCGACGATCCCGACGGCGACGCAGCCACCACGCAGCCCGGCCCGGGCGAGATCGTCGTCCCGTTGCGCTTGCGCCACGAGTCCGGCGAGTTGGCCTTCATGTCGACCATCACGACCTTCGGCACGCCGCTGGACATCACGCTCTCCGAGCTGTCGATCGAGGCGTTCTTTCCCGCCGACGCGCACACCGCGGCGGTCCTGCGCGCGCTCGTGTGACGCGCGACCGCCGCGAGGGGCCTCAGCTGTCGAAGCCCAGGCCGAGCCGGTCCAGCGTTCGCAGCCACGGCCCGCGCCGGCCACCGTTACGGTCCGCGCGGGCCAGCTCGCGCTGGGTGAGCGCGATGACGCCGGCGCGCAGCGGCTCGGGCGGAAACGGCACGGGCTTGCGGCGGACGTACTGCAAGGTGGTGGCCTCGGTCGCGCGGCCATCGAGGAGGTCGAGGCCGACGCGGGCGCCGAAGCGCGTCGCGGCCACGCCCAGGCCGGTGTAGCCGGTCGCGTAGGCGACGCGGCCGCCCAGCGCGGTGCCGAAGAAGACCGAGAAGCGCGAGCAGGTGTCGATCGCGCCGCCCCAGCGGTGGGTGAACCGCAGCCCTTCCAGCTGCGGGAAGGTCGTGAAGAAGTGCTGTGACAACGCTGCGAAGGTTGGATCGTGGTCGTCGAGGTGCGCGCTGACTGGGCCGCCACGGCGATAGACGGCGTCAAAGCCGCCCCAGAGGATCCGGTCGTCGGCGGTCAGGCGGTAGTAGTGGAACTGGTTGCCGCCGTCGCCGATGCCTTGGCGCGCGCGCCAGCCGATGGCCGCCTTCTGCGCGGTGCTCAGCGGCTCGCTGACCAACACGTAGTCATAGACCGCGACGACGTAGTGCTTGAGTCGGGCCAGCAGCGGGGGATAGGCGCTGGTGGCGAGCAGGACGCGGCGCGCCCGGACGGCCCCGCCCGGGGTCGTGACCGTGACGCTGTCGCGGCCGCGGTCGGCCTTGGCCAGCGCGACCGCCGGCGTGTGCTCGTGGATCCGGACGCCGAGCGCCAGCGCCGCGTCGCGCAACCCCGCGACCAGCCGGCCGGGGTGGACGAGGCCCGCGCCGCTGCGATCCCAGACGCCGCCGAGGTAGGTGGGGGAGTCGACCGCGGCGCGCATCGCCGCACCGTCGAGCAGCTCGACCTCATGCCCGTAGGCGCGCAGCAGCGTCGCCTCCTCCTCGGCGCCCGCGACCTCGTGGGGCTCCAGCAGCGCGGCGAGCTCGCCGGTCTCCTCGAGCTGCGCGTCGATCCCATGGGTCGCGAGATCGGCCTTCAACCCCGCGAAGTTCTCGAACGCCAGCCGCTCCAGCGCCGCCATCTCGTCCGGGAAGCGCGCCAGCCCGTTGGCTAGCCCGTGCGTGAGCGATGCCACCAAGAACCCGCCGTTGCGCCCGCTGGCGCCCGCGCCGACGCGATCGGCCTCCAAGACGACGACATCGCGCCCCGGGTCATCAGCCTTGGCGTGTAGCGCCGCCCAGAGCCCGGTGTAGCCACCGCCGACGATGCAGAGGTCGGCCTCGACGGCGCCCTCCAGCGGCGGATCGTCCGGGCGCGCGGGCAGATCGTCGAGCCAGTAGGACATCACCTTGGCGTCCGCGTAGGCGGCGCGGTGTGCCGCGGTGGGCGGCGTGGTGGGCCACGGACGGGACATTGACCAGCCGACCGTAGCGCGGCCCGGGGGACTGCCCCCGTCACGATCGCCGCGCAGGTTGCGATCATGGCCTCGTCGTGGACGCCGACACCGCACCCACCCAGCTCCCGATTGCCGCGCCCAGCCCGGTGCAGGACGAGCAGCCGCCCGCCAACGCGCTGCCGCTGCACATCGCGCTGTCGGCGCTCGCCGGCCTGGTCGCCACGATCGTGTGGGCGGTCACCGGCGGCGGCTACTACTGGGCGGCGTGGGTCTGGCTCGGCCTCGCCGTGCCCGTCGCCGTCCACGCGATCATCCGCTTCGGCCTCAGCCAGCCGGCCAGCGCCCGTCACGGCTTGGCGCTGCACTCCATGGTCACCGGGATGGTCTGCGGGATCCTGCTGATCGTCTGGGGCTTCACGACCGACGGCGTGCGCGGCTTCTGGCCGCTGTGGCCGCTGCTGGTCCTCGGCGTCGCGGTCGCCGTCCACGCGCTCGTGATCTACGCCGACCGTCTGCCCGGTCGTGAGCGCGAGGCGCAGCTGGCCGAGCGCGTCGGCGAGCTGACCCGTACGCGGCGCGGCGCGCTGGACGTGCAAGCCGCCGAGCTGCGCCGCATCGAGCGCGACCTCCACGACGGTGCCCAAGCGCGGCTGGTCGCCCTGAGCCTCCTGCTCGGCCGGACCGAGGAGCGGCTGAGCGACCGTCCCGAGGAGGCCGAGCTCGTCCGCCGAGCACGCGAGGAGGCAAGCGCCGCGATCGGCGAGCTGCGCGATCTGGCGCGGGGGATCGCCCCGCCGGTGCTGGCCGACCGCGGTCTTGCCGCCGCGGTCGAGGCGCTCGGCCCTCGCGCCGCCACCCCCGGCACCCTCGAGGCCCAAAAACACACGGCGCGGCCCTTGCCCGTCGTCGAGACCGCCGCCTACTTCGTCGTTGCCGAGGGCCTGACCAACGTCGCCAAGCACGCCGCCGGCGCGGCCGCCGTTGTCCGGCTCGGGGAGCAGGATGGACGGCTGATGATCGAGATCGCCGACGAGGGGCCCGGCGGGGCGGATGTCGACGGTAGCGGGCTGACGGGCCTGCGCCACCGGGTCGAGGCGCTGGACGGGACGCTGACGATCTTGAGCGTCGAGGGCTCCGGCACGACGATCTACGCGGAGCTGCCATGCGGGCGGTGATCGTCGAGGACCTCGCGCTGCTGCGCGAGGGCATCGTCGCGCTGCTGCGCGAGCACGACGTCGACGTCGTCGCCCAGGCCGAGGACGCCGACGGCCTGCTGCGGATCGTCGCAGGGCACAAGCCCGACCTCGCCGTCGTCGACGTCCGCCTCCCGCCGACGTTCACCGATGAGGGGTTGCGCGCGGCGATCGAGGCACGGCGCCGCCAGCCCGGGCTCAACATCCTCATCTTGAGCCAGTACGTCGAGCCGATCTACACCGCCGAGCTGCTGGAGTCCGGCGAAGGCGGGGTCGGCTACCTGCTCAAGGAGCGCGTCGGCGAGGTCCGCTCGTTCATGGACGCCGTGCAGCGCGTGGCCAGCGGTGGGACCGCGCTCGATCGTGAGGTCGTCTCCGAGCTCGTGCGCCAGCGCACCGGCGGCGCGGGCGACGATGCGCTGGCCTCCCTGACCCCGCGCGAGCGCGAGGTGCTCGAGCTGATGGCCGAGGGGCGCACCAACGCGGCGATCGCCCGCCACATGGTCGTCACGCCCGGCGCCGTCGAGAAGCACGTCACCAACATCTTCGGCAAGCTCGACCTGCCGGCGACCAACGACGACCACCGCCGGGTGCTCGCCGTGTTGACGTTCCTGCGCTCGGCGTAGGCCGCACGGCCTATCATCGAGGGGGCCATGGGCAACAACCTCTCCCGTCGTCAGCGCGAGTCGCGCGCGTTCTCCCTCGTCGCTGTGGGCGGTGGGGCCGCGGTCGTGGCCGTCATCGCGCTGGTCCTCGCGATCGCCGGCGTGATCGGCTCCGGCCTGTTCTTCCTCGCGGCGATCGTCGCCGTGGCGTGCTTCCTGCTGTTCCGTCGCGCGGTGCGCTGAGCGCGCGGCTAGCTCATCGCGAGCTTCGCCAGCGCGGTGATTCCATCGCGCGAGCCGGCTGACGCGTAGAAGCCGGCGACGTGCGCGAAGACGGCGTCCGCGACGCCTGTGGCCGCGGCCAGCTCGTCACTGCGCAAGCCGCCCCATTCCGAGGGCAAGTTGCGGCGGTTCTCGAAGGAACCCGGAGCCGTCGGCACCGCCTGTAGTCCCCAGCCGTCGGATTTGGGGTAGATGACGTAGTGCGCCTCAGGCGCGCCGGCCAGGACGGCATCGCGCCAGGGCATGTTGCGGTCCAGCTCGATGACGCGCGGGTCCTCGGCGCGGGCGATCGCGTCGAGCACGAGCTGTCGCGCGCGGTCGTAGGCCGCGGCGCCCGCGACCTCACGCTCGAGGATCCGCGTCGCCAGGGCGACAGCCTCCTCGAAGCGCCCGTCTTCCTGCTCGGGCATCAGCTCCTCGTCCCAGGACGGGTTGAGTCCCGCGATGACGCCGCTGACGCTCATCGCGCGGACGTCGTCGATCAAGGCCTCGGCAATCGTCTGGCCGGTGTCGTTGGCGTCGACACCTTGGACGAGCCGCTCGTCGATCGATGCGGCCGCGGCCTTGCTGCCGGCGACCTGCGTGCCCAACGCGCGCCAGACCAACCCGAAGCTCGCGTAGCGGATGCCGTTGGGGCGCTCGCCGGCGCCGCCCTTCTGATGGTGGTCGAAGTCGCCGGTCTCAGGGTCCGAACGGCCGCCGACATCGACGCGCACGTCGGCCGTGGCCTGCACCGCCTCGTCGCGCGTGCGGATGACCTCGACGCCGTCGCCGTAGGCAAGGCGCAGCGTCGCGACCGCGAAGGCGTCGTCAGCGTGGAAGTTGCCGGGATGGGTCGCGACCCGCATCAGGCGGGCGCCTTGCCTTTGGTCCACTCTGCCTTGTGGATGCGCTTGGCGGCCTGGTAGTCGGTCAGCGCCTGGGCCGAGTCCACATCACCGAGCGTCGGGTGCCACGGCACGAGCTCCTGGGCGATCGCGATGTTGTAGCGCTTGGCCAGCACGGCGCTCATCGACTTGACCTTCATCTCGCCGAAGCCGGGCAGCGCCTCCAGGTTGGCGCGCAGCTCGGCGGCGTTGCCGGCGTCGGTCCACACGCGGGCGGCGTCGCCGTCGTAGGTGTCGCGGATGTAGACGGCGAGGTCCTGGACCCGCTGGGCCATCGCCCCGGGGTAGCGGTGGACGGCCGGCTTCTCGCGAAAGACCGTGTCGAGATCGGCGTCGGCGAGCGTGGCCGCGTCGAAGGCGCCGAGCCGCTCCTTGATCGCCAGCGGGCCGGAGAACGCCTTCTGGACGGTGACCTGCTGGTCGAGCACGAAGCCGACGAGCAGGGCGAACGGGTCGCCGGCGATCAGCGCGTTGGCTTCGTCGGATTCCGTGAAGTGCAGGCGATCAGGCACCGTCTGATCGTAGCTGGCGCCCTGCTCAGAAGATCGCGTACTCGCGGACCGCCGGGGCCAGCGAGGTCTCGAACAGCAGGGCCAACAGGCCGTTCTGGAACTCCGCGGCCAGGCGGCGAACCTCGATGAACGTCGCCGAGTCCCGCGCCGAGGCGCGATCCAGGCCGGCGAGCTCCTCGCGCGTGGCGGCGTCGCCGACCATCCCGATCCAGCGGTCATAGGCGCCGAGGCACCGGACACCGGCGTCGACCTGGTCGGCGCTGAGGAAGGCGTCGGCGACGCGATCGCTGGCCGGCAGCGCCAGCTGCTGGGCGAGGAACGGCCGGACGTCGGCGCCGCGCAGCGCGTGGCAGCGCAGGATCGGGACCAGCCCGCCGGCGAAGAGCATCTTGCGCGACGTGCGCAGCTTAGCGTTGCGCAAGCCCCACTTGCGCTCGTCGTCCTTGTGCTTGCCGGCGAAGTCGACGGCGATCGTGCGCCAGTAGCGCATGACGTCGTTGAGGAAGAACCGCGGCGGCCGGTGGTCGCTGCGGCCCTCGGCCAGATAGCGGTCGAGCACCTGCTCCCAGCACCGACGGTGGACGTCTTCGCCGACGACCGCGACGGACTCGAGCATCAGCAGCATCCGCTGGGTCAGGTTGCGGTTGTCATCTTCCTCCAACCCGATGTGCTCCACGAGATCGTGCCCGGAGCCGACCGTGCCGAAGGCGCCTTGGGTGCCGGGACGGCGGTCGCCGGCGCCCAACAGCGAGCGGACCTCTTCCACGTCGGAGGCCAGCTCGTCGCGCAGCGGGCCGTCGACGAGCAGCAGCCAGTCGTCGTCGGAGTGCTCGGTCAGCTCGCGACGGCCCCACGAGCCGAACAGGACGACCGCGACGTCTGCGTCGAGCTCGACGCTGGCCAAGCGCGCGCGAAGCCGCTGGACCTCGACGTCGGTTCGCGCCCGCGCGGCGAGCAGGTGCGGCAGCCCGTCCACGCTATGGGCGGCGAGGCGCTCCAGCGCGGACGGCAAGGCGCTCAAGGCGCCAGCGGCGCTTCCAGGATCCATGGCACGTCGCGGCAGCGTCGCAGGATCGGCCGGAACGCCTGCTCGTCGTCGTCGCGGAGCGAGACGTGGTGGCCGTCGGCATCCAGCGAGCTGACGTGCAGATGGCGCAGCCGGCAGGCGTAGCGATCCAGCAGCTCGTGGGCGCCCTGCAGGGACGGGTCGACGTCGTACGCATGGGCGACGTCAAGGCAGAGCCCGGCGGACGGGAGCGCCGCGAAGTAGGGCGCAAGCTCGTCGGCCGTGCGCCCGCCGGCCTTGCGGGAGTCCATGTTCTCCAGCACGAGCCGGGAGCCGAGCCGGCGGTACTCGGTGGGATCGTCGATGACGTCGGGGTGCACGACGATCGCGTCGACCTGCGCGGGCAGCCGCGCGAGCGTGTCGACGAGCTTGGACTCGGCCATCCGCAGGTCCTTGGACGGCGCGTGCACGCTCAGGTAGTGGAAGGGCAGCGACGCGTCGTGGGTCAGATAGGCCGCCAAGCCCGGGAGCTCGATCTCCGATAGCGCCGCGAGCTCGGCGGTGAAGGGGGAGAGGGCGGCGGCGCGCTCGGTCAGCCGGGGCCAGTCGCCACGCTCGTCGACGAGGAACCCGGTCGAGGCCCCGATCGGATGATGGGCGAGCAGCGGATGGCGATCGGTGAGGGCGGCGACGGGCATCATGCGGGCGACCGACCCTAGGCGACGCTCCAGACGGTTTCGCACGCCTTCCCCGCTCCTACCGGTAGAAGTGCGGCATGCAGACGATCACCTACGAGGTCGCCGAGCGGATCGCCAGGATCACGCTGAACCGTCCCGAGCGCGGCAACGGCCTGACACGCGGGCTCATCGACGAGCTGGCCGCGTGCGTCGAGCGCGCCGACCTCGACCCCGGCGTGCACGTGATCTTGCTCGCCGGCAACGGCAAGGGCTTCTGCGGCGGCTATGACCTCGTCGACTCCGCCGAGGGGCTCGGGCAGGGTGGGGGCGACGCGGACACCGGCTCGCCGCTGGATCCCAGCGTCATGGCCGCCAACCACGATCCGCGCGGCACCTGGGACCCGATGGTCGACCACGCGATGATGTCGCGCAACGTCCGCGCGTTCATGTCGCTGTTTGAGTGCACGACGCCGGTGGTCTGCAAGGTCCACGGCTTCTGCGTGGCGGGCGGGACCGACCTCGCGCTGTGCAGCGACCTGCTGGTGATCGCCGACGACGCCAAGATCGGGTACCCGCCCGCGCGCGTTTGGGGCTCGCCGACGACCTCGCTGTGGGCGGCGCGGCTGGGCCCGCAGCGTGCCAAGCGGCTGCTGTTCACCGGCGACTGCCTCTCGGGCGCCGAGGCGCTGGAGTGGGGGCTGGCGATCGAGGCGCCGCCGGCCGATCAGCTCGACGCGCGCGCCGACGCGCTGGCGGCTCGCATCGCCCGGATGCCGCTCAACCAGCTGCAGATGATGAAGCTCTTGGTCAACCAGCAGACCGTCGCGCAGGGGCTGCCGGCGACGCAGCTGCTGGGCACCGTCTTCGACGGCATCGCCCGTCACACGGCTGAGGGTTACGCCTTCCAGCAGCAGGCGGCGAGCGAGGGGTTCCGGGCGGCGGTGCGGGCGCGCGACGAGCCGTTCGGCGACGCGGGCGGCGCGCCGTCGGGCATTACACGCTGATCTTGCGCAGTCCGTTGCAGTTCCGTTTTGGGGTCTGGCCCCGTTACGGAAGTGCGACGGCTCTCGCCGCAGGGACGCCCGCCGGTAGGAACAGC
Organism: Baekduia sp.; assembly: GCA_040509415.1. GTDB lineage: Bacteria > Actinomycetota > Thermoleophilia > Solirubrobacterales > Solirubrobacteraceae > Baekduia. The sequence continues at coordinate 2,359 of JBEVLC010000365.1, read as the reverse complement.
CGCGGGTCGTTGGTCGTGATGCCCGCGACGCCGGTGAGCAGGAGACGCTCCATGAGGATCCGGGAGTCGACGGTCCACGCGTAGACCTCGCCGCCGCAGGCGGTCATGCGCGTCACGAAGTCGGTGTTGATCAGGCGGTGATGAGCCATGAGGCAGTCGAAGCGGCCGGACTCGATCGCCGCGACGAGGCGCTGCTCGACGCGCCGGTTCCAGCGATGGCGGCGGCGTGAGATCCAGCCGCCGACGCTGATGCCGACCCGCACGCTCGGATCGATTCGGCGCACGCGATCCAGGGAGCGGGCGAACTGGCTGGAGATCAGGCAGCGGTCGAGCAGGCCGGCGACGCGCAGCGCGTGCAGCGCCTGGGCCTCGTAGCCGGGGCGCTTGAGATCGACGTTGAAGGTGACGTGGGCGAAGCGCGCGTCGGTCAGGTGCGCGAGGCCGGTCGCAAGGTCGAGCGGCTGGTGGCGCCGCGCCTCCCAGCGCGAGTGGGCCAGGACCAGCCGTCCGCGATGGCGGATCACGTCGAACTCGATGACGTCCACGCCCGTGGCCAGCGCGGCCTCGAAGCTCGCCGCGGTGTTACCGGGCGCCAGCTGGCCGGCGCCCTTGTGGCCGACCCGCTTGACAGGCGGTCGCGTGACCGAGGACATACCCCCTTGATCGACAAGACCCCGGGCAAGCTGAATGGCGTGCCTGTGCCCAGCGGCTCTTGACGTCAGGGCGCTGCCGGGTCTTGCACCGGCTCGCCGATCGGCAGCCAGTGAAAGAGCGACCCGACGTCGGCGGGCGCCGTCGCCAGCTCGCCCTCGATCGCGGTGCGGCCCTGGCGGAAGTGCTTCCAGCCCTCGTAGTGGATCGGGATCGCGGCGCGGGGCTTGATCTGCCCGACGAGCTCGATCGCCTCCTTGGCCGTCATCGTGTAGCGGATCGGGCCCGAGACCGGGAACCTCACGCCACCGAGATGCAGGATCGCGGTGTCGACCGTGAGGCGTTGGGCAACCTCGCGCACGCCGTCGTAGAGCACCGTGTCGCCCGAGATCCAGAGCACGCCGTGCTCCTGGCCGTCCCACTTCAGCGCGAAGCCGATGACCTCGCCGACGATCGGATGGCTGCCAGGTGGGCCGTGGCGGCACGGCGTCGCGGTGATCTCGATCGTCGGCTTGCCGGGTGCCTCCAGCCGCGTCGTGTCCCAGGCCGCGAGCCCGCGCGTGGGGCCGCTGTCGGCCAGGCGCTTGGCGCCCGGGACGGTCGTCACGATCGTGCCGAGCTTGGGCAGCAGCGCACGGCCCGCAGGGTCGAGGTTGTCGCCGTGGTGATCGTGGCTGATCAGGACGGCGTCGATGGCACCGAGCTGATCGCCGGCAATCGCCGGACCGTCCAGCTTGCGCGACATCGTGCCCCAGCCGAAGAAGTAGCGCTTGCCGGGCGCGTCGAAGGTCGGATCGGTGAGGATCCGCCAGCCACCGACCTCGATCAGGAGGGTGGGACCGCCGATGTGGGTGAGACGGACGTCCTTCATGCGTGGAACTGTGCCACAAGTCCGGACGGGCGATCGGTGTGACGGGTCGCCGGCTCAACGCCGCGGCTGGGGCAGATCCCGGGCTGCGTACCAGCTCAGCAGCATGCTTGTGTATTCGGCACGGATCGCGGCGACCCCAGCGTCGGACTTCGTGGTGAGCCCACCGACGAAGCGGCCGTTGGCGGTGAGCCGGTCGATGAGCGTGCGACACGTCGGGCCGTCCTGAGAGCACACGAGCAATCCACGGACCTGAGGTTGCAGCTCCTGCAGCAGCGTGACGAACGCGCGACCGTGCACCGGATCCAGGGTGCTAGACAGCCACTTGGCCTCGACGACGGCGACGACGTGCCTCCAGTTCGGCCGGGAGCAGCTCAGCTCGGCGAGCAGGCGGGCGAGGTCCGCGGGCAGCGCGACCAGATCGCCCTCGTGCGCGACGCCCGAGACGCCCGTCACGCGGATGTCGACATGGACCTCCAATGCAGCGCCTGCGGCCTCGATGACCAAGTACGTCCAACCGGGCTGCTCAAAGACCCCGAAGTCGCCCTGGGACTTCCGCACACGGAGTTCGGTCACGCCGCGCTCGCTCACCTCGTCGTTGACCCAGACGCGCTGCTTCCAGCTGACGTCCATCCCGAGTTCGACCGCCGTGGAAGCCAAGAGCGTCAGCAACCACACCTCGAAGAGGCTGTCCGCAGCGCCGCGCTGGTTGTGCGCGGACAGCAGGCTCGGATCGACCTGACGAAGCTCATACCCAATGTGCTCCACCAGATCCTCAGGGCCCATCACCCGGGCTCGACTTCAATGGCGATGCGGAACTCCAGCAGACGGCGGACGAGA
>JBEVLC010000364.1:0-15482 GCA_040509415.1 Baekduia sp. | reverse complement strand
CGCCGGCCTATCGCACTGCGGTCGGTTTCCTGGCCATCTTCTTCGTCCTTACGCTGCGTCCGCGCGGCATCCTCGGCGCGCGGGCCTATTGAGGGACAATGGAACACTATCTGGTCGCGATCGCTGTCACTGCCGGGATCTACGCCATCCTGGCGCTGGGCACGAATGTCATCTGGGGCATGGCGGGACTGGTCAATCTCGGGCTGGTCGGCTTCTTCGCGGTTGGCGCCTACACTTCCGCACTGCTGACGCTGAAGCTCGGCTGGCCGATCTGGGCCGGGGTCTGTGCCGCGATCGTGGTCACGTCGGCGATCGGTGTCGTCGTCGCGCTGGTGACGGTGAACTTGCGAGGCGACTACCTGGCGATCGTGACGCTCGCCTTCGGCGAGATCGTGCCGCGGATCTTCGAGAACAGCACGAGCGGCCTGTTCGGGATCGGCTCGACCAACTTCTCCAACGGTCGCCAGGGCATCACGCCGATCGACACCATCAACTTGCCTTGGTCCAACGACTTAGTCTATACGGACTTCAACTTGAAACCCGCGTATTGGGTGGCTCTCGGGATGGTCGTCTTCACGATCTTCGTGAACCGCCGCCTGCGCGACTCGCGGCTCGGCCGCGCCTGGATCGCGGTGCGCGAGGACGAGGTCGCGGCGGCGTCGATGGGCGTCAACCTCGTGCGCACGAAGCTCTGGGCCTACGCCATCGGCGCGGCCTTCGGCGGCTTCGCCGGCGCCTTCCTGGGCTCCTACAACAACACCGTCAACGTCGATCAGTTCGAGTTCGGGTTCTCGGTCTTCGTGCTGGCGATGATCATCATCGGCGGTATGGGCAACATCTGGGGCGTCATCGTCGGGGCTGTGGCCCTCTCGATGCTCAACCGCTATGGGTTGCCCGAGCTCAACCAGCTGCCGATCGGCTTTGACCCGACGTCGGTCTCCTTCGGCATCTTTGGCTTCTTCCTGTTGATCATGATGGTGCTCCGGCCCGAGGGCCTCATCCCGTCCGGCCGGCGAAGGCTTGAGCTGCACGAGGGTGAGATCGAGGGCGAGGACGCCGAGGTGGTCGGCGACATGTCGCAGATGTACGAGGTGCGCGGTGAGTGAGCAGCCGAGGGTCACCAAGAACGAGCAGGGCGTAGAGGTCGACCACAGCGGGCCGCCGGTCCTCGACGCGACCGGCGTGTCGAAGGTCTTCGGCGGTTTGGTCGCGGTCAACGACGTCGACTTCGTCGTCCCGCGCAAGTCGATCGTCTCGCTGATCGGGCCCAACGGCGCGGGCAAGACCACGTTCTTCAACTGCCTCACCGGGCTCTACCGGCCCACGACGGGGCGCGTGATCTTCGAGGGCAAGGACATCACCGCCCAGCGCGCTGACCTCGTCACGGCGGCCGGTGTGGCACGCACCTTCCAGAACATCAAGCTCTTCCGGACGATGACGGCGACCGAGAACGTCCAGGTCGGGATGCACCCGCGGCTGAGGTCGCGGGTCACCGGCATGATCCTGCGCACGCCGTTCGTCCGCCGCGAGGAGAAGGCAGCCCGGGAGCGGGCGCGCGAGCTGCTGGACTTCGTCGGGCTCAAGCGCAAGGACGAGCTGGCGATGAACCTGCCCTACGGCGACCAGCGGCGGCTGGAGATCGCGCGCGCCCTGGCCTCCGACCCCAAGCTGCTGCTGCTCGACGAGCCCACGGCGGGCATGAACGCCGCCGAGTCCGAGGAGCTGCGCGGGCTGATGGACCGGCTGCGCACCGAGCAGGACATGTCGATCCTGCTCATCGAGCACGACATGAAGGTCGTCATGAACGTCTCGGACTACATCACCGTCTTGGACCATGGCGAGAAGATCGCCGAGGGCCCGCCACAGACCGTGCGCCAGGACCCGCGGGTGATCGAGGCCTACCTCGGGAGCCAGGCATGAGCGACGGCAACGGCGCCACGCCGATCCTGCAGGTCGAGGACATCCACACGTTCTACGGCGCGATCGAGGCGCTCAAGGGCATCTCGCTGGAGGTCTACGAGGGCGAGATCGTCACCTTGATCGGCTCCAACGGCGCGGGCAAGACCACGACGCTGCGCTCGATCTCGGGCATCGTCGCACCGCGCCTGGGCGCGATCTACTACCTGGGCAAGGACATCACCGGCATGCCCGGGCATCAGGTCGCCTCGATCGGCATCGCCCAGTCGCCCGAGGGCCGGCGGATCTTCCCGCGCATGACGGTGCTGGAGAACCTCGAGATGGGGGCCTTCACCCGCAAGGACAACGCGGCGATCCGTGCCGACGTCGAGCGCGTCTACGAGATGTTCCCGCGCCTCAAGGAGCGCGAGAAGCAGAAGGCGGGCACGATGTCAGGTGGTGAGCAGCAGATGCTCGCCATGGGCCGTGCGCTGATGGCCCAGCCCAAGCTGCTGCTCCTCGACGAGCCGTCGCTCGGCCTCGCGCCCGTGATCGTGGACAAGATCTACGAGATCATCCGCGAGATCAACCAGCAGGGCGTCACGATCCTGCTCGTCGAGCAGAACGCCAACTACGCGCTCGACGTCTCCTCTCGCGGCTACGTCCTGGAGACCGGGACCGTCGCGCTCTCCGACAAGTCCTCCGCGCTGCGCACCGACGAGCGCGTGATGGCCGCCTACCTGGGGACCTGACATGACCGCCTCGCTCATCGTCGCCGCGCTCGGCGTCAAGGCCTTCTGGCTGTTGTACATCTGGCTTGCCTCGGCGTGGGCGGCCAGCTGGCTGTCGGATCGCAAGGGCTATGGCGAGAAGTGGGGCCTCGGCACCGGCCTCTTGCTCAGCGCGATCGGCGTCCTGATCTGGCTCGTGGTCCCGGCCAAGGCGACCTCGATCGTCTCGCAGCGCAAGGCGCGCGAGGAGCACGAGGAGCACGCCCAGGAGGGCTGAGCCTCGCGGCCGGCGCTAGGTCAGCGCGTCGGCCAGCGCCGCGTCGAGGTCGGCGTACTTGTAGGTGAACCCGTCGGCGAGGGCGTGCTCGGGGACGGCGCGCTGGCCCTCGGTGACGATCTCGGCCATGTCGCCGTAGAGCAGCCGGATCGCGAAGGCTGGGACCGGGGCGACGGCGGGGCGGCGCAAGGCCCGGCCGAGGGCCTTGCTGAAGGCCTTGTTGGTCACGGGCTCGGGCGCGGCGCCGTTGTAGGCGCCGCTCCAGGACGCGTCCGTGGCCGCCTGCAGGTAGAGGCGGACGAGGTCGTCGACGTGGATCCACGGCAGGTACTGCTCGCCGCCGGCGACCGGGCCGCCGACACCGAGCTTGAACGGCGGCAGCATCTTGGCCAGCGCGCCGCCGTTGGCGTCGAGGACGACGCCGGTGCGGATCTTGACGACGCGCGGGTGGGCAGGGCCGTCGGCCGCCGCGTCGGCCTCGCGCTCCCAGGCGACGCAGACGCGGGCCAGGAAGTCGTCGCCGGCTGGGGTGGACTCGGGCACAGGCTCGTCACCGTGCTTGCCGTAGTAGCCGACGGCCGAGCTGCTGACCAGCGCCTTCGGACCATCCGCGCCGGCCGCGGCCATGCCCGCGACGAGGTTGCGGGTGCCAACCTCACGGCTCTCGAGGATCCGGCGCTTGACCTCGTCGTTCCAGCGTTGGGCGACCGGCTCGCCGGCGAGGTGGATGACGGCGTCGCGGCCACGCAGGGCCGCCACGGGCGCCGGACCGGCCAGCGGATCCCACGCGACTGCTGGGACACCGAGCGAAGCCTGGGCCTTCTCGGGCGAGCGCGACAGCACCGTGACGGTGTCGCCGTGGTCGCGCAGCGCGCGGGCGAGCTTGGTGCCGATCAGGCCGGTGGCGCCGGTGAGGGTGACGTTCATCGCAGTGGACTACGTACCCCTCACGGGGCAAGGATCAATTGCGGAGCTGCTCGATGTCGAGTGCGGCGAAGCCGATCGTGTCCCCGGCGCGGTCGTCGCCGGCGCTGCGCGCTTCGGCCGCGACGGCGTCGGCGACGGCGGGCGCGACGTCGCGGTTGAAGACCGACGGGATGATGTAGTCCTCGCGCAACTCGGACTCGGGGACGATGTTGGCGATGGCAGTCGCGGCGGCCATCTTCATCGCCTCGGTGATCTGCGGCGCGCGGACGTCCAGCGCCCCGCGGAAGATCCCCGGGAACGCGAGCACGTTGTTGATCTGGTTGGGGTAGTCCGAGCGGCCGGTGGCGACGATCCGGCAGTAGGGCGCGGCCTCCTCGGGGGAGACCTCGGGCGTCGGGTTGGCCATCGCGAAGACCATCGCGTCCTTGTTCATCCGCGCCAGCGCGTCGGCGGGAAAGACCTTGGCGCCCGACAGGCCGATCATCAGGTCCATGCCGTCGATGACCGAGGCCGGCGTGCCGCCGAGGCGATCGGGGTTGGTCGCCTCCGCGTACCAGCGCTTGATCGGCGGCATCGAGCCGTCCTGGTAGTCGCCGCGGTCGGTCGACAGCACGCCGCGCGAGTCGGCGCCGACGACGTGGCGGACGCCCGCCTCCATCAGGATCTTGGTGACCGCGACGCCGGCGGCGCCGAGCCCGATCACCAGCACGCGCAGGTCGGCCAGGTTCTTGCCGGTCAGCTTGCAGGCGTTGATCAACGCTGCGAGCGTGACGATCGCGGTGCCGTGCTGGTCGTCGTGGAAGACGGGGATGTCGAGCTCGGCCTTCAGCCGGTCCTCGATCTCGAAGCAGCGCGGGGCGGAGATGTCCTCCAAGTTGATCCCGCCAAAGGTCGGTGCGATCTGCTTGACCGCGGCCACGATCTCGTCGGGGTCCTTGGTGTCGAGGCAGATCGGGAACGCGTCGACGTTGGCGAACTCCTTGAAGAGCATGGCCTTGCCCTCCATCACCGGCATCGCCGCGCGCGGGCCGATGTCGCCCAGGCCTAGGACCGCGGTGCCGTCGCTGACGACGGCCACCGTGTTGCGCTTGATCGTGTACTGGAAGGCCTTGTCGGGATCGTCGTGGATCGCCATGCAGACCCGGGCGACGCCCGGGGTGTAGGCCATCGACAAGTCCGCGCGCGTCTTCAACGGCGACTTGTTGTGCTGCTCGATCTTGCCGCCGATGTGCAGCAGGAACGTGCGGTCGGTCGTGTCGACCACCGTCACGCCATCAAGCGCGGCGAGCGCGCCGACGATCTGGTCCCAGTGCTCGGCGCCCGTCGCGTCGACGGTGATGTCGCGCAGCAGCACGTCCTCCTTGACCTCGACCAGGTCGATCGACCCGATGCTCGCCCCGACCTCGCCGATCGCGCTCGCTACCAGCCCGAGCATGCCGGGGCGGTCGGCGATCTCGACGCGGATCGTGAGGCTGTACTGGGCAGAGGGAGAAGGGGACATCTGCGCGAGACTCTAGGGGGTCGCCGGTCTGCGAAGCTGTCAGACCAGCTGCGTACTTGTATGCCAGTTGGGAGCCCTTTTGGGCCCATGCGTCCAATCCGTCGAGGGCCCCCGATAGCGTCCGTACGGTGAGGACTGTCAAGTGGGTGGGCGCCATCGCAGCTGTTGCTGCGATGGCGATTACGGCACCGGCAGTGGCGGCGCCGGACAAGGATCCGGAAGCGACGGTGCGGACGTATTTGGCCGCCGTGCGCCATCACGATCGGGCTGCGCTCTGTCGGCTCTTGGATCCCAGGCCGTTTCGGAACGCCTCGTGCCGGAAGTCGTTGTTGGAAGCGTCTGATGGGAAGATCGCTCGTGCCCGGATCACGTCTTCGCTCACGCGTGGGCGGTCAGCCAGGGTTGTGGTCGACCTGGTCCTGCTCGAGGCCGACGGCCGCGATCCGCGGGCGTTTCGCAACGTCGTGCTCCTGCGCCGGACCGCCACCAAGTGGCTGGTGACGGCCACCGGTCAGCTCCCTGGCGTGGACGTGGGCGTCGTGGGCGGCCGGCACGACCCGCGGCCCGATGGCCGTACGGCGACGCTCCGTCGCCTCGCCGACGATGAGCTCATCGCCATCTCGGGTGGCGGCGATGGGCTGATGTGCCGCGTGCTGGCGCCCGGGGCTCCCTTCGGGATCTCGCCCGGCAGGCCGTTCGGCGCCTGCCGGGGCGTCGGGAGGGCCGACCAGCCTGACGGTCCACCCCAAAGGTTTCGTCTCACCCGCTATGCGGCGCATCTCACCGACTCCGCTCACGCCCGCCTCGAGGTCACCATCGTGGCGTCGCGGGCCGTGGCGGCCAAGCGCCGGCCCGGCTACCGCATGGTCGCCCGGACCGTGCGCGACACGATGCATGCCGTCCGTCGCGGCAAGCGCTGGCTGCTCGCCAAGCCCTCGCGTGCCTTCTACCTCGGCCTCGGGGCGCCGGTGCCGGAGGACGTCGCGTCGCCCGTGCCGACCGCGACCTGGCCGCGGCCTGACGCGGCGCTGCCGTCGATAACCGAGACGCCGGTGGCCACGGCGTGCCGGGTTCCACCGCCGCTGGTGTCCTACGCACTGTGTCCCAACGTCGCCGCGATCGCCGCGTCTGCGCGGGCCGGCGGCGGCGCGTCGGTGGCGTGGAGCAGGTTCCTCGACGTGCCGATGACACGCCCGGTCGCGGCCGGGGCCCCTGCCGGCCCGGCGCTTGTCGCTCGCGCCGCCAGCGACGGGGAGCTCGATGAGGAGATCTGGTTTGTCGCGGCGGGCGGCATGGTCGACGTCGACGGAGGCTCGCTGCTGATCGAGGGGTCGATCTCCGGCGCGGGCGTCCGCGCGCTCCCGTTGGACTCCGTCGGCGCCGTCCGCGGGCCGGCCCAGATCATCACGCCGCTCCAGGACGGTAGTGGCGAGAGCCCTGAGTTGCTCGTCGCCGTCGGCGCGCCCGGCGCGACCGGCGCGAGCGTCCTGGTCCCGGCAAACAACGGCGGGGTCATGGTCGTCCGGCTGGCCTCCGACGGCAGGCCCTCAGGGCCGCGCGTCCCGCTGGCGGGCGTGCGGGATCTCGATGGCCTGGCGGCCGCGGCGGCGCTCCCGGACGGCGGGCTCCTGCTGGTCGGGCCCAGCGAGGGCTTCAATGGCTTCGGCGTGCGGCGCTTCGGCGCCGATGGCCGCCCGATCGGGGCCGAGGTTGTGCAGCGCGCCCAGCCCGACAGGAACCTCGTGCAAGCCCCGGCGCTCGCCGTGGATCCTGCTGGTCGCGTGCTTGTGGCGTGGAAGGAGGTCGACGACCACCGTCACGCCACGGTCCATGCCTGGGTCGTGGATCCGATCGCACCCGCGGCGGCCACGTCGGTCGTCGTCGGCGCCATCCGGTCTGCGCTACTGCTCGTCGACCTCGACGGCGTGCGCGACAGTGCGCCCGACGCGATCGCCGCGACCGCTCTGTCGGCCGGCGGGTGGGGCTTGGCCGGCACCGAGTACGTCGCTGGCGGACGCAGCGCGGGCTGGGCTGCGCGGCTCGACGCTGCCGGAGCGGTTGCCGTGGCGCCGCGTCGTGTGACAGACAGGGTGGGTGACACGGACTACAGCGGCGGAGGGCTGACCGTCGCCGGCGACACCGTGTTTTGGATCTCACCACCATTGGTCGCCGGCATCGGCCAGATCCGCGCTGCGCAGCTGCCCTGATCGTCCACCTTGGCCACGGGATGATCGACGGCAAGTTGTATGACCACTGCCGTCGAACTGACTATGGTGTGGCGGTGAGCAGAATCCAGCGGTTCGGGTGTTTCGTCTTCCTCGTGCTGCTCGCGATGCCAGCTGCCGCGGACGCCGCCACGCCATCGCGGGGCCCGGTGGAGACCGTGAGCGCCTACGTGGCGGCACTTCGGGCGGGAGAGACCGGCCGCGCGTGCGCGCTGCTGGCGCCTGACCGCCGGCCGAAGACGGCGGAGTGCCGCGCCGGGCTGAAGGATCTCGACTCGGCGTCGATCGTTCGCGCCAGGATCGAGCCGGGCGCGCTGACCCGTGGCGCCCGCGCACGCGTGATCGTCGATCTCGTCCAGAAGGAGCGCGGGCGAGATCCGTGGACGGCGCGCGCTCGCTTCCTGCTGCGGCACGAGGGCGGTCGCTGGTGGATCGTCGAGACCGGGTCGCTCCCAGGCATCAGCCCGACGTTCGTGCGGCGCTCACCGAGTGACGTCGGGCCCTCCGGGACCGGCGCTGCGCTGCGTCGCCTGGCCGATGACGAGCTGCTCGCCGTCTCCGGCAACGAGCTCATGCTCTGTGACCTGTTGGCGCCGGGCGCGCCGCTCGGCACCCGCGATGGCGGCTGCTTCATCGCCGAGCGCTTCGGCGCCGTCGACAACCTCCGCTACGCCACGCGCGCCGACCGCGTCACGATCCACCGCACCGGTCCTGATCGCGCCCGTCTCGAGGTCACCCTCACGGTCCGCGAGGCCGTGCGCACCAAGACCAAGCCGGGGTGGGCCGTGCGGGCCCATCACACCACCGACACGCTCTACGCGGTGCGGACCTCCGGGCGCTGGCGGCTGGCCAAGCTCTCACGCCGGGCCTACCTCCTGCTCGGCGTGCGCCCGCCGGACGACGTCGACGCGCCCGGCGCCACGGCGACCTGGCCCTTCGCCGATGTCCCGTCGATCTCCGAGCGGCCCGTGCCCGCCGAGTGCCGGAGGCCGCCCAGAGTCTGGGCCGTCCGCTGTCAGCCCGTCGCCGGGTTCGCGGCGGGCGGCGGGCTCGTGGCGTGGTCGTGGCTGGGCTCCGCGCCCGCCTTGGCCCGGCCGGTCGCGGCCGGGCAGGCGGCCGGGGCCGTCGTGGACGTGTCGCCCTCGCCGGTCACCGCGGGCCGGCGTCTCTGGGTGCCCGAGGGTGTCGCGCCGCTGCCTGACGGCGCACTGGTCCTGGAACGAGACCTCACCGGGGACGGCACCCTGCGCGCCGTGCCGGTCGGACCCGACGGCCGCCCACGCGGCGCTGCACAGGTCGTTGGCCAGCTCGATGACCAGCAGGACGTGGCCCCGCGAGTAATCCCCGGCCCACCCGGGTCGTCGACCGCGACCGTCTTGCTCGACTGGGAGCACATGGTGCGGCTCGACGCCGACGGACGGCGGGTCGGGACGGCTGCGATGGGCATCGGCCAGGACTCGATCGCCCGGCTCCTCGCGCGGGCGGACGGCACGCTGCTGGAGCTCACCGACGGGCAGGGTTTGGAGGTTCGAGCGCGAGGGGCCGATGGCGCCCCGTCGGGCACGGTGGCCCAGCAGGCGCCGCTGAGGCCCGGCTACGGGATCGCGGCGCTCGCCGGCGCCCAAGCCGTCGACGGCCGCGTGCTGGTTGTCTGGATCGAGACCGACGATCGCGGGCGCGGGGTTGTGCGCGCGTGGGCGTTCGACCCATCCGCACCGACGGCGACCGCGCCGATGACCGTCGTCGCGATCCCGCAGGTGGGCGCCACCGATGCGCTCGTTCAGTCCAACGGCGAGACGTTGGCCGCTGTCGCGCTGCCCGGGGGCGGCTGGGGGGTCGCGTGGCGCTGGCTACCGAAGACCGGTGGCACCGAGCTGTGGGCCTCGCGCCTGGACGCCGTGGGCGCCCCGGCCGTGGCCGCGCGACGCGTTACACAGCGCCTGACCGACACCGCCCTCGGTCGCGCCGGATTCGGGCTGGCCGGAGACACCGTCGCGTTCATCGAGTGGCCGGAGATCGCCGGGCTGCCGCAGGTCCGCGCCGCGCCGCTGCCCTGATCGGGCGCCCTCGCTAGGGTCCCACCGATGTCGGAGAACGGGTCAGCCAGCAGTCATGACGAGCTCTACCTGATCGACGGCAGCTCGCTGGCCTACCGGGCGTTCTTCGCCCTGCCGGAGTCGATCGCGACGTCGACGGGTGTGCCGACCAACGCGATCTTCGGCTTCGCCTCGATGCTGGTGAAGCTGCTCACCGAGCATGGCGTCAAGCCGACGATCGTCGTCTGGGACGCAGGCCACTCCGGCCGCAAGGAGATCTCGGTCGACTACAAGGCGACGCGCCAGTCGCGACCGGATCTGCTCAAGGAGCAGTGGCCGCACCTGGCGCCGCTGGTCGAGGCGTTCGGCTATCGCAACGTGACGGTCGACGGCTACGAGGCCGACGACGTCATCGCCTCGATCGCCGAGAAGGCGCGCGCGCAAGACGTCCCGGTCGTCGTGGTCACCGGCGACCGCGACATCTTCCAGCTGATCGACCCCGAGTCGCGCGTGCGCGTGATGGCGACGGGCCGCGGGATCACCGACACGAAGTTGTATGACTACCAAGCGGTCATCGACCGCTACGGGATCCCGCCGGAGCTGATCCCCGACTTCTACGGCCTCAAGGGCGACACGTCGGACAACATCCCCGGCGTTCCCGGCATCGGCGACAAGACCGCCACGACGCTGCTGCAGCAGTTCAACGACCTCGAGACGGTGCTCGCCTCGGTCGACCAGATCTCCGGCGCCAAGCGCAAGGAGAACCTCACCAACCACGCCGACGACGCGCGGATCTCCAAGCAGCTGGCGACGATCATGCGCGACGTCCCCGTCGACGTCGACCCGGCCGACGAGGCCGCGCGCGAGCCCGACCGCTCCAAGCTGCGCGACGTCTTCCGCCAGTTCGAGCTGCGCGCCCCGCTGGCCCGCCTGGAGGAGGCGCTGGCCGCCGACGACCAGGCCGGCGTGCCCGCGGCGATGCCGACCGAGGCCGCGACGGTCCGCGTGCGCGCCCGCGAGGGTGGCGTCGCCGAGGTTCGCGCGCTGGGGCCGGCAGGCTCGGAGATCACGATCGCGCTGGAGGCGCCAGTCGTCGACGAGGGCCAACTGCTCGCGCAGGACCCGCTCTGGAAGTTCGGCGCGGTCGTGGGGGAGGAAGCCGTCGTCGGCTCCGTCGCCGATCCCGCCGAGCTGATCGCCGCGCTCGGCGAGCGCCCCGTCGTCGGCTACGACGCCAAGGCCTGGGGGACGGTCCCGGCCAACCTGACGCACGACCTGCTGCTCGCCGCCTACCTGCTGGAGCCCGCCCGCCGCGGCTTCCCGTTCGCCGAGATCTGCGAGGAGCGCGGGCTCAAGACCGAGGCCGGCGAGGCGCTGGCGGCCGCCGCGGCGCTCGGCCAGGCGCTGGCCGCCTGGCAGCGCGAGCAGCTCGACGACCGCGGGCTCACCGGCCTGATGGACGAGGTCGAGCTGCCGCTCGTCGCGGTGCTGCGCGACATGGAGGTCGCCGGCGTGCGGCTCAACAAGGAGCGCCTCGCGCTGATCCGCACCCGCGTGCTGGACGAGATCGCCGACCTCGAGCGCGAGATCTTCCGCCTGGCCGGCGAGGAGTTCACCATCGGCTCGCCCCAGCAGCTTGGCGCGATCCTGTTCGACAAGCTCGGCCTGTCGCGCAAGCGCCGCGGCAAGACCGGGTTCTCGACCGACGCGCGCGTGCTGCAGGCGATCCGTTCCGAGCACGAGATCATCCCGTCGATCGAGCGCTGGCGTGAGCTCAACCAGCTCATGAAGACCTACCTCGACGTGCTGCCGCAGCTGACCGACGCCGAGTCGCGGATCCACACCACCTTCGTGCAGGCCGCCGCGACGACGGGCCGGTTGGCGTCAACCAACCCCAACCTGCAGAACGTGCCGGTGCGGACCGAGCTCGGTCGCGAGATCCGCGGCTGCTTCGAGGCCGCGCCCGGCAACGTCCTCGTCAGCGCCGACTACTCGCAGGTCGAGCTGCGCGTCATGGCGTTCATCGCCGACGAGCCCGTGCTCAAGGAGATCTTCGTCCGCGGCGAGGACGTGCACACGGCGACCGCTTCAACGGTCTTCGACAAGCCGGCGTCAGAGCTCACGCCGATGGACCGCTCCAAGGCCAAGATGATCAACTACGGGATCGTGTACGGGTTGAGCGACTACGGCCTGGCCGACCGCCTCAACATCGCGCGCGAGGAGGCCAAGCTGTTCATCGACACCTACCTGGAGCGCTTCTCGCGCGTCGCCGCGTTCATGGCGCTGACGATCGAGCAGGCCAAGGAGCAGGGCTACGTCACGACGCTTTTCGGGCGCCGCCGTCAGATCCCGGAGCTGCGGGCTCGCAACTACCAGGTGCGTACGCTGGGCGAGCGGCTGGCGGTCAACACGGTCATCCAGGGCACGGCGGCCGACATCATGAAGCTGGCGATGATCGGCGTGCACCGCGAGCTGCAGGCCTCAGGAATGGCCACGCGGATGATCCTGACGATCCACGACGAGCTGCTCTTCGAGGGTCCGCCGGAGGAGGCCGACCGCGTCAAGGAGCTCGTCGAGCGCGAGATGATCGCGCCGTGGGGTGACCGCACGCCGCCGCTGGCGGTCGATGCGGGGTCCGGGCTCACCTGGCTTGCTGCCAAATAGCTCTTGAGCGCCGTCGCGGCGCTCGTTACGATCGGCACGAGTACGCTCGTCATCCCTTGGAGGTCTTCATGGCTGCCGTGCACATGCCGCACCCGATCCGTGACCATCCCGAAGCCGGTCGCACCGCGATCGACGCGTTCTGGGTGCTGGCGATGGGCGTGATCGCCGCCTACGCGTTCTTCGCCGCGCTCGGGGCGTTCTCGCCCGGTGACGTGCTCGGGGTGACGATCGGCGTCGTGGTCTTGCTGGTGCTGTGGGTCGTCCGCGCGCTAAGGGCCCGCCGCGCGGCGGCCAGCCGCGACCCGCGGCTCGTCCACGCGCGCGAGCGCAGAGGCTTCTAAGCGGCCAGCGCGGGTGCGCTGACGACGAGCGGCTCGGCCGGCTCCTGCCACGGCGCGCTCGACCACGGGCTCGCACCGTCCAGCGCGAACGAGGGCGGCGCGATGTTGAGGTAGTGGCGAAACAGCCAGCGGATGAGCTTGGGCCGGGTGATCAGGTCCAGCGTCGTGTCCATCGCGGGGTAGCGGTTGGCGACGCTGAAGAGCGACTGCACGCGCCACAGCCAGTCAAACGCCCAGCGGTGGTCCTCGCTGAAGGAGCTGTAGCGGGCCAGCGCCTGCTCGCGCGTCTGGCGGCCGTCGATGACCTTGCGCAGCTCGCGGCCGGCGGCGAGGCCGAAGTAGAGCGCGGTGCGGATGCCCTCGGCCGTCGTCGGCAGGCAATGGCCGGCGCTGTCGCCGACGAAGAAGACGCCGTCGCCGGTCGCCGGGCGCAGGCGGTGCGGGATCCAGTTGCCCTGGTAGCCGCCCTCCAGGCCGATGCCGAGGTCGTGCGCCAATTGCACGGTCGGCTCCTTGACCTTCAGATGCGGGTCGAAGGAGCCGACGCCCGTGCGCAGCTCGTTGCCGGCCGGGAAGGCCCACGAGTAGCCGGGGCCGATGTACTTCGGGTCCAGCCACAGCTCGAGGTCGTCGCCGCTGGCCGGGGGATGGACCTCCAGGCCGCGCGAGAGCCGCGCGTTGGGCGGCTGGATCGCGTCGCGCTGCTCGCTCAGCACCCGGCGCCAGCCGAGCGCGTCGATGACCAAGGGCGCGCTCAGGTCGCCACGATCGGTGTGGATGGTGTGGACCGGTCCGCGGGTGATCCCATCGACCTTGGCGGTCTCGAAGGTGAAGTCGCCCTGGGCGGCCAGCAGCTCGCAGAGCTGGGCGTAGTCGAAGGTCGAGAACGTCCACGGCAGCGTCCAGCGGTACGTCTTGCTCGGGCGGTGCACGACGAGATCGCGGAAGGTCTGGCGGATCGACGCGTCAAGGCCGAGGTTGACCAGCCACTCGGTCGGCGCGGCACACGCCGAGGTCTGCCGCTCGCCGATCTCGTAGCGATCGATCACGAGCACGCGCGCGCCGCTGTCCTTCAGTTCCCGGGCGACCGCGAGGCCCGCGAAGGACGCTCCGCAGATCACCACGTCGTAGTCGCCGCCGAGCGGGGTACGCTCGGCCCCTCTCTTGGTCGCGCGAACGGGCATCCGACGCCCGATCGTATCCGTGCTGCGCGGGCGCGTGAGCGCAGGGTTCCCATGTGCGGTTTCGCGCTACCCTCTCTGGTCGCACATGACCCAGACAATCTCACCTACCCCGGAGGCGAAGATCGTCGAGGGCAGCAACGGTTTGCTGCTCGAGATCGACGGTCACATCGTCCCGAATTACGACGCCACGTTCTCGCCCTTTGAAGAGGGCGATGTTGTTAGTGGCCGCGTGGTTCGCATCGATAACGACGAGGTCCTCGTCGATATCGGCTACAAGAGCGAAGGGGTCATCCCTTCCAACGAGCTTTCGATCCGCAAGAACGTGGATCCGCACGACGAGGTGGAGATCGGCGAAGAAGTCGATGCCCTCGTCCTCACCAAGGAGGATCAGGACGGCCGCCTGATCGTCTCCAAGAAGCGCGCGCGCTTCGAGAAGGCTTGGCGCAACATCGAGGCCGCCGCGGAGTCGGGTCAGCCCGTCACCGGCACGGTCATCGAGGTTGTCAAGGGCGGACTGATCGTGGACCTCGGTGTCCGCGGCTTCCTGCCTGCCTCGCTGGTCGACATTCGCCGGGTGCCCAACCTCGATGAGTACATGGGCCAACCGATCGAGTGCAAAGTTATAGAGCTTAATCGGTCGCGAAATAATGTGGTCCTGTCGCGACGGGCCGTGCTGGAAGAGGAGCGCAAGGAGCAGCGTCAGGAGATCTTGGATCGCCTGCAGCCGGGCCTTGTTGTCGAGGGCGTCATCTCGAACATCGTCGATTTCGGCGCGTTCGTGGATCTGAACGGCATCGACGGACTCATCCACATCTCCGAGTTGTCGTGGTCGCACGTCAACCACCCCTCGGAAATTCTGAACATCGGTGACACCGTGCAGGTCAAGGTCCTCGACATCGACCGTGACCGCCAGCGCATCTCCCTCGGTCTCAAGCAGACCCAGGAGGATCCGTGGCAGCGGGTCGTCGACACCTACAACGTCGGTGACGAGCTCGAGGGCACCGTCACGAAGGTCGTCACGTTCGGCGCGTTCGTCGAGATCCTCGACGGTGTCGAGGGCCTCGTGCACATCTCCGAGCTGGCTGCCCATCACGTGGAGAACCCGCGTGAGGTCGTCCAGCCGGGCGACGTCGTGCGCGTGAAGATCCTCGAGATCGACTCCGAGCGGCGCCGTCTGTCGCTCTCGATCAAGCGCGTCGAGGGCCAGGTCCTGCCGAGCGAGACCCGCGCCCGCGAGGCCGGTCTGCCGCTGCCCGGTGAGGGCCAGCCGCCCGCCAGCGCCGGCGATCTCGACGACGTGGCCGACCTCGGCCTGTCTGAGGACGTCTTCGCCGGCGAGGGCGATCCGGACGCCGCGGTTGCGGTGGACGCCGCTGATGCCGCTGCCGAGGAGTCCGCGCTGCCGATCGAGGCTGCGGGTGACGCCGAGGGTGAGGCCGCCGACGCGCCGGTCGCCGAGGCCGGCGACGAGCCCGCCGAGGAGGCCGCGGTCGCGGTCGCCGACGAGGAGCCCGTCGCCGAGGCAGCGGTCGACGCTGAGGGCGACGCGCCCGAGGCCGAGGCTGATGTCGCTCCCGAGGCCGAAGCGGCCCCCGAGGCCGAGGCTGCGCCCGAGGGCGACGCCGAGTCCGAAGCCGCCCCTGAGGGCGACGCCGAAACGGACGCGTGAGGGCCGCGGCTCGTGGCCGCATCCCCTGAGC
>JBEVLC010000363.1:0-19754 GCA_040509415.1 Baekduia sp. | reverse complement strand
GTAGCTCGCCGTCGTTGAGGTCGGCGCTGCCCTGGTGGTAGAGCGAGATCCCGGCGACGTCGATGCGGATGCCGTAGACCGCGCCGCACTTGTAACTGCCGGGCACCAGGCCGTCGAGGTGCTCGCAGGTCAGCTCGCCGTCCATCGGCACCTTGCGCCCGAGCAGCAGCTTGGAGTGCCGACTCGGGACGAATCGGACAACGAAGGGCCCCAGCTCGTAGGGCTGATGCGCGACGACCTCGACAGCCTGCTCGCCGACGCCGTGCAGCCGCATGAGGTGCGCCAGCGACGCCGACCCATAGGCCTTGGTCTGGTGCCGACGCGCCAGGGCCGGAGCGTCGACGGCGTGGTCGAAGTGCGTGTGGCCGACCAGGATCCCCGCGACCGACCCGGGCGCGATCACGTCGTCGTGATCTTCAACCACCCGGATCAGGGCGACGATGTCGCGGCACGGATCGTCACCCTCTGGCGGCAGCGCTAACCTTTGCCCCTATGAAGATCGACGGCCACTACGACGCTCAAGCTGACATCGCGTGGCTGCGTTTCGAGGGCTATGACCCTTCGACCGTTGTCGCCGAGGAGCTCGCGACGGGCCTGCGCGAGGTCGACCCGAGCACAGGCGCCACCGTCGGCCTCGAGTACTGGCATGCGAGCGTGTCGCTCCCCGCTGACCTGCTGAGCATGTTGCCGCCTCCGCAGCTAGGTGTCGCCGCCTAAGCGGCGGATTCGCCGCCACCGGGCAATCTGATCGTCATCGACGTGCGTGCGACGCGTACGATCGACCGCCCATGACGGCCGACCGCATCACCATCGTCCTCGCCGACGACCACGCCGTGGTCCGCAGTGGCTTGCGGTTCGTGCTCGACGCCGAAGACGACCTGCAGGTCGTGGCCGAGGCGGGGACGACCGATGACGCGATCCGGCTGACCAAGGCGCACCGGCCGGCCGTGCTGGTGCTCGACCTCAACATGCCCGGCTCGATGTCGTCGAGCCTCGAAGCGCTCCCCGTCCTCGCCGAGCAGGCGACGCAGACGCGCGTCGTGATCCTCACCATGCAGGAAGACCCGCAGTTCGCTCGCCAGGCACTCGCCGCCGGTGCCAACGCCTACGTGTTGAAGGAGGCGGCCGACGCCGAGCTGGTCGACGCCATCCGGCGCGCCGCCGTCGGCGAGGTCTACCTCAACCCGCGGCTCGGGGCGCTCATCGCCGCCGCGCCCGCAGCGCCGTCTGGACCGCCCGACGACCTCACGGAGCGCGAGGTCGAGATCCTGCGGCTCATCGCCCTCGGCCACACCAACGCCGAGATCGGTGGCCAGCTCTACCTCTCGGTGCGCACCGTCGAGTCCCACCGAGCCCACATCCAGCAGAAGCTGCGCCGGACCAGCCGCGCCGAGCTGGTCCGCTACGCGCTGGATCACGGGCTGCTCGACGCGCGCGACTGAGCCGCCGGGCAGGACCGCGGCGCTAGGCGCGCAAGGCGCGCAGCGCGTTGAGGATGACGGCTACGTCGATGCCCTCCTGCACGAGCGCGCCGGCCACCGGCGGCAGCAGGCCGACCGCGGCGAAGCCCATCGCCACAAAGCTCAAGGCCATCCCCACCACGACGCTCTGCGTGGCGATCTTCAGCGAGCGACGACCGATGCGCACGGCCTCGGCAACCGCGGCGATCGAGTTGATGGTGATGATCGCGTCGGCGGCCTCCGAGGAGGCGGTCGCCCCCGTCTCGCCCATCGCGATCCCGACGTCGGCGCGCGCCAGCGCCGGTGCGTCGTTGACGCCGTCGCCGACCATCAGCACCGGCGCCAGGCCCGGCCGGTCGCGGACGCCGGCGACAACCTCGAGCTTGCCCTCCGGCGTGCAGTCCGCGTAGACCCGGTCGAGCCCGAGCGCCGAGCCGACCGGCTCGGCTACCGCGGCATGGTCACCGGTGACCATCGCGATGTACCGGACGCCCGCGGCCCGCAGCTCATCGACCAGCTGACCGGCGTCGTCGCGGATGTGGTCGGCCATCACGATCGTGCCGGCCGGCGCCCCGTCGACGGTCACCGCGATCCGCGCCAGACCCTGCTCGCGGGCGTCCGTGGCAGGCGTGGCGGCTGCGCCGATCGTGACATGGCGATGGTCGACGGTGCCCTCGATCCCCTGCCCCGGCTCCTCGCGCACGTCCTCGGGAAACGCAAGCTCGAGCCCTTCGTCGCGCGCGCCGCGCACCAGGGCGGCGGCGAGCACGTGGGCCGACAGCTGATCCAGCGACGCCGCGAAGCGCAGGACGTCCTCCCTGGTGGTCCCCGCGACGGGCTCGATGCGGGCGACCCTCGGCGTGCCGAGGGTCAGCGTCCCGGTCTTGTCGAGCAGCACGCTGCGCGCCCGGCCCAGCCGCTCGATGACCCCCGCGCCCTTGACGACGATCCCGGCACGCGCGGCACGCGACACGCCGGAGACCAGCGCGATCGGCGCGGCGAGGATCAGCGGGCAGGGGGTCGCCACGACCACCACCGCCAGCCCGCGAACCGCGTCCCCGCTGGCGGCCCACGCGGCCGCGGCAATCACGAGCGTCACGGGCAGCAGCAGCGCCGCGTACCGATCGGCGAGACGGGTGAACGGCGCGCGGTCGGCCTCGGCCGCACGCACGAGGCTGACCAGCGCGGCATACGCGCTCTGGGCCGCGGGCCGCACGGCGCGCAGGTCAAACGGCGCCGCCGCGTTGGCCACACCGCTGCGCACGCTGCCGCCGCGGCCGTAGGTGACCGGCAGCGACTCGCCGGTCAGCGTGGACTCGTCGACGACCGCTTCCTGGGACACGACGATGCCGTCGACGGGCACGATCTCGCCCGCCCGCACGACGATGACCTCGCCGGGCGCTACCGCGTCGACCGAGACCTCCTCCAGCTGATCGCCGCGGCGCACATGCGCCACGGTCGGCATCCGCTCCAGCAGCGCGGTGAGCTCGCGGCGCGCGCGCCGGTCGGCCGCCGTCTCCAGCGCGTTGCCGCCGGCCAGCATCAACGCGATGACCGCGCCGGCCAGCTCCTCGCCAAGCGCCAGCGCTCCTGCCATGGCGATCAGCGCGATGAGGTCGACGCCGACGCGGCCATGAGCGAGCGTGACGAGCACCGACCCGACAAGCGGGACCAGCAGCACCAGAACCGTCGCGCCCCAGACGATCGACGCGGCCTCCGGGCGATCGCTCGCCTGCAGGATGAGGCCGGCCACGATCGCCGCCAGCGCACCGGCGGCCAACACGGGATAGGCGCGCGCCGGCATGCCGGCCTCAGGCGGACTCGGTCGCGCGCCGCCCCGGCGCGCCGTCGCGCACGTGGTGGCCGGCCGGGAGCCTGACGGCGATCGCCGTTCCCTCGCCGGGCGTCGAGCGGACGTCGATGGCGCCGTGCAGGAGCGCGATCCGCTCGCCCATGCCGATCAGCCCGAAGCCCGCGGTGCCGGCATCGACGTCGAAGCCGGAACCGTCGTCGCGGATGACCACCTCCACGCGGTCATCGACCGCGCGGACGCTGACGTGGACGCGCGTAGCCTGCGCGTGCTTGGCGGCGTTGGTCAGCGCCTCCTGCACGACGCGGTAGACCGTCTCCTCCAACTCGGTGGCGTGGCGCGCGTCGGCGCGGCCGGCGTCGAAGGCCACGTCGACGTCGAGCTCGACGATCAGCCCGCTGGTGGCGCGCACGCGCTCGGCCAGCGCCACCAGCGCTGCGTGCGTGCCGATCTCGTCCAGCGCCGCCGGCCGCAGGTCGGTGATCAGCGCGCGCAGGTTCGCGATGCTCTGCGTCACGAGGTCGGTGGCCTGGTCGAGCGCCTGGTCGACGCGCGCAGGGTCCTCGCTGCGGCGCGCCGCCGAGAGCAGGACGCGGAGCCCGCCCAGCTCCTGCAGCGTCTCGTCGTGCAGCTCGCGCGCCCAGCGCGTCCGCTCGGCCTCCGAGGCGCGGATGCTGTGCTCCATCGAGCGCGAGCGTGCGGTCTGGGCGGTGGCCACGGCCGTCGCCGCGCTCGCGGCGAACGCCAGGATCAGGCGCTCGTCGTCGGCAGAGAACTCGGGGCCGTCCTGCACGCGATCGAACGCGCCGAGGACGCCGACCGCCTGCCCGCGGTGCAGCAGCGGAACCATCAGGCCCGCCTCGGCGTGGACCTCGCCGGTCAGCAGCTGGCCCGCACGACGGCTGAGATCGGTGAGGCGCTCCGGACTCCGCGAGCGCAGGACGGCCCCCATGACCGATGCCTCGATCTTCGCCCGCCGTCCGATCAGATCCTCCGGCACGTCGCCCGCCGCGGCCGACACCCACAGCTCGTCGCCCTCGACCAGCGCCAGCACCAGCGTCCGCGCGGAAACGAGCGCGCGGCCGCGCTTGACGAGCAGCTCCAGGATGCGGTCAAGCTCGATCTCCCCGCCGATCGCGCTGGAGATCTCCGTGGTCGTCTCCAGCGCGCGCACGGTGCGCTCCAGCTCGTCGCGGCGCGCGGTCGCCGCCTGGTAGAGCCGCGCATTGGCCACGGCGATCGCCGCCCAGTCGGCGAGGACGACCATGGCCTCCTCGTCGGCAGCGGAGAACGCGGAGCCGTCGGCCTTCTCGGTCAGGTACAGGTTGCCCCAGGCCTCGCCGCGGATGAGGATCGGCAGCCCGAGGAAGCCGCGCATCGGCGGGTGGTTCAGCGGAAAGCCATAGGAGCGCGGGTGCGCGCCGACGTCATCCAGACGCAGCGGACGCGGATCGTCGATGAGCAGGCCGAGGATGCCGTGGCCGCGCGGCAGCTCGCCGATCAGCGCGCGCTGGTCCTCCGGGATGCCGCTCGTGATGAAGCGCTCCAGGCCCGCGCGCTCCCGGCCCATGATGCCGACGGCGGCGTAGCGGGCGCCGGTCACGTCGCGCGCCACGACGAGCACGCGACCGAGGACGGCGTCGAGGTCCAGCTCCGAGAGCAGCCCGCGGCCGACGTCGATCAGGCGGCTGAGGGTCGCGTCGTCCATAGCGTGCGGCCCACGCTAGTCCGATTGGCCCACCGGCACCTCCTCCATGCGCGCGAGGTAGGGCCCGAGCCAGCGCGAGGCGATCTTGCTCGGCGGCCACCACAGCGGCTCGGAGGAGAACGTCGAGGTCTGCTCGACGTCGACCAGCTCGGCGCGCAGGTAGCGCGGTCCGAGCCGGGTCTGCAGGATGGCGCGCAGGACGGGCTGCAGCGTCTCGGGCACGACGTCGGCCTCGGTGCGTGCGGCGATGTCACGCACCGCGACGACCGCCTGCTGGGCCGCCAGGCCACCTTGTTTGATCGGGAACGTCGCGCAGTCGCCGGCGACGTAGACGTCGCGCACGCCGTCGACGCGCCCGTAGCCGTCGCACGGGATGAAGCCGTGGACGTCGGCGGGCAGCCCGGGCAGCCGTGGGCCGGCGAGCTGGGGCAGGCTGACGATGCGGTCGGCCTCCATCCAGCTGCCGCCGGCCCGCAGCGCGGTCGGCGTGATGACATCGGGATGGACGCCGCAGCGCACGACGACGCGCTCGGCCTCCAGCAGATCAGCGACCTGCGCGCTGACCCGGGGCCCGAAGGCCGCGAGCGGCGTCGCCTCGTGGGTCACCAGCGTGACGCAGCTGGCGCCCGGGTGGGCGCGCTCGGCCCAGGCAGCCGTGAGCAGCGCCAGCTCATAGGCGGGCATCGACCACCACACGCCGTCGGGCACGACGATCGCCACACGCGGCGCCATCCCGTCGGTGAGATCGGCGAGCACCTCGTCGAAGTCCTCGGAGGAGAGCTCGCGCTCGAACGTCACACCGTTCTCGAAGGCCGGGTACGGCCGCGCGCCGAGCGCCACCAGCAGGACGTCGTACATGATGTCCTTGCCCGAGCCGGTCTGGATCAAATGGGCTTCGGGACGGACCGCGGTCACGGTGTCGCGCACCAGCTCGGCGCCGAGCCCAGCGCAGAGCGCCGCGAGGTCATACCGGTGTGGATGGCCCAGCCCAAACGGCTCGCCAACCAGCAGCGGACGGTAGATGAAGGTCTCGCTCGGGCATACCAGGACGACCTCGACACGTCCGGGGACGAGACCCTGCAGGGCCACGACCGCCTCCAGCGCCGCGACCCCGCCGCCGGCGATGACGACCCGCAGCGGGTCATGCGTGAGAGGAGGCATGTCAGACCGGTCGCTCATGGACTGACGGTGGCACTGGGGACGGCGCCGATCATCCGTGCGCCGCCGCCGCGGCGGTCCGTAGTCCACCGCACCGTTTGGTGGGCTCTGGGCGGATGGCACGCGCGGCGCCCGGACGTACCTTCTTGCCATGCCCGTCCCCCATTCGCAAACCCGTGTCGTCATCGCCGGCGGTGGCGTCGCCGCCGTCGAGCTTGCCCTGGCCCTGGGCGACCTGGCCGGTGACCGCGTGCAGTTGACGATCGTCGCGCCCGACCCGGACTTCGCGCTGCGCGCGCTGCGCACCGCCGAGCCCTTCGCCCACGATCACGCGCGGCGCCACGCGCTCAGCGACGTCGCGCAGGAGGTCGACGCTGAGCTCGTGGCCGAGCACCTCGTCCGCGTCGTTCCCGAGGAGCACCGAGTGCTCGCCGGCAACCAGACGATCGCCTACGACGCGCTCGTCGTCGCCGTCGGCGCCCGGCGCGAGGCCGCCTTCCAGAAGGCGCTGACCTTCACCGGCGACACGTCGAGCGTCGACTACAACGGCCTGCTCGCCGACATCGACGAGGGCTACGCGCAGACCGTCAGCTTCGTCGTCCCGCCCGGAGCGACCTGGCCGCTGCCGCTGTACGAGCTCGCGCTGATGACCGCCCGTGAGGCGCGCGGCGTCGGGATCGACGACCTCCGCACGCAGATCGTCACGCCCGAGAGCGCGCCGCTGGCGATCTTCGGGCCCAAGGCCTCGCAGGCGATGGGCGAGCTGCTGGAGCGCGCCGGCATCAGCTTCCGCGGCGACGCCTACGTGCGTGAGACCGCCGAGCATCGCTTCGAGGTGCTCGGCGACGGCGAGCCGCTCAGCAGCCAGCGCGTCGTCGCGCTGCCGACGATCGCGGGGCCGGAGATCGACGGTCTCCCCTGCGACGAGCACGGCTTCATCCGCACCGACGAGCAAGGCCATGTGGTCGGTCTCGCCGATGTCTACGCCGCCGGCGACAGCACGACCTTTCCCGTCAAGCAGGGCGGCATCGCCTGCCAGCAGGCCGACGCGATCGCCGAGCTGCTGGCCGCCGCCGCGGGCGCGCCCGTGACCCCGCAGCCGTTTCGCCCCGTGCTCCGCGGCCGTGTCCTGACCGGGGACGGCGCCCAGTATCTGGAGCACGCCCTGCACGGTGGCGACGGCGACGGCCCGGACTCCGAGCTGCAGAGCTGGTCGGCGGCCCACAAGGTCGACGGCCGCTACCTCACACCGTGGCTGGAGGGCGTTGAGGCGGCGACGCCGCCCGCCTGAGCGCCGGTCCCGGCCGGCCCTCTAGCGCCGACGCAGCCGGCCGGTGGCCTGGCGGATGGCCGCCATGAGCCCGCCGCCTGGCCCGTGCTCCGCGGCGAGGCGTCGCTCGGCGTCGCGGAGCTGCTCGTCGCGCGCCCGGACGATCTCGTGCGTCCGCTCCATCTCTGCGACCGTCTCGGCGTGGACCGCGGCGAGGACCTCGTACTCGGCCTCGGCACGGTCGCGGCTCTCGCGCAGCAACCGGTTCTCGCGGACCAGCGCCTGCTCCCGGCTCCACCCCGTCCACTGCAGTGCGACGAGCCGGCTCATCTCACGCAGCGGCGTCGCTGGGCGGGTCCCCGGGGCCCCCATGTCGCGCAGCAGCGCGACGATCTCGCCCGCGTGGTGGCGCGCATCGTGGTGGGCGGCGGCCAACCCACGGTTGACGGCACTCATCGCCGGCTCATAGCGCTCGAGATCGCGCTGGAGGTCGGCGGGGCCGAACGACGCCGAGCTCGTCACGCCGGCGAACCCGTCCTCGGCCAGGCCCGCGTAGGAGTCGCTGGTGATCCATCCTCCGGAGCCCCGCTGGTCGAAGACGTAGGCGGCGCGACCGCAGGCCATTGCCTCGATGATGGCGCGGCCCTGGCCGATGACGACATGGGCGCTGGCGATCGCCGAGGCGGCATCGGCGGTCGCGGTCCCGACGTGCGCCCCGAGCTGCTGGGTCTCCAGCCCCGCGGCGGCGCAGGCCTCCAGCACCAGGCTGCGCCGGCTGCCCGTGAGGTAGTTGCCGAGCAGCACCGCGCGCCGGGCGCGGGCGGGCAGCTCTCCGGCGAGCGCGAAGCGATCCAGGTCGACCGGCTGGCGCAGGCGGACGACCGGCGGGCTTGCCGCGGTCGATGCGACGAACCGCGCCACCCGTCCGTTCATCACAACGACCGACCCGACGAGGTCGGGCAGCTGGGGCGGCATCTGGAGGTCGTGGCTCTCGCTGTGGGCGATGTAGAGCTGCGGCGCGCTCGGGAAGGCGGCGGCGAGCGCGTAGGAGCTCACCGCGTCCTGCGCGATCACCCCGTCGGGCGGCTCGCACTCGACGTGGGCGCCCGTCAGCACCTCGATGCCACGACGCGCCGCCTCCTCGGCGACCTCGCCGGCGATGTGGGCGTGGACGGTGGTCTCGTGCCCGAGCCGCTGGAGCTGCTCGGCCAGCGTCAACAGGTAGGTCTCGCTACCGGCCCACGCGTCCAGCTGGTATGTCCCGATGAGGATGCGCATCGCAGGGAGGGCGGTCTGGTCAACCGCGCCGAGGGCGCACCCTATCCGTCGCGGAACGCATCGTATGCGGGGCGCCGGCGGCCCGTCCGGTCGATGAGGCCGCGACGGTCCTCGCGTCCGTCGGCCTGGGCGGGCGCGTCATACAGCGTGTAATAGCCCAGCGTGTCGATGCGCTTGCTCGCGCGGACGACGCGCAACGCGTCGGTGATCTGCCGGGCGGCGCCGGCTTCACTGAAGTGGAAGGTGAACTGATCGTTGGCGTTGGTCGGCGCGGTGAACTCCGAGAGGAACAGCCGTGGGCCGGGCTTGCCGCGATCACGCCGCAGGAAGCGGTCGATCATCGTGCCCAGCGTGTCGAGGTCGTTGAAGTCGGCGTAGCCGGGGCCCAGCGAGCCAGCATCCATGTCGATCTTGCGGCCCGTGAACGGGTTGTGCCCGTAGAGGTCCATGCGCGGCGGCCGGCCATCGGGGAGCTTCATCGCCGGGATCCAGAACAGCGGCCGGACGTCGCCGGCCGTGAACGTGTTGCCGCCGATCACGAGGTTCTTGGAGGACTCGGACTTCAGCGCGCCGTAGGACGCGTCGAGCAGGCGGGCGTACTGGCGCGGACCCTGCAGCTCGGCCTTGCTGCGCGGCGGCCGCAGACCGGTGAAGCGCGTGGACGCCCACCAGCGACGCAGGTTCGGCTCCCCCCAGATCTGCCACAGGCGCACCTGCGGCCAGCGCCGGGCCGCAGCACGCAGGAAGTCGGTGTAGTCAGCTGTCCGAACTGGTGGCACGTTGGGCGCGTGGCCACCGTTTGCCCAGGGCGGGGCGTACATGACGCGCACCATGGTCCGCATGCCGAACTGCGGCGCTAGGCGGATCGCGGCGTCGATCGACGCCGGCCAGTGGTACGCCGGGTCGCCGGGGTCGCGCGCGCCCACCGGCCTGCTCTGCGCCACCTGATCCCACCCGACGCTCAGCAAGAGCGTCCGGACGCCGAGGTCGCGATAGATCGGGAAGGTGAGCTCGGGATTGGGCTCGTAGGTCGCCCACAGGCCCTTCTTCTCCGAGCTCCGCGCGCCCGCTCCAGCGGCCGTCGTCGCCAGCAGGCACAGTCCGGCGAGGAGGACGAGCAGGAGGGCCCTAATACGCACCGGTGCCCCGGATCACGGCCGCGAAGCTCAAGGCCAGCAAGCGCGCGTCGCGTCCGAGGGAGAGGTTCTCGACGTACTCGCGCTCGACGGCCAGCCGCTCCTCGAAGTCCAGCCGGCCGCGGCCGTAGACCTGCATCGGGCCGGTCAGGCCCGGCCGGACGGCCAAGCGCACCGCCCGTGCCTCGGCGTCATAGCGCGCAACGAGGTCGAGTTGTTCGGGCCGTGGGCCGACCAGGCTCATGTCCCCGCGCAAGACGTTCCACAGTTGCGGCAGCTCATCCAGGCTCGTCTTGCGCAGCAGCCGGCCGACCCGCGTCACGCGCGGGTCGTCGCGCAATTTGAACACCGGCGTGGCCAGCGTCGCGACGTCGACGACGTCGCCGATGCGCTCGTCGGCGCCGCGCACCATCGTGCGGAACTTCAGCAGCGTGAACGGCTTGCCCGCGCGCCCGCCACGCGACTGGCGGAAGATCGCCGGCCCGCGCGAGTCGAGCCGGATGGCGACGGCGATCACGACCAGCAGCGGGCTCAGGAGCAGCAGGCCCGCGCCAGCGGCGAGGACGTCGATAGTCCGCTTGGCGCCCGCGGTGGACCGCGAGACGTGCCAGGTGTTGTACTGCAGGACCGGGAGCTCAGCGATGTGGTCGAGGCGGACCGCCGTGCCAAACATGCCGCGCGCGGGCGGAACCAGCCCGAGCTTGGTGCCACGGGCACGACAGGCCGGCACGAGCTCGCGGATGAGCCACTCGTCGACGGCCGTCGAGGCGATCACGATCCGTTGCACCGGGCCGCCGGCTGTCTCCTCGATGCTGGCCAGCAGCCCCTCGGCATCGGAGGCCGCAGTCGTCTCGACCACGGCGACGACCTCGAGGTGCATGTCGGGGAAGAGCTCGAGCTTGCGCCGGACGCCGCGCTCCAGCGGACCGGTACCGACGATGACCGTGCGCTCCGGCGGCGTGGAACGGCGCCAGGCCGCGCGTGCGGCCGCGCGCAGGCCGATGCTGCCTCCCAGGAGCGCGACGGTGAGCGTCGAGAGCGTCAGCGCCGACGGCTCGTCGCCGCCCACGATCCGTGTGGCGATGACGGCAACCGCGACGACCAGCAGGGTCCAGCTCAGGAGGGCGGGGACCTCCTCGGCCGTGGTGTGGCGCATCGACTGGTGATCGCGGTCGTAGAGCCCAAGCGTCTTGGCGAAGCCGGCGGCGCCGAGCGTCACGATCGCCGTGGCCGCTCCCCGGCTGAGCGCGCTGCCGCCCGCGATGCCGGTGGCCATCGTCGCGCAGAGGACCGCCACCACATCGGCACCCAGGAGCAGCCGGCGCCGCAGGACGTCGGCCGAGGGCCAGGAGGTGGTCGCCGCCGGCCGGCGGGCGGTGCCCGCAGAGGTCTGGACCCCGTGCTCGGAGACCGCCATCAACGGCTCCGGGGCGTACGCCGCGACATCACGATGGCGCCGGTCAGCGCTGCCCCCAGGGCGAGGACCAGCCCGCCGGTGCCCAGAGCGACCGCGGTGCCCGAGATGCCGGAGGCAGCCGGCCGCAGGCGCCCGACATCTGACGGCGCGGTCGCCGCCGGACCCGTGGTCTTCACGGTCGTCTTCGACGGCTTGTGCGACCTACCCGCAGCGCCCGAGGACCGCTTCGCGGGAGCGATGCCCTCCCCGAATAAGGCCTCGTCGCCGTCACCAGACGCCGATCTGCCGGTCTGCGCGGCCGACGATCCTTCAGCGCTGGAGCCGCGCGAGGCGCTGCCCGTCTTGCGTGCCTCGTTGAGCGGGATGGCGTACTCGGTGCCCGCCGGGCTGTCTGGCTGGTAGCTCGGTGCCGGCGCCGCTACGGCGGTGCCGGACGCGGCGGCGAGCCCCGCGAGCACCACGACGACGGCGACAGCGACGGGCCACCCGCCACCGTGGCGAGTCCCTGCACTCTGCACCCTCAGTACGTCCTCATCGATCTGCGGACGATATTTGCAGCTGGTCAGGCAACTTCGCCAACCGTATCGCGTGCGCGGACAGGAACGACCATCATCCAGACCGCAGTGGCCGCTAGGGTCCGGAGTCGGTCACCGGTCCTTCCCGGTCGTCTCCTCGAATCGTGCGTCTGGTCGCCCTGGATCCTGCTCGATCACAGCGCGTCGGCGACGCGTCGATCGTCCTTGCCCTGCTGGGCTTGGCGCTAGGGGTCAGCGCCGGGTGGGAGAGCTTCTACGACGTCACGCTCTGGGGTCCGCTGGCGATCGTCACCGCGGTGGTCCTGATCGCCGCCGTCGTGCTCCGCCCCGCGCCGCTGCCGCTCGCGGGCCGCGTCCTGGTGGTCGGGCTGGGCGCGTTCGCGGCGTGGTCGCTGGCCTCGGGCTGGTGGGCGGAGTCGAGCGCCTCGGCCGCCGTAGAGGGCCAGCGCTGGGCCCTCTATGCGATGGTCACCGGGCTGGTCGGAGTGCTGGCGCGCAGTGAGCGCGAGCGGACGGTCGTGCTCGCCGGGATGACCGTCGGCGGGCTGCTGGCCGCGGGCGTCCTGGTCGTCCACTTGCTCGGACACGAGGCCGCCGACGAGCTTTTTGCCCGCCGGCTGTCCTACCCCGTGGGCTACATCAACGGCCAGGCGGCGGCGTTCGGCGTGCTGCTGTGGCCGTGCTTCGCCTGGGCCGAGCGCGGCCGCGGCGTGGCGCTGCGCGGCGCTGGAGCGACGAGCGCTTGCCTGTTGCTGGGGCTGCTGCTCCTGACCCAGAGCCGGGGGGCGGCGTTGGCGCTGGCCGGGACCGTCGTGCTCGTCCTCGCGCTCGTGCCCGGCCGCCTGCGCCGAGCGTGGCTGCTGGTCGTGGTCGGCGCCGGGGTGGCGGCCGTGGCGGCGCCGCTGATCGATCTCTATGGCGCCGAGCCGATCACCGTGGCGCCAACCGCCGGCGAGATCCACGACACGCTGATCCCGCTGCTGCTGTCGGCCGCGGTGGTGGGACTCGCCTGGGGCGGGCTGAGCTCCGCCGCGCTGCGCCCGGTCTGGGAGCGCCCGGCGGTCCGCCGCGCCGGCGCGGCGATCCTGTGCGTGGGCGCGCTCGGCGGGCTGATCGGCGCCGTCGCCATCGCCGGCGACCCGATCGACCGGATCGATCATGCCGCCGACCAGTTCACCTCGCTGGACAACAACTACGCGCCCGGCGACTCGCGGCTGCTGAGCGGCAGCGGCAACCGCTATGACTACTGGCGGGTGGCGGTCGACGTGTTCGAGAGCCAGCCGCTCGGGGGCGTCGGCGCGGGGAACTACCCGCGATCCTGGTTCGCACTGCGACAGACCCAGGAGAACGTGCGCCAGCCCCATTCGCTGTGGTTGCAGACCGCCGCGGAGACCGGCGTGGTCGGCCTGCTGCTGATCCTCGCAGCGCTCGGCGCGGCGTCGGTCGGTGTCGGCCGCGCGGCGTGGCGCGCACGCAGCGAGCGTGAGCGGCTGCTGGCCGTCGGGGGCCTCGGGGCCTTCGCCTGGTGGCTGCTGCAGACCAGCGTCGACTGGCTGCACCTCCTCCCCGGCCTGACCTGCGTGGCGCTGGTCAGCGCGGTGGTGGTCCTCCCGCGCCGCCCGCCGACCGCGGCCAGCGAGGCGCCATCCTCGCGCCCGTTGGCCATCACCGCCGCGGTGGTCGTGGTGATCTGCCTCGCGGCGGCCGGCGTGGGTCGCACCACCCTTTCCACGTTCCTGCTCGAGGACGCGCGCAGCGCGCTGCCCGACGATCCCGCCAAGGCGATCGACCGCAGCCGGGCTGCGCTCGGGCTGCGGCCCGGGGACGTCGACGCGCTGGTCGTCGAGGCGGCGGCGTATGCCCGCTCCGGCGATTACGCGACCGCCCGCGGCGCCCTGCTCGAAGCGACCGACCTGGAGCCGCACAACTTCCTGCCCTACGTCCTGCTCGGCGACCTCGCCACCCGCCGCGGCGACGCCGGCGCCGCCCGGTCGGCGTATGCCCGGGCGGCGGCGCTCAACCCCCTCGATCCCGAGATCCGCCGCTCGCTGCTGGCGGCCCGGCAGCGCTGCAGCCGTCCGGGCAGCCGTTGCTAGAGTCGCCCGCCATGCGTGAGGAGGGAGCCGGGTCCGAGCCCGAGGTGAGCGTCTCGGTGCTGATCCCGGTCCTCAACGAGGAGCGCCATCTGCGCACGGCGGCGGCGGCGATGCAGCGCCAGCAGTTCGACGGGCTGTTGGAGTTCCTCTTCGTCGACGGCCGCTCGACTGATGCCAGCCGCGCGATCCTGGAGGAGCTGGCGGCCGCCGACCCGCGCATCCGCGTCCTCGACAACCCGGCGCGCCGCACCGCAGCAGGGCTGAACGTCGCTCTCCGCGCGGCTCGCGGGCGTTACATCGCGCGGATGGACGCCCACAGCGTCTACCCGGAGCGCTACCTGCAGCGCGGCGTCGATCGCCTGGAGCGTGGCGACGACGACGGTGTCGTGTGGGTCACCGGCCCGCAACTGCCGGTCGGCGACGGCCCGTGGTCTGAGCGCGTGGTGCTGGCCCTGACGAGCTGGATCGGCCGCGGCGGCGAGGCCGATAAGTGGCCGGGCGCCGTCGACGGCGACGCCCAGGACGAGTTCCCGCTGACCACGAGCGTCTTCACCGGCGTCTGGCGCCGTGCCGACGTCGACCGCCTCGGCGGCTGGGATGAGGGCTGGCCCGTCAACCAGGACGCCGAGATGGCCGCGCGGATCCTGACGACGGGCGGCCGCATCGTCTGCCGCCCGGACATGGGCGCCCAGTACGTGCCACGCGACTCGCCGCGGGCGCTGGCGCGCCAGTACGGGCGCTACGGCTTCTACCGAGCCAAGACGTTCCTGCGCCATCCGAGCAGCCTGCCGCGCAGCCGCTGGCTGTCGGTCGGCGTCGTCGGAGCCCTGCTCGGCAGCCTCGTCCCCGTGCGCCTGATCTCCTGGCCGAGCCGCACCGCCACCGCCGTCTACCTCGCCGCGATCGCGGCGATCAGCGCGCGCGCCGCTCCGCGCGCCGGTCGCCACACGATCTTCCTGCCCGTGGTCTACGTGACGATGCACGTCTCGTGGGGCGTGGGCTTCCTGCTCAGCCTGGCCAAGCACCTCCCGCGGCGGGCGGCGCTGCAGGCATGGCCGCGCCCGCTGGAGCGCGACGAGGCTTGAGCGTCCGCACCGACGCGCGCTGGGTCGGCAAGGCGCTGGTGCAGCAGGCCGTCGGCGCGCTGCCCCGGGGCCATCGCGTCAACGCGCTGCTGCAGCAGCGCGTCACGGGGCGGCTGCCGCGCCAGGGCGAGGTCTTCGTCTGGCATGTCGCCGAGCATGCCCGCCATCAGCGCGCCCTGCGCGACGTGCGGCCCGGCGTGGACACTGCCGAAGTGCGTGCGTTCGAATTCGGCGCGGGCTACGACCTCCTCGGGCCGATGGTCCGCTGGAGCGCGGGCGTCGACGCACAGACGCTGATCGATCTGCGGCCGGTCCTGCGGCTTGAGCTCGTCAACGACACGCTGCGCAAGTTCCACGACTGGCACGACCAGCTCGAGGCGGCCGCCGAACTGCCGCTGCGCCGCCCGTCCGCCGAGCCCGTGACCGACCTCGCCGAGCTCGAGCCACGGTTCGGGATCCGCTACCAGGCGCCCTGCGACGCGACCGCGACCGGCCTGCCCGGCGCGAGCGTCGACCTCGTGACCAGCACCTGGACGCTCGAGCACATCCCGGCGCGCGAGATCGTCCGGATCCTGCGGGAGGTCCGACGGCTGCTGACGCCTGACGGCGTCGTGAGCTGCCTGATCGACCCCAAGGACCACTTCTCGTACTTCGAGCCCTCGCTCTCGCCCTACAACTTCCTGCGCTTCTCCGATCGCGCCTTCGCCGTGGTCAACCCGAAGCTCCAGTGGCAGAGCCGCTTGCGCGCGCCCGAGTACCGTGCCCTGGCCGAAGCCGCCGGGTTTGACGTGCTGCTGGACGTGCGCGAGCCGGGGCTGCCGGAGGACGTCGAGGCGTTACGTGAGATGCGGGTGGCCCCGCGCTTCGCGCCGTTCAGCCGCGACGAGCTGGCCGTGCGGACCGTGCACCTGGTGCTCGCGCCGCGCTCCTGAAGACCGCCGCCAGCTCACCGGCGACGGCGTCGAGGTCGTGGCGCGCTTCCACCCGCTCGCGCGCAGCGCGCTGCATCGGCACCGCGCCGTCCTCCCGCGCGGCCAAGACGTCGACGAGCGCGCGGCAGAGATCCTCGGCCGACGCAGGTTCGGCGAGAAAGCCCGTGATCCCGTCCTCGACCAGCTCCGGCACACCGGCCACGCTGGTGCCGACCATCGTGACGCCGCACGCCGCGGCCTCGATGAGCGTGGTCGGCAGGCCCTCGGTGTCGCCGTTGGCCTGGACGAGGCTCGGTTGCACGAGGACGTGGGCCTCGGCGAGCCGCCCCTGGATGTAGGTCTGGTCGCGCGCACCGGAGAACACGCACCGGTCTTCGAGCCCCAGCTCGGCGGCCAAGGCCTGGCACGCCGTCAGCAGCGGGCCCGCGCCGACGAGCTCGACGCGGAGTCGCTCCAGGGCAGGACCTCCGAGCGCGAGCGCGCCGAGCAGGAAGCGCTGCCCCTTGTAGCTGCGAAAGCTGGAGATACAGAGGACGTCGACGGGGCCAGCACCGGGCAACTCGCGCGGCGCGAAGGCGTATCGCTGCAGGTCGAGGCCGCACCCCAAGCGGTGCAGCCGCTGCGGCGTCGCACCGAAGCGCTGCAGGAAGCGCCAGTGGTACTCCGAGATCGCGATGACCGCGGCTGCCGCCCCCAGCCGCGTCCGCAGCCCGGCCTGTGACACGAAGATGTCGTGGGCGTGCGGCGTCACGCTGAAGGGGACGCCGGTCAGGCGGAAGATGATCCAGGCCGTCAGCGCGGGGTAGGTCGCGAAATGGGCGTGGACGTGCTCGACACCCCGGCGGCGAACCGTCGTCGCGTGATCGAAGGCCAGCACGGTGGTGACCAAGGCCTTGGCCAGGACGCGCGGCTCGCGCGCGTGGTCGACCACGACGCGGGCGACGATCCGCGCCACGGCTCGCGGCGCGCGGACCAGCTCTCTGACGAACGCCACCATTCCGCGCGGCAGCGACCCGCGCCTGGCCCGGCCGGCCCAGCGGCGCGCCTCCTCGTGGACGATCTGATCGCCCGCGGGGAACAGCGACAGCAGCTCCACGTCCATGTCCTCGAGCCGCGCGACCCGGTCGAGCTCGCGGACGACGAACGTCTCGGTGGTGAGCGGGAACCTCGACACGAGGTAGGCGACCCGCGGCATCGGCCGCGCAGACTAGCGGCCGTCCAACACTGGTAGCTTGGCGGCGCCTTGGCCGTCGCCGTCGTCACGCTCATCGACTACGTGGCCGGCGGCGGTGCTGAACGCGCCGCGGTGGACATCGCGATGCGCCTCGGCCCGGACGCCCGGTCGACCCTGGTCAGCTCCCGGCTCGACGAGTCTGCCCGCACCCATCCCAAGTACGCGGCGACGATCGCCGAGCTCGAGGATCGCGGCGTTCGCTGGATCGGGCTCGGCCGGACCGCGACGGCGCGCTTCTGGGAATGGCGCGGCCTCGTCACGCTCCTGCGGCGAGAGCGCGTGAGCGTGCTGCACTCCCACCTGTGGGGATCGAACTTCTGGGCTCCTGCGCTCGCGGCCCTCGGTGGCGTGCGAGCGGTCGTCGCACACGAGCAGACGCCGTTCGCGCGCGTCGGCGGGATGCGGCAATGGGGCACGCAGGCGGTGGTCAACCGCTGGGTGGCGGGACGCTGGGCGGACGCGATCGTCGTCCCATCGGCGTGGTCGCGCGCGGCGCTCATCGCCCACGAGGGCGTGCCGGCACACAAGATCCACGTGATCCCCAACGCCGCCGACCCGGTCGCGCTGACACCCGGCGAGCTCGCCACCACACGCGCAGAGCTCGACCCGTCCGGCCAAGCGGAGCTGGTCGTCGTGGCCGCAATGCTCCGGCCGGAGAAGGCCCAGGACGTGCTGATCCGCGCGGTCGCCGAGCTTGCGCCGTCGCGTCCACACCTGCAACTTCTGCTCCTAGGCGGCGGCACGCCGCAGCGTCCGCGCGGCACCCAGGACGAGCTCGAAGCGCTGGCCTCCGCGCTCGGGATCGCTGACCGGGTCCGGTTCCTCGGTCGCCGCGAAGACGTCGCGCGGGTCGTCGCGGCCGCCGACGTGGCGGTCCTCTGCAGCCGTGGGGAGAACCTGCCGCTCGCGGTCCTCGAGTACATGGAGGCCGGGACGCCGATCGTAGCCACCGACGTCGGCGGGGTCTGCGAGCTGGTGACCGACGGCGTGCACGCGCTCGTCGTGGCGCCAGACGACCCCGGCGCGCTGGCGCGGGCCATCGACGACACCCTGCGCGATCGGCCGGCGGCCCGAGAACGCGCTGCCCGCGCGCGCGCCCGACGACGCGAGCGCTTCGACTGGGACGCCATCGGCGCCCAGGTGCGCGGCCTTTACGACGAGCTGCTCGCCGACCAGTCCGCGCGCGGCCCCGCGCCGCTGTAGCGGTCCAGCAGCTCACGGTCTGACGCCGCCGCCTCGGCGCGCCGACCGATGAAGTACGTGCTCGACGCGCCGTCCTCCCCACCCGGCGTCCTGGCCAGCCAGCCATCCGCGCGGGCCAGCAGCGCCGTGAGCACGGCCGAGAACGCCCCGAACACCGCCCGCAACGGCCGGTTGGAGCCGGCGACCGCCCGCAGGAAGTAGCCCGTCGCCCAGCCGAGCGCCATACCCGGCCCGCAGGCGACGCCCGCGTCGACCTCCTCGAAATCGCGCCAGAGCAGGCGATGCCCGAGCAGCGAGTAGCGGGTGAAGTCATACGCGCCTTCGTGGACGCCCTGCAGGAACGGGATCTCCGAGAGCACGACGCCGCCGGGCCGCAACACGCGACGGATCTCGGCGGCCACGCGCGGCGGCTCGATGACATGCTCGAGCACCGCTTGGCAGACGACCGCGTCGAAGCTCGCGTCGGCGAACGGCAGGTCATGGCCGTCGCAGACCAGCGCGGTGCGCGGCCCCAGCGCGACATCCGTCTCGACGACGTGCAGCCCTGGATGGTCGAGCAGCGGCGACATCCCTCGCCCCACCACGCGGCCGCCGACGACCAGGAGCGCCGGACGCTCACCACGATCGAGCTGCGGCGCCAGCTGGTCGAGGACGACCTGGGCGCTGCGGCCCGCCGCGACGTTGCGGGAGCGCAGCCGCGCGAAGGCGCGCCGCAGCCCGGCGTGACCGCTGCTCTCTGCAGACTGACGCTGTGCGATCGCCGACGCGTCGAAGAGGGCGTTGTCGGAGCGCAGCAGAACAGGAACACCACCGGTCACCGGATACGATCGCTGCCCGTCGCGCGTCTGCAGCCGATCTCCGCGGCGCTCGAGGGGCTGGTGGGTCTCCGGACACCGCAACAGCTCCGCCAGCGCCGTGTCTCGCATGCCCCCATCATCCCAGGCCACCAGCGAACCCGAGCTCGGCCCCGGCACGGGCTCGACGGCGCGCAGGTCGCTGCACGCCCTGACCGGGCTGGTCGGGAGCGCCGGGCTCACGTTCGTCGCGCTCCTGGTCCTGGTGCGGACACTCGAGCCGTCGCAGTACGGCCTGTTCGCGTTGGGGTTCGCCATCAACCAGGTGGCCTTCGTGGTCGCCGACGCGGGCCTGGCCAACTCGACGGCACGTGCGCTCGCGGCAGCCACGACCGCGCACGAGCGCGCTCGTGCCGCGAGCTCCGGGCTCGCCATCAAGGGCACCGTGTCGATCGCCGTGGCGCTGGTGCTCGCGCTCGCTGCGCCCACGATCGCCTCGGCCTATGACCATCCCGATCTCGAAGCCGTGCTGCGCGCGACCGCCGTGGCGTTGGCGGCACAGAGCGTCTTCATGCTCTACCGCCATGGCCTGAACGCCATCGGCGCCACGCAGGCGATGCTACGACTCGTCCTCGGC
>JBEVLC010000362.1:0-20091 GCA_040509415.1 Baekduia sp. | reverse complement strand
ATCTCGATCGCGCCCGCCGCCTTGAGCCGGAACGTCGCGCCGGAGAGCGGCGCGCGGGCGATCGAGGTCAGCGCCTTGCCGCCGCTGGCCTTCACGTAGAGCCGGTAGGCGCGCTCGGCCAGGATCGGGCCCTCGGCGTCCACGATCTCCAAGAGCACCGGCCCGATCGCCTCGCGCCCCGCGGTGCGCGGGTCGGGCACCGCGTGTGCCGGCCATGCCGTGTAGGGCTCCAGGTCGACCTGCACCGCGCCCTTGCGCGCCGCGCCGCCGGCCACCGGAAAGAGCCCGTAGACGTGGCGCGCGATCCGCTCGCCGCGCGTCCAGATCGCGCCGTACGCGCGGTGCTCCTCGTCACCCTGCTCGATGACCGCCTGGTAGCTGACGAGATCCTCGGTGTCGGCGACCTGCAGCAGCTCCTTGAAGCGCGGGCGCGCGGCGAGGTAGGCGCCGTAGTGCTCGCGCAGCGCGTCCTTGCCGCGCACGACGCGGTCGAAGCGCAGCAGGACCGCGTCCTCGTGGTACTGGCCGAGCACCCCCTCCAGGTCGCCGGCCTCGGTCAGGCGCACATGACGATCGAACAGCTCGCGAGGTGTGGTGGTCATCGGTCCTAGAGACGGAAAACAGGGACGAGCCGCTGCTCGTGCTCGGCGTCGATGCGCGCGACGACCTCGAGGTGCTCGGCCAGCGGCGTGCCGCGCAGCTTCGTGCCCAGGCCCTCGTCGACCTGGTAGATCCCGGCGCTGTTGGACATCTCGATCTCGATCCGTACCGCCTTCTCACGGCCGGGCAGGATCTTCACCGACTCGATCGCCTTGGACGACACCGAGTGGATGTTGGGCAGCAGCTTGTCGGCGCGCGAGCGGCCCTTGGCCATGTCCAACGCGTCGGCGACGCGGAGGATCGCGCCCTCGATCGTGAACGGCGCGCCCTTGGAGCGATGGCTGATGATCGCGTGCGACGCCTCGGCGACGATGATCGAGCGGGCCGGCTCGTCGTAGATCGGCTCCAGCAGCTTGGGCAGCTTGTCGGCGGTCAGGAAGAGCGAGAACTGCTCGTGGTCGGCGCGGTGGATCGACATGCCGACGCAGTGGAAGAGCGCCGCGGCGGCGATCACGACCTCGGCGTCGCGCTCGGTCAGGCCATGGTCGGCGACCAGCGACGAGACGACGCCGCGGCGAAACAGCAGGCGCGCGAGGCGCAGCCCGATGTTGGTGACGATCTGGATGTGGACCCACGAGTGGTCCGACATCTCCAGACGCTCGGCGTTGATCGCCGCGGCGTGCCACCAGGCCTTGAGCTGGACGTCGCCGTTGACGGCGGCGACCAGGCGCTCGAGCTTGCGGTTGCCGCGCGCGGGCACGCGGATGGTCGCGGCGGCGACCCGCTCCTCGAGGCTCTGGGGCGTCTCCTCGCCGATCACGGGCCCGACCCTAGCGCCCCACGCACCTTGGCAACGACCGCGGCGGCGCCGTCGTCGCGGTCGACGCGGATGCGCGGCAGCGCGTAGCGGTCTGCCGACGCGCGCGCCACGCCGTCCTCCACGGTCGTCGCGGCGCGGTAGCCCGCGGCCCGGACCGCCGCCTCAACGGTGGCGTCGTAGCGCCCGGCCGGATAGCAGAAGGCGTTGACCGGGACGCCGAAGCGCTCCTGGATCGCCGTACGCGAGCCGGCGATCTCGCGGCGCAACGCGGCCGCGTTGAGCGTCGTGAGGTCCGGATGCGTGAGCGAGTGCGCGTCGATCTCCCAGCCATCGCGGATCATTGTCTTGACGCGGCTCGCCGACAGGCCGCCGGGCGTGTCGAGGTTGTGCAGCGCGAGGTTCAGGACGCCGGGCCAGCCCTGCTCGCGCAGGATCGCCCCCGCCTCCTGGCCCTGGCTGAGGTAGCCGTCGTCGAAGCTGAAGACGACTGGATGTGGCGGCAACGTGTCCTTGCCGGCCCAGCCGTCGAGGACCGCGTCGAGCGTGACGCCGTGAAAGCCCGCCTTGGCCAGCGCCGCGACCTGCGCCCGCAGCGCCGCGGGCGAGACCCAGAGGCCGGCGTACGTCGCACCGGGCGGCGCCGGGGCGATGACGTGGTACATCAGCACCGGGACCGGCGCGCGCGAGTGGCCGAGCCGCTCTGCCCCACCGACCGGGCCGTTGGCGGTCTGCAGTGGCGGCGCCGGCACCGCGCTCGTCGCTCCATGCCCAGACCGAGAGGCGGACGAGCCGCAACCACCGGGCACGACGCCCATCACCATCAACAACAGCAGGAGCGCGTGGCGCGGCACGCGCAGAACCTAGCGAGCCCTTACGACGATAGGTCAGGCGGTGCTCGACGGGTCGCGCTCCGCGGCCCGTGCGGTGTGGCCGAGCATCAGCTCGCGCTGCAGGTCGCGGGGTTCCGGCCCGCCCACCCCGCTGTTCGGGTCGCGCGGGCGGCGGATCCACTCACCATCGGATTGCAGCTCCCACGCGTGCGTGTCGTCGGCGAACGCCCGCTCCAGCGTGTCGAGCAGGTCGTCGCGCAGGATCGGGTCCTGCACCGGCGTGACGAGCTCGACGCGCGTGTCGAGGTTGCGCGGCATCAGGTCGGCCGAGCCGATGAAGACCAGGTGCTCGTCGCCGCGCTGGAAGGTGTAGACCCGCGAGTGCTCGAGGAAGCGGCCGACGATCGACACCACGCGGATGTTCTCGCTGACGCCCTCGACGCCCGGCACCAGGCAGCAGATGCCGCGGATGTTGAGCTCCACCGGCACACCCGCCTGCGAGGCGCGGTACAGCGCCTTGATGCAGGTCCGGTCGACCAAGGAGTTCAACTTCATCTGGATGCGCGCGGGCTGCCCGGCGTTGTGGGCCTCGATCGTCTGCTCGATCTCGTGCACGATCCCGTCGCGCAGGTGGTCGGGCGCCACCAGCGCCCTGCGGTAGCGCCGCGGCCGCGCGTAGCCCGTCAGGAAGTTGAACATGTCGGCGACGTCGGAGCCGAGCCGCTCGTCGGTCGTGAACAGGCCGAAGTCGGTGTACAGCCGCGCCGTCTTGGGGTGGTAGTTGCCGGTCCCGATGTGCAGGTAGTGACGCACGCCGTCGCCCTCGCGGCGGACGACGAGGATGCACTTGGCGTGGGTCTTGAGCGCGGGATGGCCGTAGACGACGTGGACGCCCGTCTCCTCCAGCTTGCGCGCCCACTCGATGTTGGCCCGCTCGTCGAAACGCGCCTTGAGCTCCACCAGGCAGACCGCCTGCTTGCCGCGCTCCGTCGCACGGATCAGCGCGGGGATCAGCGGCGTGTCGTCAGAGGTGCGGTAGATCGTGAGCTTGATCGCCAGCACGTCGGGGTCGTTGGCGGCCTGCTCGACGAAGCGCCCCACCGAGGTCGAGAACGAGTCGTAGGGGTGGTGGACGAGGATGTCGCCCGCGCGCATCGCGGCGAACATGTCGACCTTGGCGTGGTGCTCCTCGGGCCGCAGCCGTGGCTGGGTCACCGACTGCCACGGCGGGTCGCGCAGGTCGTCAAAGCCCTTGAGCCCCACGATCTGCCACAGGTCGGTGAGGTCGAGCAGGTCGTGGACCTCGTAGACCTGGCGGCTGGAGACCTCCAGCGCGTCGGTCAGCGCCTCGCACAGCGCCGGGGCCATGCCCGTGCCGATCTCGACGCGCACGACCTCGCCGAAGCGGCGGCGGCGCAGCTCGTCCTCGACGGCGGTCAGCAGGTCGTCGGCCTCGTCAGAGATCTCGAAGTCGGCGTCGCGCGTCACCCGGAAGACGCCGTGCTCGATGACCTCCATCCCGGGGAACAGCGCCTCGAGGTTGGCGGCGATCAGCTCCTCCATCGGCACGAACGTCGTCGGCTCGTCCTCCAGCGCGACGAAGCGCGGCAGCATCTCCTTGGGCACCTTGACGCGCGCGAAGGTGACCTGGCCCGACACCGGATCGCGCACGAGCACGGCGAGGCTCAGCGAGAGGTTCGAGATGTAGGGGAACGGCCGGCCGAGGCCAACGGCCAGCGGCGTGAGCACCGGGAAGATCTGGCGGCGGAAGCGATGATCGAGCGCGCGGCGCGCCTCGCTGGAGACGTCGTCGATCCCGACCAGGCGGATGCCGTGCTCGGCCAACGACGGGCGCAAGTCGTGCGAGAGCGTCCGATGCTGGCGCTCCGAGAGCGCCAGGACCTTCTCGCGGATCGCGTCGATCGTCTCTGACGGCGTGCGGCCGTCGAGCTTGGGCGCCGTGATGCCAGCGTCGACCTGGTCGTGCAGACCGGCGACGCGGATCATGAAGAACTCGTCGAGGTTGGAGCCGAAGATCGCGGCGAACTTGCAGCGCTCGAGCAGCGGCTGGTCGGGGTCCTCGGCGAGCTGCAGGACGCGGTCGTCGAAGTCGACCCACGACAGCTCGCGGTTGATGTACAACTCGGGCGCGTCGAGATCCGACGGCTCGATCTCCGGCCCCGCGACGGACGCGATGGCGCGGATGGACTCCTGCGTGAGCTGAGGGTCTGGGTTCATGCGGGCGGCTGCGACGGTAGGGGCCCGGTGACGACAGGCCGTTACCGTCGTGTGAACGCGATGTGATCGTCTCGGGGCCTTAGGTGTACCCCACCTGGGCCAGCAGGTCGAGGATCACGCCCTCGCGCAGGCCACCACAGCCGACCTGCAACGGACATTGCGCGGCGCGGGCGACCTCCGCCAGCAGCAGCAGACCCGCCGGCAGCAGGCGGACGCGCTCGACGTGGAGCCCAAGATCGAACGCCGCGCGCTGCGCGGGGCTCGCGACCGTGCGTGCAAGGGCACCATCAAGCGCCGCGGCGGTGAGCTGCGGACCGCACAGACGCCGCAGCGAGGTCGCGCTCCCCCCGACGGCCCACGCGACGTCAGCGGTCGGACAACCGGCGGCAGCGACCGCGGCGGCCGCCTCGGCACACGCGGCGCGCAGCTCGGCGGCGGTCGGCGGATCGCCATGCAGATGCGCCTCGGCCAGCGCGCTGGAGCCGATCGGCAGCGACGCCCACCATGTGGGTGCGCCACCGGGCGCGCCCCAGGCCAGCTCGGTCGAGCCGCCGCCGACGTCGGCGACGAGGACGCTGCCGACAACCAGGCCCGCCCGCCCCGCCAGCGACGCGGTCGCGCCTGAGAACGCCAGCCGCGCCTCCTCCTCCCCGCTGAGGATGTCGACCGGAACACCGGCGGCAGCACTGAGGCGGGCGATGAGCGCGTCGTGCTCGGGCGCGTCGCGCAGCGCCGCGGTGGCGACCACGCGCAGCGCCACGACGCCGCTGGCACGCGCGGCCTCGGCCTGCTCGGCGACGGCGTCGGCGATCGCCTGCGCCTTCTCCGGCGAGACACCGTGGCGGCGCTCGTCGATGGTCAGGCGCACGAACGTGCGGTGGGCGGCGACCTCCACGAGCGCACCAGGACGCTCCGGATCGGGCTCGGCGACGAGCAGCCGCGTGGTGTTGGAGCCAATGTCGATACAGGCCGCTCGAGGCAAGGAGAGAGAGCTTCTCACGTCGTCGCTGCTTGAATGCAGGAGTGGCCGCTCTCGCTCCCGCGATCCTCGTGCGCGATCTGCGCAAGTCCTACGGGCAGTTCGAGGCGGTGCGGGGCATCGACTTCGAGGTCGCGCCCGGCGAGGTCTTCGGCCTGCTGGGCCCCAACGGCGCCGGCAAGACGACGACGGTCGAGATCCTCGAGGGCTACCGGCAGCGCGGCGCCGGCATCGTCTCGGTCCTCGGCCAGGACCCCGAGCGACGGCCGCGCGACCTGCGCAAGCGGATCGGGATCGTCCTGCAGTCGACGGGCATGTACCGCCACATCACGGTGCGCGAAGCGCTGACGCATTGGGCGCGCTTGTACCCGCATCCGCGCGATGTCGACGAGGTCCTGTCGCTCGCCGGGCTGCACGAGAAGGCCGATGCGCTCGCGCGCACGCTCTCCGGCGGCCAGATGCGGCGGCTGGACTTCGGGTTGGCGCTGGTCGGCGACCCGGAGCTGATCTTCCTCGACGAGCCGACCACGGGCTTTGACCCGGCGGCGCGGCGCGCGGCGTGGGACGTCGTGCGCTCGCTGCAGGAGCTCGGCAAGACCGTCCTGCTGACGACCCACTACCTCGACGAGGCCCAGGCGCTGTGCGATCGCGTGGCGATCATCAAGGAGGGCCGGATCGTCGCCTCCGGGCCGCCGGCCGAGCTCGGCGCGTCGTCGTCGACCTACACGGTGACGTGGCGCTCGGCCGAGACCGGCGCGATCGAGTCGCGCGAGACCGGTGACCCGACGGCGCTGCTGCATCAGCTGACGAGCGCGGCGCTGGCACGGGGCGGCCAGCTGCAGGATCTGTCGGTCACTCGCCCGTCGCTGGAGGACGTGTATCTCGAGCTGACCGCCGAGCCGTCGAGCGAGAGCGCCGACGCCAGCGACAGCACGACGGAGGCCGCCGCGAATGTCTGACGCCCTTGTGCTCGCCTACCACCAGTACCGCCTCGAGCGCCGGATGTTCTGGCGCAACCCGAGCGCCGCGTTCTTCAACTTCCTGCTGCCGCTGCTCTTCCTCGCGCTCTTCGGCGCGATCTTCAGCGGCAACCAGGAGGACTTGAACGTCCTGATCCCGGGCATCGCCGGCATGTCGATCATGGCGACGACGTTCTCCTCGCTGACCATGAACCTGACGTTCCTGCGCGAGCAGGGCGTGCTGAAGCGGATGCGCGGCACGCCGCTGCCCGAGGGCTCCTACCTGCTCGGCGTCTTCGGCAACGCGGTGGCCAACGCGATCATCCAGCTGGGCTTGGTGATCGTCGCGGGCAAGCTGCTGTTCGGCACGGGCTGGCCCAAGGACTGGATCGAGCTGGCGGTCTACGCCGGCGCCGGCGTCGTCTGCCTCGCCGCGCTGGGCGTCGCGTGGTCGCACGTGATCCCCAACTACGACGCGGCCGCGGCCTACTCCAACATCATCTTCCTGCCGGTGATCTTCATCAGCGGTGTGTTCTACGACGTCAACAACGCGCCGCAGTTCCTCCTGCACCTCGCGCAGGTGCTGCCGCTGGTGCACATCATCGACGGGCTGTCGGGGGCGCTGGTCAGCGGCCGGTCGCTGAGCGACAACCTCTCGGGGCTGTGCGTCATCTGCATC
The DNA here is from genome assembly GCA_040509415.1 of Baekduia sp. Taxonomy (GTDB): domain Bacteria; phylum Actinomycetota; class Thermoleophilia; order Solirubrobacterales; family Solirubrobacteraceae; genus Baekduia. The sequence continues at coordinate 12,986 of JBEVLC010000362.1, read as the reverse complement.
TGGACGCTCGTCGGGCTGTTCTTCGCGGTCCGCGGGTTCTCGTGGGAGTCGCGGCGGGAGGGTTAGGTCCCGCCCGCCCCACCAGCGATCCACGGCGCGGGCGGGAGCCCGATCACCGTGACCGGAACATCCTGCAGCGGCCCGTCCTGCCACTCGGCGGCCAGCAGCCCGTAGACGTGGACGTCGAGCTGGCGGTCGCCGTGACGGTGCCAGCCGCGCAGCGTGCCCTCGCGCGTGAAGCCGACGCGCTCCAGCGCGGCGGCGCTGCGCGCGTTCTCGGGGTTGGAGTAGGCGCCGACGCGCGCCAGCCCGCAGATCGCGAACGCCAGGTGCGCGACCAGCGCCTTGGACTCCGCGTTGGCGCCGGTGCCCCAAAGCGCGCGGCCGAGCCACGTACCGACCATCGCGCGGCGATCACGGATGCTCAGCTCGGCGAGGCCCGTGACGCCGATCGGCCCGTGCTCACGATCGTGGATGACGAAGTCCAGCTGGGTGCCTGCGTCGCGCTTGGCCTCCTGGGCGGCGATCCACGCCAGCGGCTCCTCCACGCTCGTGTACGGCCCCCACGAGAACCACCGCGTCACCTCCGGATCGCTCGCCAGCGCCAGGAGCGCCGGGGCGTCGGCGGGGTCGGGCAGGCGAAGGGTCAGATGCGGTCCACGAAGCTCCATCGGCACGGCATCATGGCGACATGCTCGCGATCCTGTACGACGTGCACGGCAACCGGCCGGCGCTGGAGGCCGTTCTCGCCGACGCCGAGGGCGCGGGTGCCGACCACTTTCTGCTCGGCGGTGACTACGCGGCGTTCGGCGCCTGGCCGGTGGAGTGCGTGGAGCTGCTGCGCGAGTTGGGCGACCGCGCGACGTGGATCCGCGGCAACTGGGAGCGCTGGCAGGCCGACCCCAGCGCGCTCCCCGACAGCCCGGTCACCCAGGGCGCCGCGCGCTGGGTCTGCGACCAGCTGGGCGACGAGCTCATCGCCGAGCTGGCGGCGCTGCCGGCCCAGGCGATCATCGGCGACACGCTCTTCGTCCACGGCTCGCCGCTGTCGGACATCGAGACGTTCGGGCCTGAGCCCGACCCCGAGAGCGACGACCAGGCGCTGGCGGGTGTCGAGCAGCGACGCGTCGTCTTCGGCCACAGCCACCTGCAGTTCTCGCGCCGGACGCCGGGCGGCGTCGAGCTCGTCAACCCCGGCAGCGTCGGCGAGCCGTGGGACGGCGACGTCCGCGCGGCCTACGCGCTGCTCGACGACGACACCGTCACGCTCCGTCGCGTGGCCTACGACGTCGAGGCCGCCGCGACAGCGGTCGAGCGCCTCGGCGACCCGCGGGCCGCCATCACCGCCGAGCGCCTCCGGACCGCCCGCTTCTAGGTGGAGCTCTGCTGGCGCGGCGTGCCCGACGCCATCGGCGTGCCGGGCGCGGCGGGCGCGTCGGGCAGCAGCGTGTGGAACGTGCTGCCCTGGCCCGGTGTGGACTCGACGTAGATGCGCCCACCGTGGCGCTCGGCGATGCGGCGGCAGATCGCCAGGCCGATCCCGGTCCCCGCGTAGGCGTCGCGACCGTGCAGCCGCGTGAACATCGCGAAGATCCGCTCTTGATCGGCCTCGTCGATCCCGATCCCGTCGTCGCTGACGCTCACGACGCAGGCACCCATCGCGCGCCGCGCCTTGATGCGGACCGTCGGCGGCCGGCCAGGCTCGTGGAACTTGACCGCGTTGCCGATCAGGTTCTGCAGCAGCTGCCCGAGCTGCGTCGGCTCGGCCTCCAGCGTCGGAAGCTCGCCGACCTCGACCGTCGCCTCGGTCTCGGCGATCGCCGGGCCGAGGACGTTCAGGACGCCGTCGACCAGCACCTGCAGGTCGACCTGCTCGCGCCGCGGCTCCTCGTTGGCGACCCGCGAGTAGGTCAGCAGATCGTCGATCAGGTTGCGCATCCGCACCGCGCCGTCGCTGGCCTGGCGCAGGTACTCGCGGCCCTTCTCGTCGAGGTCATCGGCGCTGCGGCGCTCCAACAGCCCAAGGAAGCTCGCAACCATCCGCAACGGCTCGGAGAGATCGTGCGATGCCGTGTAGGCGAAGTCCTGCAGCTCGGCGTTGGTGTCCTGCAGGCGGGTGGCGCGCTGCGCGAGCTCATGCTCCATCGCCAACCGCTCGCTGACGTCGCGCCCGACGATGTAGAAGGCCTCATCGCCAGGCCCACCGCTCCACGCCATCGAGCGGATCGACCCGTCGGCGCACACCATCCGGCAGACGTACTCGGCGATCGTCTCGCCCCGCGCCAGGCGCCCAATCTGCACCTCGGTCTCGGCGCGGTCATCGGGATGGACGATGTCCAGGTAGGGCTTGACCTCCATCGCCGCGCGCGGCCAGCCGAGTTGCTGCTCCCACGCGTCGTTGAAGTGCTTGAGCAGGCCGTCGAAGCCCGCCGCCGCCAGCAGGTCGGGCGACATCGCGAACAGGCGTGTCAGGTGCTCCGTCGCGGCCGGATCGAAGGCCGACGTTCCGATAGCCGTGTGCAGGCGGTTCATGGTGCAGCGTCTCCGCGGCGCATCCTCTCACAGCACGCCAAGCCGCGAGCGACGATCGCGTTGGGCCACATGGCATGCTGAAGGCCATGGACGATGCCGAGGATCCCATCGACCTCGTCGCCTCCGTCGGGCCGCTCGACGCGGTCGTCGAGACGCTGCGCGACGTGCTCCACCGCTCCGGCGCGCTGCGGGTCGCGGTGGTGGTCGACATGCCCGACGGACCGGCCGCGCTGGTCGACGTCGGGCGGCTCGCCCCGGTCGAGGTGCGGATCGCCGACCGCACGATGCACCTCCCCCACGCCATCGAGCTCGACGCCGAGTCGCTGGCCGGCGAGATCCACCTGCGCCAGCTGCCACCGTTCGAGGTCGAGCCCGAGACCGGTCAGGTGACCGGGACGCTCGGCGGCCTCGACATGCTCGCCGACGCGATGCGCGCGCTGGCCGACCTCCTCGGCGGACGCAGCGTCGCGATCGCCGTCTACCAGACGGTCACGCCCAAGATCGACCTCACGGTGACCGCGCGCCACGGCGAGTCCGTCCTGGTCACGCTGGGCGATCACGAGTGGGAGCTGCCGGAGCGCTGACGCTCACCGCAGCTGCGCGGAGCTCAACCCGAGCAGCTGGCGGGCGATGATCAGCAGCTGGATCTGCTGGGTGCCCTCGAAGATGTCGAGGATCTTCGCGTCGCGCGCCCACTTCTCCAGCAGCAGCTCCTCGCCGTAGCCGAGCGTGCTCGCCAGCGCGACGCAGCGCAGCGCCACGTCCACGCAGGTCCTGCCGGCCTTGGCCTTGGCCATCGACGCCTGCAGCGAGTTCGGCTTGCCGTTGTCAGCCATCCACGCGGCCTGCAACGTCAGCAGGTAGGCGGCCTCGTAGTCGGCATCCATCGCCAGGTAGTCGGCGGCCGCCGCGGTCTGGCGGGCGGCCGGCACGTCCCAGTCGACCTCGACGCCCGCGTCGGCCAGCAGCTCCCGCGTCGTCTCCAGGCAGGCGCGCGTCAGGCCGACGGCCATCGCGGCGACCAGCGGCCGCGTGTTGTCGAAGGTCTGCATCGCGCCGGCGAAGCCGTTGGTGACCTCGATGCCCGGCGGGCCGAGCAGGTCCTCCTTCGGGACGCGGCAGTCCTCGAGCCGGAACGCCGCCGTGTCGGACGCGCGGATGCCGAGCTTGTGCTCGAGGCGGTCGAGCTTGAGCCCCGGGTTGGAGCGCTCGACGACGAACGATTTAATCGCCGCCCGTCCCAAGCTCCTATCGAGCGTCGCCCAAACGACCACCAGATCGGCGCGCTCGCCGGCGGTCACGTAGATCTTCTCGCCGTTGAGCACGTAGTCCTCGCCATCGAGGACCGCGGTCGTGCGGATCGCGGCGCTGTCGCTGCCCGCCTCCGGCTCGGTGATCGCCATCGCCGCCCACTGGCCGGCGAAGCGCTCCAGCTGCTCGTCGTCGGCGACCGACGCGATCGCCGAGTTGCCCAGGCCCTGGCGCGGGACCGAGAGCAGCAGGCCGACGTCGCCGCGGCAGAGCTCCATGATCGACAGCGCCGTCGACAGGTTCGACCCATTGCGATTGCCTTGAGGACCGTCGTCGTTGGCCGAGCGGCGCACGCCGGCGGCGCCGGCGCCGCCCATGTCGCTGCCGTCGTTCATCCCGTCGATGAGCGCGGCGAGCATGTCGAGCTCGACCGGCCGCGCATGCTCCTCGCGGTCGTACTTGCGCGAGATCGGCCGGAAGACCTCATCGGCGACCTGGCGCGCCTGGGCCACGAGCGGGCCGAACTTGCGGGGGACTTCGAGGTTGATCATTAGACGACCAGGACGCCTTCCATGAGGCCGGTGGCCCGCAGGTCGCGGTACCAGCGTTCGACGGGATGCTCGGCGATGTAGCCCGCGCCGCCGAGCAGCTGCACGCCCTCGGAGCCGATCTGCATGCCCTTCTCAGTTGCCAGCGAGCGTGCCAGCGCCGCCTCACGCGCGAAGCCGGCCTCGGCGTCGGCGCGTGCCGCCGCGCGCAGCGTGACGAGCCGCAGGCCCTCCAGCTCGACCGCGATGTCGGCGACCGAGAAGGCCACGGCCTGGCGATGGCTGACCGGCTCGCCGAACGCGATGCGCTCGTTGACGTAGGGGATCACGTAGTCCAGGACCGCGCGGCCGACGCCGGCGGCGATCGCCGCCCACGCCATCCGCGAGCGCGCGATCGCCTCGGCGTAGACCTTGGGGTCGGCCGCGCCGAGCAGCGCGTTGGCGCCGACCGTGACCTCCTCCAGCCGCAAGCGACCCAGCGCGGCACCGCGCAGGCCCATGGCCGGATCGGCCTTGACGTGCACGCCGCCCGCCGACGGCTCGACGAGGAAGAGGGCAGGCCCGCCGCCCTCGACGCGCGCGGCGACGATCAGCAGCTCGGCCTCCTCGGCGCGCGGCACGAGCGTCTTGGTGCCCGAGAGCACGTAGCCGCCACCGGGGGCCGGGCGCGCCACGGTCTCCAACTGCCGTGGATCAAAGAGCGCGCGCGGCTCGGCGATCGCCAACGCAGCGGCCGGGACGTCCTCACTGACGAGTGCGGGCAGGTACCTCGCCTGCTGGTCGGCGTCGCCCCAGAGCGCGAGTGCTGTCGCGACCGCGGCCGGCGCGAGCGCGCCGACGGCGAGGCCGGCATCACCGTGGGCCAGCGTCTCGGCGGCGAGCATCGCGGTCACCGCGGAGCGCTCGCTGATCGCCCCGCCGAGCTCCTCGGGAACCCCCAGCATCGTGAGGCCGAGCTCGTTGGCCTCGGCGAAGATCTCCTTGGCGCCCTCGCCGCGCTCAGCCGCCGCGGCGGCGGGCCGCAGCCGCGCCGACGCGAAGTCGCGCCACGCCTCCACGAGCATCTGCTGCTCGTCGTCGAGCGTGAGATCGAAGAGGCCGGTGCCGGCGGCCGACGACGGGCGGGGCCGGGCCGGACGGCCCAGGCGGGAGCCGGCGGCGAAGGTGCGACCGGCACGGCCGGCGACCTTGAAGCCGTCGCGCGTGGCGCGGTAGAGCACGCGCTCGGCGGGCTTGCGGACGCCGAGGCGATCGACGACGTCGGAGCCCGCGATGCGGGTCAGCGCGCGCAGGCCGAGGGCCATGGAGCGATCGGCGGCGGTCATCGACGCGCCCCGTCCTTCTCGACCGCGCCGGCCAGGAGCCCGGGCTCGACCGTGGCGATCAGCAGGTTGGCGGCATCGCGCGCCGGCATCGCGTCGGTGCGCAGCCACCAGCGCGCCAGCGCCTCGGCGGCAGCCATCACCATGACCGAGGTGCCCTCGATCACGGCGCGCGAGCCGGTCCGCCGGTGCGGCGGCATCACCGCGACGGTGGCCAGCGCCACCATCTCCAGCAGCCGCTCGCGATAGGCCGCGACGACCGCGGCGATCTCGCCCGACTGCGGCACGGTCTCGTCGAACAGCACGCGCCAGGCGTCACGGTCGCGATCCACGAAGTCGAAGAAGGCGATGACACCCAGGCGGACGGCCTCGGCCGGCGTGCTCGCCCGCTCCACGGCGGCGGCGACCGCGGCGATCAGCGCGTCGCCGGCCGGCGCCATGCACGCCTCGTACAGCCGCTCCTTGTTGCCGAAGTAGGCGTACAACAAGGGCTTCTTGACGCCGACCTCCAGCGCGATGTCCTCCATCGTCACGGCGGCGAAGCCCCGACGGGCGAACTGCTCGTGCGCTACGCGGAGGACTTGCTGCTCGCGGTCGGCTCGGGAGAGGCGGCGGCGCGGGGGGTTTTCGCCCGCTCCGGCGGTCAAACGGTCATCGGCTGTGGTCATCGAGCCGCGGACCGTAGCGGTTTGTTTATACCTGGGTCAACTGGCCGTTGACGTTCGTTGGAGGCTGGCGAGCGGCGCGCCGCAGGCGTATCGTCCTCGCAACCCTTTGAACCCAAGGAGCGCTGCAATGAGCGAGACCGTAGAGAGCCGCTGGGGAGTCGGAGCCAACGCCGAGGCCATCCAGGCGTGGGATGGCCCCCTCTTCGACCGCTTCGTGCGCTTCCGCCACGTCGTCGTCGGCGGACTCGCCCAGCACGGCGAGCAGGCGCTGCGCATCGCCCCGCCCCAGCCGGGTCAGCGCGTGCTCGACATCGGCTGCGGCTTCGGCGACGCCAGCCAGGTGATCGCGGGCATGGTCGGCCCGGAAGGCGAGGTCGTCGGGATCGACGCCGCCGCCCGCTTCATCGAGGCCGCTGACGCCGAAGCGCGGGAGGCCGGCGTCGCCAACGCGCGCTTCGTCGTCGGCGATGTGCAGGACGGCGACCTCGGCGGCCCATACGACGCGGCCTTCTCGCGGATGGGGACGATGTTCTTCGCCAACCCCGTGGCGGCGTTGCGCAATGTCCACGGCGCGCTGACTCCGGGAGCGCCGCTGACGATGGTCGTCTGGCGCCGGCGTGAGGACAACGACTGGCTCTATCGCGCCCAGCAGATCGTCGAGGGCTTCCTCACCCGCCCCGAGGAGCACGACGAGCCGACCTGCGGGCCAGGCCCGTTCTCGATGTCCGGCGCCGACACGACCAGCGACATCCTGCTGGCCGCCGGGTTCAAGGACATCACCTTGCATCGCTGCGACCTGCCGATGCTCGGCGGCCGCGACATCGATGAGGCGATCGAGCTCGTCATGGCCCTCGGCCCGGCCGGCGAGCTGGTCCGGCTCGCCGGCGACAGCGCCAACCACCTGCACGAGCCGATCCGCGAGGCGCTCATCGCCAGCTTCGGCGAGATCGCCCGCCCCGACGGCGAGATCTGGACGCAGTCCTCGACCTGGATCGTGACCGCGACCGCGTAGGCGCTACGGCCTGAGGCGCACCGGCAGCGTCTTGAGCTGGTTGATGAACGGCGACTCGGCGTAGAGCGGCTCGCCGTCGATCTCCATCTGCGGGAAGCGCGCGAGCGTCTCCTCGATCAGGATCCGTAGTTCGAGCCTCGCCAGGGCGGTCCCGAGGCAGAAGTGCCGGCCGCCGGCGCCGAAGGCCTGGTGCTCGGGGTTGCGCGTCACATCGAAGCGATCCGGGTCCTCGTAGCGCGTCTCGTCGCGGTTGGACGAGACGTACCACATGACCACCTTGTCGCCCTCGCGGATCTGCGCGCCGTTGAGCTCGGTGTCGCGCGTCGCCGTGCGCCGGAAGTGCGCGAAGGCGGGGAACATGCGCAGCGCCTCCTCGACCGCGCTGGGGACGAGCGACGGATCGTCGAGCAGTTGCCGGCGCTGCGCCGGGTCCTCGAGGATCGCGCGCATGCCGCTGCAGTAGGTCGCCTTCGTGGAGTCGTTGCCGGCAGCCACGAGCAGGAAGAAGCCCATGACGATCTCGTGCTCTTCGAGCTTCTCGCCGTCGATGTCGGCGTGGACGAGGACGCTCATCAGGTCCTCGGTCGGGCGCTCGCGCCGCTCGGCGATCAGCGCCGCGCAGCGGGCGAAGATCTCGGGAACGTCGCGCTCCATCACGGTCTGGACGCCCTCGGGATTGAGGTCCGGATCACCCGCACCCAGCGTCGTGTTCATCAGGCGCGCCCAGATCTCGTCGTCCTCGGGCGCGGTGCCCATGAAGCTGCCGATGACGCGCGCGACGACGGGCTGGGCCACGTCGGTGACCAGATCGCAGGTCTCGCGGCCATCGAGGCGGTCGAGCACCGCCTTGGTGATCTCGCGAATCGCCGGCTCGTGCTCGCTGATGCGCTTGGGCGTGAAGCCGCGCTGGAAGAGCGCCTTGAGGCGGTCGTGCTTGGGCGGGTCCATCCCGATGAACATCGCCTGGCTGAGCTCCAGCGGCAGGATCGCGTCCGTCAGTGCCGTGAAGCCGGTCGCCGACGAGTAGGTCTCCCAGTCGCGGCTGACCGCGTGGACGTCGTCGGCGGTGGTGACCGACCAGAAGCCGGCCTCCTCGGGGTACTCGGTGATCTTCGAGGTCCAGTGCACCGGGCACTGGCCGCGCAGCTTGGAGAACAGCTCGTGGGGCGGGCCGTCCTGCCACTGCTCGCGCTCGGTGACGAGCGTCGCTTCGAGGGGAGAAACCGGATCGGCGGACATAGGTTGACACTCTGTCAAATCCGGAGTTCGAACACCAGCTCCAAACCGTCGACCTCGTCCACCTGCTCACCGATCTGCGTGAAGCCGTAGGAGCCGGCCAGCCCGAGCGACGCCGCGTTGTCGGAGCTGATCGACGCGCGCACGGCCTTGGCGCCGTGGGCGCGGGCGTAGGCGAGCAGCTCGCCCAGCGCGGCGCGCGCGAGCCCGCGGCGGCGATGCCCGGGGGTGATCCGGTAGCCGACCTCGACCGTGCCGCGCGGGTCGGGCGGACCGTGGAAGCCGGCGTGGCCGACGACCGTCCCCGCGGCCTCCCCCTCGGCCACGACGACCGCCCGCACCAGCCACGGCGCGCACCCGGGCTCGCCGATCAGCTGGCCGAGCCGCAGCGTCCACAGCCAGGTGTCAGCGAGGAACTCGGCGGGCAGCTCGACGCCGGCGGCATCGCGGGCGCCCGCGAGATCGCCGGCAATTAGCCGCTGCAGGACCGTCGCGTCGAGGAGCTGCAGGCAGACGGCGGGCGGGGCCATGGCCGCAATCCTCTCCTACCTCTAGGCTGACGGCGTGGCCTCCGCCCCTGCCGAGACGTTCCTGCTGGTCGACGGGGAGAACATCGACGCGACGCTGGGCGGCAGCCTGCTCGGCCGCCGACCGGCGCCGGAGGAACGCCCACGGTGGGATCGCGTGCGCGACTACGGCCGTGCCGTGTGGGATCAGCCGCTGCGGGGCCTCTTCTTCCTCAACGGCTCCGGGCAGATCCCGATGTCGTTCGTCCAAGCGCTCGACGCGCTGGACTTCCGGCCCGTGCTGCTCAGTGGGCCGCCGGAGGTCAAGGTCGTCGACGTCGCGATCCAGAAGACTCTCGCCGCGCTCGCCGAGCGCGGTCGCGGCGATGTGCTGCTGGCCAGCCACGACGGCGACTTCGCACCGCAGATCGCCGAGCTGCTGCGCGACGAGGGCCGGCGCGTCGGCATCATCGGCTTCCGCGAGCTGATCAGCTCCTCGCTGCAGGAGCTGACCGACGACGGGCTGGAGCTGTTCGACCTCGAAGACGACCTCGGGGCGTTCACGGTCGCGCTGCCGCGCATGCGCGTGATCCCGATCGAGCGCTTCGACCCCTGGGCCCTGCTGGTCTGAGCGAGCGAGCGAGCGAACGGGCGGAGCGGGCGCCCAGGCGTCAGGCCCGGACCTCGCCCAGCCCCATGTCGCGCCCGATGATCTCCTTCATGATCTCGTTGGAGCCCGCCCAGATCTTGGTGACGCGCGCGTCCATCCAAGCGTGGGCGACCTCGTACTCCTCCATGTAGCCGTAGCCGCCGTGGAGCTGGACGCAGGCGTCGATGACGACGTTCTGCACCTCGGCGCTCCACCACTTGGCCTTGGCCGCGTCGACGGCCGAGAGCTGATGGGCGGCGTGGGCGACCACGCACTGGTCCACGAAGGCCTGGGTGACGTCCAGGCGCGTCCGCAGATCGGCGGCGAGGAAGCGTGAGTTCTGGAAGGTGCCGACCGGCCGCCCGAAGGCCTTACGCGACTTGATGTACTCCAACGTGACCGCGAGGATGTGCTGTGCGTGCGCGGTGTTGGAGATCGCCGAGCCCAGCCGCTCCTGGGCGAGGTGCTCCATCATGTGGTGGAAGCCGCGGTCGACCTCGCCGATCAGCTGATCGTCGGTGACGCGGACGTTCTCGAAGAACAGCTCGGCCGTGTCGGCCTCGTGCTGGCCGACCTTGTGCAGCTTGCGGCCACGCTGGAAGCCCTCCATCCCCTCCTCGACGGCGAACAACGAGATGCCGCGGCCCTTCGGGTCGGTGGCCGTACGCGCGGCGACGATCACGAGGCCGGCGTGCGCGCCGTTGGTGATGAAGGTCTTCGATCCGTTGATGACCCACTCGTCGCCTTCGCGCTTGGCGGTCGTCTTGAGACCCTGGAGGTCCGAGCCCGCCTCCGGCTCGGTCATGCCGATCGCGGTGATCATCTCGCCGCTGCAGAACCGCGGCAGCCAGCGCTGCTTCTGCTCCTCGTTGGTCAGGCGCGTGAGGTACGGCGCGCAGACGTCGGAGTGGATCGTGAACGACGAGGAGTACGCCATCCCCGCCCGCGACAGCTCCTCGTTGAAGATCGTGTTGTAGCGGAAGTCGACGTCGCTGCCGCCATACTGCTCGGGGATCGCGACACCCAGGAAGCCCGCATCGCCCGCGGTCTTCCAGACCTCCGCGGGAATCCTCCGCGCCTCCCGGATCTCCTCGGCGCGCGGCAGGATCTCACGATCCACGAACGCGGCGGCGGACTCGCGAAACAGCTTGTGATCGTCGTCAAACAGCGTGCGGGGCAGCGACATGCGGCCGGACTATACGCCCGCGTTCAGGAGAGCGATTCGATCTCGTCCGCCAGCTCGGCGACCGACTCGAGGATCCGTGACGGCCTGAACGGGAAGCGCTCAGCGGACTCGCGGGTGGAGACACCCGTGAGGACCAGGATCGTCTCCAAACCGGCTTCGAGGCCCGAGACGACGTCGGTGTCCATGCGGTCGCCGATCATGGCGGTGGTCTCGGAGTGGGCGTCGAGGGCGTTGAGGGCGGAGCGCATCATCAGCGGGTTGGGCTTGCCGACGTAGTAGGGCTCGACGCCGGTGGCCCTGCTGATCAACGCGGCGACGGACCCCGTCGCGGGGACCGGCCCGTCGGGGCTCGGGCCACTCGGGTCCGGGTTGGTCGCGATGAAGCGCGCGCCGGCGGCGATCAGGCGGATCGCGTGGGTGATGCGCTCAAAGGAGTACGTGCGGGTCTCGCCGAGGACGACGTAGTCGGGGTCGCGCTCGGTCAGCGTGTAGCCCGCCTGGTGCAGCGCGGTCGTCAGGCCGGCCTCGCCGATGACGAACGCGGAGCCGCCGGGACGCTGGTCGTCGAGGAACCGCGCGGTCGCCAGCGCGCTGGTCCAGATCGACGTCTCGGGCACATCCAGCCCGCTCGCGCGCAGGCGCGCGCTCAGGTCACGCGGGGTGTAGATGGAGTTGTTGGTCAACACCAAGAACGGGATCGCCCGGTCGCGCAGCGCGGCCAAGAGCCGGTCCGCGCCCGGGATCGCGTCCTCCTCGTGGACGAGCACGCCGTCCATGTCCATCAACCAGGACGCGATCGCGCGCCGGGTCATCAGACCCGCTCCAGGAACGCGCGGACCGCGGCCGAGCAGGCCTCCGGCTCGTCGTCGAAGACGAAGTGCTTGGCGCCGCCCACGACCACCAGCTCGGTGTCGGGCAGCTCCTTGGCGAAGCGGTGCGCGCCGGCAACCGGGGCGAAGGGATCGTCCTCCCCCCACAGGATCAGCGCGGGCGCCCCGACCGCCGCGAGGTCGTAGTCCTCCAACTCGGAGAACTCGCCGGAGCGGTAGAGCTCCAGCTGGCCGCGCCGCCGCTCGGGCGACCCATAGGCCTTGAAGTACTCGTCGATGCTGCGGTCGTCGAGGTCGGGGCTCACCGCGCGGAGCATGCCGCCGAAGCCCTCGCGGTCAAGAGCGTCGACCAGCTCCTCCCCCTGACCGGGCGTCCGCAGCGCTTGGGCCATCCCGTGCCACTTCCCGTCGGGAAAGAACCCCGTGTTGCTGATGACCATCGCCCGGACCAGCTCCGGGTGCTCGCAGGCCCAGCGCAGGCCGATCAGCCCGCCCCAGTCATGGACGACCAGCACGACCTCGCCGAGGTCCTGCTCGCGGTGGAAGGCGTCGACGGCGTCGACGTGCGCCTGCCACGTGCCCGAGCCGGCGTGGGGCGAGTCGCCGTAGCCGGGCAGGTCGGGCGCGACCGCCTGCCAGCCCGCGTCGGCGACCGTCTCCAGCAGGTGGCGCCACATGTAGGAGGACTCCGGATAGCCGTGCAGGCAGAGCACGGTGCCCTTCGGCGCCTCGACCGGCAGGGACTCGCGGTAGACCAGCGGCATCGAAGCGGAGCCTACCCGCGACGGGTACCTTCCCTGCCGTGTCTTCCCGTCTCAAGCGCGCCGCCGGCCACGTCTTCGTCGGCGCCGGCGTCCTCCACTTCGTGATCCCGCGGCACTACGAGGCGATCATGCCCGACTACCTGCCGGCCCATCGCGAGCTGGTCTACGCCAGCGGCGTGGCCGAGGCGGCCGGCGGCGCGGGCCTGCTCAGCAACTCACCGACCGTGCGCAAGTACTCGGCCTGGTGGCTGGTCGCGACGCTGATCGCCGTCTTCCCCGCCAACGTCTCCTGCCCTACTCCCTTGTCCACAATGAGGTGGCGCGGGGCGATCTGGTGATGTGGGGCGAACTGGACGTGCCCGGCACGGAACTTTGGGCGCTCTACCCCTCCCGACGCCTGCTGAGCTCGCGTGTCTCTGCATTCCTCAATCACCTCAAGCTGACATTCCCGACCGGCTCGGCGGACGAGTTGGCGGCCTTCG
>JBEVLC010000361.1:0-9197 GCA_040509415.1 Baekduia sp. | reverse complement strand
GGCGATCCTCTGCCCGGCCAACCTCGCCCCGCTGGCCAGCCGCCGGAACGTCGTCGTCCTGCACGACGTCGCGCCCTTGCGGGAGCCCTCCTGGTACTCGCCGCTCTACGTCCGCTGGCAGCGCGCGGTCCTGCCGCGGATCGCGCGTCGCGCCGCGCTCGTGCTGACCCCGTCGGCGTTCTCGCGCGACGAGGTCGTGGAGTTGCTCGGCGTGCCGGCCGACCGCGTGGCGGTCGTGCCGGGTGGCGTCGACGCCCGTTTCGCGCCGACGGCGGACGCCGGCACTGCCCGGGCGGCCTACGGGCTCACCGAGCGTCCGTACGTCCTGACCGTCGCCAGCCGGACGGCGCGAAAGAATCTCGGCGTGCTCGCGCTCTCAGCACAGCGGCTGGCTGCCCGTGGCGTGGACCTCGTCGCCGCCGGCGGCGACCGGCCGCAGTTTCGCGACGGCCAGCCGGCCGCCGGCGTGCGCGCGCTCGGCCACGTCGACGACGCGCTCCTGCCTGGGCTCTACGCAGGGGCCGTGGCGTTCGTGCTGCCGTCGCTGTACGAGGGCTTCGGCCTGACCGCGCTGGAGGCGCTGGCGGCCGGCGTGCCTGTGGTCGCCGCCGACCGCGGTGCGCTGCCCGAGGTCTGCGGCAAAGCCGCCCAGCTGGTGGACCCGACGAGCGCCGAGGCGATCGCCGACGCCTTGGACCGCGCGCTCGACGATCCCGCACGCTGGCGCGGCGTAGGCCCGGCGCGTGCCGCGCCGCTGACCTGGGACGCGACCGCGCGCCGCGTCGACGCGCTGCTCGGCGAGCTGATCGCATGACGGCCGCGCAGGTCCTCTCGCTGCAGGTTGGTCTCGCCACCACGCTGCCGTGGCGTGGAAAGGACGTGGCCTCCGGCTTTCTCAAGACGCCGACCGACGGCCGCGTCGCGCTCGGCCCGCTCGGCCTCGACGGCGATGAGCAAGCCGACTTGACCGTCCACGGCGGTCCCGACAAGGCGATCTGCTGCTACCCGTCAGAGCACTTCCCGTTCTGGACCGAGCTGACCGGCCGCCGCTTCGAGGCCGGCGCGTTCGGCGAGAACCTGACGCTCTCCGGCCTCACCGAGCAGGACGTGCACATCGGCGACACCTACACCTTGGGCAGCGACGGGGTCGTCGTGCAGGTCAGCCAGCCGCGCGGACCGTGCTTCAAGGTCGCCGCGCGCTGGGGCGTCCGCACGCTGCCCAAGGAGATGGCCCATCGGCTGATCTCCGGCTTCTACCTGCGGATGATCGAGCCCGGGACCGTCGCCGCCGGCGACACCATGACCTTGGTCGAACGCACCAGCGACATCACCGTCGCCGAAGTCATGCGCGTCACCTATCGCGACCGCCACGATCCACCGGCGCTGGCGCGGGTGATGGAGGTGCCCGAGCTCGCCGACCAGTGGCGCGCCGCGCTGACCAGCCTCGCTGCGCACAACATGCTGCCGCTCACCGATCCCGTCGGCGACGCCTGAGCGCCGCAGCGGTCACACGGCCTTGACGAACAGCACGCGGTCAAAGCCGCCGCGGGCCTCGCGGCCGGCCTCCACGTAGCCCAGCCGCGGGTACATGATCAAGTTGTCGGCCATCCGCGCGTGGGTGTGCAGCCGGATCTCGGGGAGCCCGCGGCGGCGCGCCTCGTCCTCGGCGAAGGCCAGGAGCGTGCGGCCGTGGCCTTGGCGCTGACGGTCGGGGGCGACCGCGACGTTGTTGACCAACAAGTGATCGTGCTCATCGACGAGCACGATGCTCGCCGCGAGCGCTCCGGGCTCCCCGCCGTCGATCACGTACTGCTCGCCGCGGGCGATGCGTGCGGCATGGTCGTCGTCCATCGGCGCGGGCCGCTGTCCGACCGCCGCGATGTGGCGGGAGAACGCGGCCTCCACGAGCGCGCCGACCGCCTCGGCCTCGTCCGGACGCGCCGGTCTCACGGCACCGCGAACCGGACGACGCCGCCATCCTCGACCTCGACGACCTCGCCGCGCTCCAGCAGCAGGTCGATGTGGCCGAGGACTTCGGACAGCGTCAGGTAGGCCTGCGTCACCGCGACGTTGCCCCACATCTGCTGGGCGATCTCGAACGCCGACTTCGGGCCATCCTGCGCCAGGATCCCCGCGATCTTCACCACGCGCCGCTCGTGACCGGCGATGCGCTCGTCGATCAGCGCGCGGTGATCGGTGACCGGCTCGCCATGGCCCGAGTAAACGATCTCGAGCTCCATCTCGCGCGTGGCGCGCATCGAGGCCAGATAGGCGATCAGCGCCCGCGGCCGTGGGGCGGGCGGGGCGACATCATCGCCGCCGAGCGGCCGGCTGATCAGCGGGTTGGACGAGATGTGCTTGATGAGGTGGTCGCCGCCGAGCAGCTCGCCGCTGGCTTCGTCGTGGAAGATCGTGTCCGACGGCGAGTGCCCGGGCCGGTGGTGCACCCGCCAGCGGCGCGCGGCGAACTCCAGGACGTCGCCCTCGCTCACCGTCTGCGTGACCTTCACCGACGAGCCCCAGGCGCGGAACTGCGCCGTGACGGCGCGCAGTGCGATGCCGATGTCGTGCGGGACGCCGTTGCTGCGCATCAGCTCGGTGGCGAACTCGTCGTCGGCGTCCATCTCGGCGCGGTAGCGCGCCAGCCACGGCGCCAGCGCGTCCAGCGCGACGACCTCGGCGCCCGAGCGCTCGGCGATGATCTGGGCCAACCCGATGTGGTCGATGTGCTGGTGGGTGAGGACGATGCGCTCCAGGTCCTCGATCCGGCGGCCGTGCCCGGCCAGCATGGCCTCCAGCTCCGTCAGCGACGTGCCGGAGTTGGGGCCGGTGTCGACCAGCGTCAGCGGGTCGTCCTCGATCAGGTAGCAGTTGACGCGCCCGACCGCGAACGGGGTGGGGACGGGGAGGACATGGACGCTGGGGGCGCTCACGCGCGGATCCGGCCGAGCACCTCGTCGCGCTTGGCCTCCATGTCGGCCTCGCTGACCAAGGACTCCAGCGTCAGGCGCAGCAGCGGCTCGGTGTTGGACGGGCGCACGTTGAAGTGCCAGTCCTCGAAGTCGATCGACACGCCGTCGACGTGCGTCACCGTCGCGCCGTCCATCGAGCCGTAGTGCTCCTCGAGCTCGGCCATCTTGGCCGGGCCGTCGCTGACCTCGGAGTTGATCTCGCCCGAGATGAAGTACTTGGCCTTGAACGGCTCCAGGAGCTCGGACAGCTTCTTGCCCTCGACGCTCAGCTTCTCGAGCACCAGCAGCGCCGGCAGCGTGCCCGAGTCCGCGTTGTAGAAGTCGTGGAAGTAGTAGTGGCCGGAGACCTCGCCGCCGAAGATCGCGCCCTCGTCGCGCATCCGCGTCTTGAAGAACGCGTGGCCGACACGGTTGATGTGTGGTGTGCCGCCGGCGGCCGTCACGGTGTCGGGCACCGCGCGGGAGGCGCGGGCGTCGTAGAGGATGTCGGCATGTGAGCCGCGCTTGGCCAGCAGGTGCTCGGCGAGGATCGCGGTCAGGAAGTCGCCGTCGACGAAGCGGCCGGTGTCGTCGATGAAGAAGCAGCGGTCGGCGTCACCGTCCCAGGCGATGCCGAGGTCGGCGCCCTCGGCGACGACCTTGTCCACGATGAACTTGCGGTTCTCCTCCAACAACGGGTTGGGCTCGTGGTCGGGGAAGTTGCCGTCGGGCGTGAAGTAGGTCTCGACGAGGTCGAGGCCGAGCCCGCGCAGGATCGGGCCAGCCATCGGGCCTGCCATGCCGTTGCCGCCGTCGACGACGACCTTCAGCGGCTTGACGTTGGCGGGGTCGATCGTCTTGAGCGCCGCGGCCTGGAACTCCTCGTAGATCTCGACCTCCTCGACGGCGCCGCGCGGCGCCGACGGCTCGCCGAGCCCGTCCTCGATCATCCGCCGGATGTCCTGGATGCCCTCGTCGCCGCTCAGCGCGATCGAGCCGCGCTTGACGAGCTTGGCGCCGGTGTAGGCCTTGGGGTTGTGCGAGGCGGTGCACATCAGCCCGCCATCGAGATCGCGCGAGCCGACCAGGTAGTACAACATCTCGGTGCCGACCTGACCGGCGTCGATGACGGTCGCGCCCTCGGCGACCATGCCGTCGCGGTAGCGCGCGGCCATCTCGGGGGCGCTCAGGCGCATGTCGCGGCCGAGGCCGAGGCGCAGCTCGGTCGTCGGCTTGCCCTCCAACTGGCCGATCACCCGGGCGAACGCGCGCCCGATCTGCTCGGCGGCGTCAGGCCCCAGCTGGTCGCCGTGGATGCCACGGATGTCGTAGGCCTTGAAGATCTCGGCAGGCACGCTCATTGCGCCCAATCCTAGGCGTCGGGCCGCCACGAGCGCACTTCGGGCATCCTTCCCGCCCGATGGACCAGACCCCTCCGGTCGCGATCCTGTGCGGCGGGCGTGGAACCCGGCTGCAGGAGCACACGCGCACGATCCCTAAGCCGCTCGTCGAGATCGGCGGGCTGCCGATCGTCTGGCACGTGGTCCGGCTCTACGCGCACGCGGGCTTTCGCGAGTTCGTGCTCTGCACCGGTTATCTCGGCGAGCAGATCGAGCAGTTCGTCGCCGGCCACGACGGGTGGCCCGCGGGGATCTCGGTCACGTGCGTGGACACCGGCGCCGACACGCCGACGGGCGGGCGCCTGCGAGCGGCGGCATCGCACCTGGACGCCGGTCCGACGTTCTGCGCGACCTACGCCGACGGCGTCGCCGACGTGGATCTCCAGCGCTTGCTCGCCTTTCACGCCGCGCACGACGGTGCCGCCACGATGACCGTCGTGCGGCCGGAGCTGCAGTTCGGCGTCACGGATCTCGACGGCGACGGTCGCGTCACCGGCTTTCACGAGAAGCCGCGCAGCGAGCACTGGATCAACGGTGGCTTCTTCGTCTTTGACCGCGCGGTGCTGGATCGGCTGGGACCCGACCAAGTTCTGGAGCGCGAGCCGCTGGAGGGCCTGGCTGCAGACGGCGAGCTGCGGGCCTTCCGCCACGAGGGCTTCTGGGATTGCATGGACACCTACAAGGACGCGGTGCTGCTCAACGACCTCTGGGCGTCGGGCACACCGCCGTGGAGGACTTGGAGCTGATGGCTGACAGCGACGGCAGGTCGACCTTCGTCACCGGCGCCTACGGGATGCTCGGCGCGTGGCTGGTGCGCGCGCTGCTGGAGAGAGGCGAGCGCGTCGTGGTCCTGCGCCGCGACCGCGCAGTGGGGAGCGCGCTCGATGGCGCGGAGGCCCGCTGCCACGTCGTGCACGGCGATGTCGCCGACGAGGCTTTGATGGCGCGGATCGTCGTCGAGGAGGAGGTCGGCACGGTCTTCCACCTGGCCGCGCAGACGATCGTCGGTGCGGCCAACCAGTCGCCGGTTTCGACCTACACCACCAACATCAAGGGGACGTGGTCGGTCCTGGAGGCGGCACGCCTCGGCGGCGCGCGGCGCGTGGTGGTGGCGGCCTCCGACAAGGCCTACGGCGAGCACGCGACGCTGCCCTACACCGAGGACATGGCCTTGCGGCCGATGTTCCCCTACGACGTGTCGAAGGCCGCGACCGACCTCATCGCTCGCTCCTATTGGCATGCCTTCGGGCTGCCGGTCGCCACGACCCGCTTTGCCAACATCTACGGCGGCGGCGACCTCAACCCCTCAAGGCTGATCCCGGAGCTCATCGCCGCGGCGCTGGACGGTCGCGCCCCGCGGATCCGCTCGGATGGCACGCCGGAGCGCGACTTCCTCTACGTGGAGGACGCGGTCGCGGCGTATCTGGCGATCGCCGACGCGCTGGATGCGGGCGACGGCGCCGGCGCGCGCGGCGAGGCCTTCAACGCCGGCGGCGGACGGCCGGTGAGCGTCCGTGAGGTGGTCGACACGCTGGGGCGCGTCGTCGGCCGGCCACTGGAGGCCGTCTACGACCCGGCGCGCACGACGCCCGGCGAGATCTCACGCCAGTACGTGTCGACCGACAAGATCGAGCGCGTCACCGGCTGGCGGCCGGTCGTCGACCTCGAGGAGGGCCTGGCGCGCACATTGGAGTGGTACCGGGCGCGGCGGGAGTCCTGAGCGCGCTACGCCACGCCGCGGGCCCGCGAGCGCGGCTTCCACGCCGCCCGCGACGTATGCAGCCGCGGCACCATCAGCCGCGCGCGATCGCTCGGCTCGCGCGCCCAGCGCTCGAACTGCGCCGCGGGCATCGGCCGCGCCAGCCCGAAGCCTTGGGCGACGTCGCAGCCCAACTCCGCCAGCCGCTGCCAGACCTGCGGCGTCTCGACGCCCTCGGCAACGACCCGCAGGCCGAGCGCGCGACCCAGGCCGACGACCGATCCCACGATCGCCGCGTCCTGCGGGTCATCGACCATCCCCAACACGAACGAGCGGTCCAGCTTCAGCTCGTCGGCCGGCACGTTCTTGAGCTGCTCCAGCGACGACTGGCCGGTCCCGAAGTCGTCGACCGAGATCTCGACCCCAGAAGCCTTGATCCGCTCCAGGATCGCGATCGCCCGCGACGTGTCGCGCATGACCGCGTCCTCGGTGACCTCGACGCAGAGGTTGTCGGGGGTCAGCGCGTGGCGCTCCAGCGTCTCGGTGATCCGATCGGGCAGCGTCGCGTCGACCAAGACGATCGCGCTGACGTTCACCGCCACGTGGATGTCGAGGCCGACCCGGCGCCACTGCGCGGCCTGAGCAACGGCGTGCTCCAACACCCAGAGCGTCAGCTGCGGCATCAGGCCGGTGCGCTCAGCAATCGGCAGCAGCACGCCTGGCGGCACATTGCCGCGCGTCGGGTGCTTCCAGCGGATTAGCGCCTCGGCGCCCGAGATCCGGCCGGTCGCGATGTCGACCTGTGGCTGGAAGGCCAGCCACAACTGCTCCTCGTCGTCGTCGAACGCGGCGCGCAGGTCGGCGGCCAGGGCCAGGCGGTCCAGCGAGTGCTCGTCGTGCTCAGCCGTGTAGCCGGCCACGACCGTGCCCAGGCGCTTGGCGTCGTACATCGCCACATCGGCGCGGCGCGCGAGCTCGCGCGAGTCATGGGCGTCCTGTGGGAAGTGGGCGATGCCGACCGAGGCGTTGACGGCGATCCCGACGCCCTCGATGTCCAGCGGCGCGTGCAGGGCGACGCCGATCGCGTCGGCGACCTTGCGCGCATCGTGGCCCTCGGGGACGATCGCGGCGAACTCGTCGCCGCCCAGGCGCGCCAGCGTGCCCGGGACGACCGCCTCCAGGCGGCGCGAGACCGCGATCAGCAGGTCGTCGCCGGCGTGGTGGCCGAGCGTGTCGTTGAGCTCCTTGAAGCCGTCAAGGTCGAGTTGCAGCAGGGCGAGCCGGCGCGAGGAGCGCTCACCCGCCGCGGTCAGCACCTCGAGCTCGCGGAAGAGCGCGCGGCGGTTGGGCAGGCCGGTCAGGTCGTCGGTCAGCGCCTCGCGGCGATGCAGCGCCAGCGAGCGCACCTCGCGCAGCGTCCAGACCAGACGCGCCAGCGCGCAGGCGAAGGTCGCGGCGGCCAGCAGGACCGCGGACGTCGCCATCCGCGAGAAGTGGTCGGCGACGAGGATCCCGCAGGCCAGCGTCGCGATGCACGCCGGCGAGGTCAGCTCCCACCAGCCGCCGACCGGCAGGACCCGTCCCGGCGCCGGACGCGCCCAGGCGCCCGCGGCGATGCAGAGCAGGCCGAGGCTCCAGCAGACCATCATCGACGAGGAGGCGCTGCCCTGGCCGCCGACCAGGCCCAGCACGCGCTGCGTGTCGGAGGCCAGCATGAAGAGCAGGCCGACGGCGAGCAGGAGCCCCTGCGGCGACGGCCGGCCGATCATCAGCAGCGTCCCGAAGAGGATGCCCAGCAGCGCCAGGTCGGCAGCCGGGTAGATGACGTTGACCACCGCGGTCATGTCGCTGAGGTCGTTGAGGTTGCCGACGAACAGCGCGCTGACGTAGGTCGCCGAGGCGAGGCCGATGAGCAGGCCGTCGAGCCAGAACGAGCGGTGCGCGCCGCCGAGGTAGTGGCGCGAGATGACGACCAGGGCCGCGTACCACGGGGCGTAGGCCAGCAGCCAGAAGACGTCTTGGATGCCGGCGTGGTCGACGTGGCTGCCGTCGATCGCGAAGACGATCCCGCCGACGACCGTGGCGAGCAGGCCCCCGGTGAGCAGGATCCACATCACACGGTCGCCGCGCGACCACAGTAGCCGCGTCGTCGCGAGGCCGGCGGCGACGACCGCGGTGGCCAGCGGCAGGACGACGGTGCCGACGACGGGAGAGGAGAGCCGGACACCGGTGAGGACGACGAGGTCGGCGAGCCCGAGCGCGATGGCCGCGCCCGTCAGGAAGTTGAGCAGCCTGGCGCGGCGCCCCGAGAGACGCGTGGACAGCAGTGGTGCGCGCGAAGCCGTCATGTGCTCATCCCCTTGCGGACACGCCGAAGCTAGTCCTCTAACCAGTCATCGGCCGCTGAGCAATCTTCTTCAACCACGACCGTGTCGGGGCGGACAGGTTCGAGCGTCACCTTCCGGCCGCCGGCCGCGTTGAGGGGACATGCCCCGCTCCCCAAAGCCCTACCTCCTCGCCGCGGCGCTGACCAGCGCGACCCTCGTCGCGCCCGCCGCCGCCCATGCCGCCGACGCCTTCGTCGGCGTCACCGGCGGCAACCAGCTCGTCCGCTTCAGCTCCGACACGATCCCCGGCTTGTCGGCTGCGACGTCCATCGACGGCCTGCCCGGCGGTGAGCGCATCATCGCGCTCGACGCCGGCTCCTCGGGCGAGCTGATCGCCCTCGGCCGCTCCGGCACGCTCTATGGCCTGGACGCCGCCCAGCACAAGGTGACGCGCACGGCCGGCGGGTTCGGCCTGCCGATCCCTCCAGAAAGCTCCGCAACGCTCAGCGTCGCGCCCGACGGCAAGAGCGCCCGCGTGATCGCCGCCGGCCGCGACCGGACCGTCGACCTGGCCACCGGCGCGGTGACCGCCGACGCGCCCGCCGCCGCGAACGTCGTCGTCGACCTCGGCACCGACGGCGTTCTGCGCGGCGTCGACCCGGCCTCCAACAGCATCGTCACGCTCGACGGCGCCGGCGAGCACGTCGTCGGCGCGCTCGGCGACACGACGACCAACAACCCGACCGCGGGGACCACCCCTACCGCCGGGACACTGAGGATCACGACCGGCCACAGGCCGCCCGCGCACGCGCCCAACCAC
>JBEVLC010000360.1:0-7492 GCA_040509415.1 Baekduia sp. | reverse complement strand
GGCGTCGAGCTCCGGCCGGCGTCGCAGGAGGTCGAGCAGCAGCCGTCCGGTCCCGGAGCCGATCTCCAAGACCCGGAGCGGACCTGACGGCAGCCAGTTGGTGATGAACTCGAGGCGCCGCTCGGCCAGCCAGCCGATGCGGTGGGCGTCGTACTCCTCGGGGCGCCCGTCCCAGACGGCGTTGAGCGTCGTCATCGCCTCCGAGCCTACCCGTGCTGGGGCGCCTGACGGCGTGTGGCACACTCCGGCCGGATGGGAACGTCCCCAGCCGACGACCGACCAGCCCGGCCGCCATTGCCGCGGTGGGTCACGCTCCTGATCGCCACGATGGTCGTCGGGTTCCTGGTCCTCGCGGTCGTCTCGCAGTGGTCGAAGGTGGCCGACGCCGACCTGCGCTTCGAGCCGCTGTGGCTCCTCGCGGCGATCCCGCCGCTGATGCTCTACCAGGTGCTGCAGGCCGAGATCGCGCTCGTGGTGCTGCGGCGCCTGGGCTACCCGATCAGGCCGCCACGCGGGCGCACCATCTACGGCTTCGCGCTGCTGGCGCGGTACGTCCCGACAGGCGCCCTGGTCTTCGCCCTGCGCATCGGGATGAACGAGCGCGAGGGCGTTCCGAAGAAGGCGTCGTCGGTGGCGCTCGTCTACGAGATCGCGCTGGGGCTGGCGGGTGCCTCGGTCGCGGCGATCCCGCTGCTGCCCCAGGTCGGCGCCGCGCTGCTGATCGCCGCGGTGCTGCCGGTGGCCGGCGTCGCGCTGCTGCATCCGGCGCCGTTCGCGCACGTGACCTCGCGGCTGCTGCGCCGCGCGGGCCGTGAGCCGCTGGACGAGGTGCTGCCGTTCGGCGCCGTCGTGATGTTCGTCCTCGCCAACGCCTTCACGTTCTGGCTGGCGGGTGTGTCGCTGCTGTGCACCCTGCTGGCGATCACGCCGGTCGATGCCGGTGACATGGTCGGCGTCATCGCCGCCTTCGGCCTCGGGTTCATCACGGGGATCGTGGGTTTCGCGCTTCCCGGCGGGCTGGGCGCGCGTGAGCTCGGGCTGGTGACCGGCCTCAGCGCCGTGATCCCGGCGCCGATCGCGCTCGCGGTCGCCGCGATCGCCCGGCTGATCCAGACCGGGGTGGAGCTGATCTACGCGGGCGTGGTGACGGCTCACGACCGGGCCGCGCGGCGCCGAACCGAGAAGGCCGCGGTCACGCGGTCAGGATGATCACCGCGCAGGCCACGCCCCAGAGGACGACGCAGGTCAGCAGCGGCAGGTCGCGGTAGACCAGCGTGTCGACCTCCTCGGTCATCCCGACGCGGTCGCGGTGGTGCATGAGGAAGAGCACGCGGAAGACGCCGTAGAGCACGAACGGCACGGTTGCCAGCATCGTGTCGGTCGAGGCGCCGAGCACGGTGTAGGTCGCGTAGACGACGATGACCGAGGGCGTGACGACGCCGATCAGCTCGTCGAGCAGGCTGACCGAGTAGTAGTCGAGGACGGGGCGCTGCGGGTTGGACTGCCCGCCCATCGCGACCGCCTCGCCGCGGCGCTTGGTCAGCGCCAGGAAGAGCGCGAGCAGCCCGGTGACCAGCAGCAGCCACGGGGAGATCTTCGCGTCGACGGCCATGACGCCGCCGAAGGCGCGCAGGACGAAGAGCGCGGCGATCGCCATGACGTCGATGAAGAGCACGTGCTTGAGCCCGAGCGTGTAGGCGAACTGCAGCGCCAGGAACACGGCGACGACGCCGGCGCTCGCCGCGTTGACGGCCAAGGCGAGCCCCAGCGCGGCGACCAGCGCGAGCCCCGAAGCGCCGTAGGCGACGCCGACCGGCAGGTCGCCGCGGGCGATCGGGCGCCCCGCCGTACGCGGGTTGAGGCGGTCAGTGTCGGCGTCGCGCGCGTCGTTGAGCAGGTAGGACGCGCCAGAGGCCAGGCAGAACGCGACAGTCACCACCAACGCGTTGCCCAGCGCCGTGACGTCGTCCAGCCGGCCGCTGAACACGACGCCGGCCAGCACGAAGCTGTTCTTGATCCACTGCCGTGGCCGCATCGTCTGCAGCACAAGCAGCGGGACGGAGCGGCGAGCTGTCTGTGGAAGCGAGGCCATGATCTACAGGACGCGTTCGAGCTCGCAGAGTTCCGCTGCACGGTCGGCGAGCTCGGGCGCCGCGTTGCACACGATCGCACGACGGGCGTGGCGCCAGACGGCCAAGTCGGCCTCCGAGTTGCCCGCGTAGTCGAAGCCTCGCTCGCCGAAGCGCTCCACCAGGCGCGCGGCCTTGCGCGTTCCGGTGTTGTTGTGGCCGGGCTCGGTGCCGAACGCGCCGTCGAAGGGCCCGTAGGTCTGCGCGGCGGCGTCGGCCAGCGCCTGCGGCGCGCCCGTGGCCAGGTAGATCGGACGCTGCCCGCGCTGGGTCTCCAGCCACGCGGCAAGCGGCGCGTAGGGCGTAAACGACGCGATCGGCACGGCGCCGTGGCGGTGCAGGAAGAGCTTCATCGCGGCCTTGTCACCGCGCCGCCGCGCCAGCCAGAGGCCGGGGACGCGATGCGGACGGCGTGTGCGCAGCCGCTGCGTCATGAGCTCGGTGGAGTCCGAGGAGAAGAGCGTTCCGTCCATGTCGACGACCAGCGGGGTGAGGTCATCGGTCATCGGCGACCAGGACGGCGTGCAGGACGGTGTTGCCGACCGGCCCCTGCAGGACGGAGGCGGCGCCGGCGATCGGGCCGGTGGGGCGCAGGGCGTGGGCGAGCCGGCGCGCGCCGCCGCCGTCGCGGAGCAGGAGCGCCCGATGTGCCGAGGTCGCCAGCTCATCGAGCCCGTAGGTGTCGAGCGCGTCGACGCGGAAGCCGGCGCGCGCGGCGCACCGGCGCAGGGTGTCGGGCGCGAAGAAGGTCAGATGACGGGGAGGATCCCAGTAATACCAATTGCTTCCCAAAGGACCGGCGAGCCGCGACGCGATGTTCGGGACGATGATCAGCACATGCGTCACGCCGGACGCGCGCAGGCTCTGCAGGACGTCGGCCGGCCGGTGGACGTGCTCGAGCACGTGGCGCATCACCGCGCCGCGGGCCGGGATCCCGTCGACGGTCAGATCGGCCGCCGAGAGGCCGGGCCCGGAGAACGAGATCTGCCGATAGGGCACGTCGGGGTGGTGCCACCCGGAAGGGTCGTAGACGTCGAGCCCAAGGCTGGCGCGGCCGCGCCGGTGCAGGTGCTCCGCGACGGAGCCGTCGCCGGTGCCGAGGTCGGCGATCGGCGCGCCGGGCGCCAGGCGCGCCAGCAGCGGCGCGAGGTCCTTCGCGAAGCGCCGGTCGCGCATCGCGGTGAACACCGGTCCGGGCTTGCTGTGCATCTGCGCGCCCGCGTGCGTCTCGTAGTAGCGGCCGATGGTCTCCTGGCTCGGCGGGTCCTCGAGGTACACGGCACCGCAGGCGCCGCAGGTGACCGCGGTGAACCGCTCAGCCGACTGGTAGTCCCGGAGCGCGAGGCGCGGCGCGGGGTCGTCGGCGTCGCAGACTGGGCAGGTCGCGTGCAGGCGGTGGTCGGCCACCGGCTGTTGCAGGCTGTCGTGGACCATGAAAGGGGCAGCGTAGCCTTCAGGCCACCCGGACCAACCGGCGGCTAAGGTCTGCGCGGATGCGTTCCGTGATCGACAGCACGCTGGCGACCGTCGTCGAGAACGTCGGCCGCGTGGCCGGCGATGAGGCGCTGCTCGCCGCCATCGAGCGCGGTGGCGCCGGCCTGGTCGACACGCTGCGCGACGGCGGGAAGGTCTACGCCGCCGGCAACGGCGGGTCGCTGTGCGACGCCATGCACTTCGCCGAGGAGCTGTCGGGCTCGTTTCGCGACGTCCGCCCGCCGCTGGCCGCCTCGGCCATCGCCGACGCCGCGCATCTGACCTGCGTGGGCAACGACTTCGGCTTCGAGCAGGTCTTCGCGCGCTACGTGCAGGGCCACGTGCGCGAAGGCGACGCGTTCGTCGCGATCTCCACGAGCGGGACGAGCGCCAACGTTCTGCTGGCCGCCGAGGCCGCGCGCGAGCAGGGCGGCTTCGTCCTGGCGCTGACTGGCCGCGAGGCCAGCCCGCTCGGCGCGCTCGCCGACGTCGACATCTGCACGCCGGCGGGTCCGCACTCCGACCGCGTGCAGGAGCTGCACATCGTGGTCATCCACTTGCTGGTGGAGCTCGTTGAGCGCTCGCTGTTTCCCGCCAACTACGCGGCCTGATCGCACCGGCTCGGCTCGATGCCCGCTTATGCGACGGAGCGGCTGAAGGACATCGACCGGCCGCTCGCGCTGGTCGGGGCGGTCGTCGGCCGGGCGATCGGGGGCCTCGCGTCGCTGGGGCGCGCGGCCGACGGTCGGCTGCTGGTCGTGCGGCCGGGCGGCATGGGCGACCTGATCACCGCGCAGATCGCGGTCGAGGACCTCGGCCGCGATCCTCGCCGCGACGTGCGCTGGGTGGTCGAGCGCCGCTCGGCGGCGTGGGCGCGCCATCAGGGCCTGGACCACGTCGCCTACGACGACAAGCCCGCCGCGGCGCTGGCGGCGCTGGCCGGCCGGCACGCGACGGTCGCCAACACCGAGCAGCTCTTCGGGCTCTCTCACGGGCTGACGCTGGCCGCCGGGCGGCGCGGCGGCCGCGCGTTCGCGTTTGCCACCAACCGCGCCTCGCGCGCCGCGATCCGCGTTCCCTACGACGCTTACGACGAGCACGAGACCGTCGCGTTCGGCCGGATGTTCGCCGCCGCTTGGGGGCTGCCGTTCACCCCCGTCGCCACGCCGCGCTCGCGCAGCCGGCCGTCGGACGGCACGCTGCTGGTGGCGATCAGCGGGCTGCAGTCGCCGACGCGGACCCTGGCGCTCGAGCGCTGGGCGGCGATCGCGCGCGCCTGGGCCGCGGGGCGGACCGTCACGGTGGTCGCGGCGCCGGTCGACCGGGCGTTTGCCGACGCGCTGGCCGCCGAGCTCGGCGATGGCGCGCGCCGCGAGGACCACGGCTTCGACGCCCTCTGCGAGCGCATCGCGACGGCCGAGGGCCTGCTGACGATGGACGGCGGGCCCGTGCACATCGCCAGCTACTACGGCACGCCGGCGCGCACGATCTTCACCTCGGGCCGCGAAGGCAAGTGGGCGCCGCTGGCCGAGGGCTCGGAGATCGTTCGCACGCGCGACCTCTGGTGCCAGCCCTGCACGCTGTTCGGCCAGACGCCGCCGACGCGTAACGCGCTGGCCTGCCACCAGCTGGACCCGGTGGCCGACGTCCGGCCCTCGCCCGCGCTCGGCTAGGCGCGGCTGCTCTCGGTCTGCAGGATCCGTGTGGTGCTGCGGCCCTCCAGCAGCGGCACGATCTCCACGCGCCCGCCCCACGCCGCCGCCTCGGCGCCGCCGACGACGTCCTCGACGGCGTAGTCGCCGCCCTTGACGATCAGGTCGGGCCGCACCGCGAGGATCAGCTCCAGCGGCGTGTCCTCGTCGAACTCGCACACGAAGTCGACGCACCCCAGAGCGCTGAGGACCGCGACGCGGTCGTCGCGCCCGTTGACCGGACGGGTCGGGCCCTTGAGGCGCCGGACGCTGTCGTCGGTGTTGATGGCGACGACGAGCGCGTCGCCGAGCGATCGCGCCTTCTGCAACAGCCGGACGTGGCCGGCGTGCAGGATGTCGAAGCAGCCGTTGGTGAAGACGACGCGGCGCCCGTCGGCGCGCTCGGCCGCCATGATCCGGGCGGCCACGTCGCGGTCGGCCAGCCACTTGCCTCCGAGGTCCTGGTGCTCGTGGCCGAAGGCCTCCAGTAGCTCGCTGGCCGTCAGCGTCGCGGTGCCCGGCTTCTCGCAGACGCGGCCGGCGGCGAGGTTGGCGAGCACGACGCCGCGCTCGATCGGCAGCCCCGCCGCTGCGCAGCCGGCCAGCAGCGCGACCATCGTGTCGCCGGCGCCCGAGACGTCGGCGACCTGTCGGACCTGGGAGCGCAGCAGCATCGGCTCCTGGAGCGCGGAGCCCGCGGCGATGACCCCGTCGGCCGACAGGCTGAGCACGACGTTCTCGGCGCCGCTGGCGTCGAGGACCGCGGCGACCAGCGCCTCCGGGCCGTCGTTGGCCCCACCCGCCGCGCGCACCGCCTCGGCGCGGTTGGGCTTGAGCAGCGTGACGCCGGCGTATCGCGACAGGTCGTCGCTCTTGGGGTCGGCGATCACCGGGACGGCGGCGGCACGGCAGCGCTCGATCGCCGTGCGCAGCAGCGCGTCGGTCAGCACGCCCTTGGCGTAGTCGGCCAGCACGACCGCGCGCGGGCCGTCACCGGCGAGGAAGGCGTCGAGGTGGCCGACCAGCGCGTCGGCCGTCGCGGGCGCGACGGGATCCAGCTCCTCGCGGTCGACGCGGACCAGCTGCTGGTAGCCGGCGAGCACCCGGATCTTGCGCGACGTCGGCACGGTCGTGTCGGTGGTGACTGCATCGACCTCGATGCCGACCGCTGCCGCCAGCTCCCGCACGCGGTCGCCGTCGGCGTCGGCGCCGCCGCGACCGGCGAGGATGGCGGTCGCGCCGAGCTGGGCGAGGTTGGCCGCGACGTTCGCGGCGCCGCCGAGCACCTCGCGCGTGCCGCGCTCGTGGACGACCGGCACCGGCGCCTCGGGCGAGATGCGGTCGACGTGGCCGTCGATGTAGACGTCCAGGAGCGCGTCGCCGAGGACGAAGACGCGCGCGTCGCGCAGGGCGAGCACGTCGGCGGCGACGCTGCGGGCGTTGTGGGAGGGCTCGGAGGGCACGGCGCGCACGCTACTGCGTGCTTGACCGAGTCGGTCGCCGCGCGGCGGGTAGATTCCGCGCGTGCCCTCCGTGCCCGACCCGGCCCTGCTGCTGCTCCTGCACGATGCCGACGGTGCCGCGCGCTGCCTCAAGGCGCTGGCCGCGGCGGGCCTGCCCGAGGAGCTCGTGGTCGTGGCGGGCGGCGCGCCCGCGGCGCGCGCGACGCTTGACGAGCTGGGTGGCTTCCTCGGGGCGCGTTGGCTGGAGGGTGACGGCGCCGCGCTCGTCAACGCCGCCGCCACGGCGCTAGCCGGTGACCTGATCCTGCTCGACGGCGCGACCGAGGTTGGCCCGGGCTTTCACGCCGAGCTGCTGGCGGTCGCGGCCGCCGAGCCCGACGCGGCGACGATCACCCCGCTGAGCAACGACGCGGGCTTCCTGAGCGTTCCGCGGCGCAACCTCCCGTGGCCGTTGCCATCGGGTGGGTTGACCGCGGCCCAGG
Organism: Baekduia sp.; assembly: GCA_040509415.1. Lineage (GTDB taxonomy): Bacteria > Actinomycetota > Thermoleophilia > Solirubrobacterales > Solirubrobacteraceae > Baekduia. The sequence goes on along the minus strand of JBEVLC010000360.1, from coordinate 254 downwards.
CGGCTGCGCGGCTGCGCGCGGGCGCGCTCGGGCTCCATCCCCGCGTCCCGACCGCGCTGCCGCACGCCACGCTGCTGCGGCGCGCGGCGCTGCAGCTGGCCGGCCCGCTGGACGAGACGCTGGCGCTGCGCGACGCGCTCGCGGACTTCTGCGCGCGCGCCACCGCGGCTGGGCTGGCGCACGTGGTCGCCGACGAGCTGTTCGTCGCTCATCGCGGTGCGGTCCCGGACGGCGTCGCGGCCGGATGGACGGGT
>JBEVLC010000359.1:0-20385 GCA_040509415.1 Baekduia sp. | reverse complement strand
CGTTGCGGGGTCAGACCCCGCAACGGAAGTGTGACGGGCTATGTGGTGATCGCGGTGCTGTAGGCGTCGAAGACACGGTTGAGCGCTTCGACGCCGTGGCGGTTGGCGTGGATCTCGCTCATCACCGCGGCGTTGACATGGTTGTCGGCGCCGATGTCGGTGAGGAGGTCGAGGTTGGTGGCCAGCAGGTCGCAGCGGCGTTCGTGCAGATGCTCGATGTGGCCGCGCGTGAGCGGCACTTCGATGCTGTCGGTGTGCGGGACCATCTCGGGATCCCAGCCCAGCGCATCGATCACGGCCGTTGCGTCGCGGTAGACGTCGGCCAGCTTGAGCTGGCGGCGTGGGGTGTAGTCGAGGAAGTCCTCGAAGGGGTCGTGGTTGAACATCAAGACCTTCTTGGCTTCGATGCGCAACACGTCGGCCGTTGGCGGGTTGACGGTGATACGGCAGGCTGAATTACCCTGGTGGGCACTCATGGAGCTGTTTTCTCCTTGGGTCATGCCCCCGGGCCGTTAGCGCGGTCGCGGGGGTGCTGTATTTGGATGAGCGGCGGAGCCTACATGGCGGGGCCGATGGAATTGGTGGACTTCGCAGAGTCGTTGCAACGTTGCAGCTTCGTTGCAGTCCGACCACACCATGCCAGCGGGGTCTGCTGGCACCGAGGGGAGTGAGCGGGGTTGGCTGCTCGTCGCGTTGGCCGGTCGTCCGCGTCGGCCTCGGGGAGGGTGGGCCTGTTTGTCGCCGGCATACGTCCGCGTACGGGCCCAGCCCGTCGATCACGACGCTCCGCGAGCGGGTGGGCCCGTTGGCGGCCGACATGCGTCGCCAAACAGGCCACCCCGGGGACATGGCCCGCAGTGGGGGCAGACTCCGCTACGAAGTGGCGAAGCCGTATCGACTTGCGAGCGCTTCGTCGCAGTTGCGTGACCGTTCGCGGGACGCGCGTTGGCAGCGCGATCGCGCGAGGAGGGCGGTGATCCGTGATGTCGGCATCCGCGCGGCGCTCGTTCGATGCCCATACAAATGCGCGCCGAATCACAGCGCACCTACGCACCAAGCGCCCAGACCACGTGAGCGTGGTGGCGATCGTCACGGAGCGCCGCCCAGCCGCCGGCGACCACGTCGGACCGGAGAACATGTGGTGAACGAGCGCTCCCCCGCCGGCATCCCGCGGCGGTGCGCGGACGATCACGGCCCTGAGCCGCGGTACGATCACGGCCCTGAGAACGGTACGATCACGGTGTTCCGATCGGCGCTCTTGGGCCCTGAGCGGCGGCACGCCGACGCCCTCCGCTCAGACCATCGCCATGATCCCGCCGGCGTACTTCGGACCGTCGGGGTCCCAGCCGGGGGCGAGCTCGTAGGTGCTGTCGAGTCGCCGTGCGGAGATGATCTTCTCCACGTTGAAGCTGCGCCAGCACGGGAGCGTGCCGGTGGAAGTGAAGCCCGCGACCTGGAAGACGTCGACGAGCGTTTCGCCCGTGACGCTGAGGAAGAGCGCGTGTGGATGGCCGGTGCGTGCCGGTAGGCCATCCCCCTCGTAGGTGAACGACAGCGCTCGTCGCTCGAGGATCGCCGCCTGCACGATCGCTTCGATCGTCACCAGTTCATTCTAGGAACATTCACAAGTTCCAGCGACATTTGGCCAAGATAGTAGGAGGTGCGACTATCGGACGCCCGCGTAGGTTGCTAGGTTGGCCCGATGAGCGAGCTCTCTTCACTTCGCGCTGTCGGGATCGTCGGCGCCGGGTTCATGGGCACCGGGATCGCGGAATCGGTGGCCCGCACTGGTCTCGACGTCGTCCTGTTCGAGCCGGACACCGCCGCGCTGGACCGCTCGCGTGATCGGCTGCGGACATCGCTGGATCGCGCGGTCGGCGGGGGCAAGCTGGACGCCGCGGCGGCGGCGGAGCTTGTCGGCCACGTTGCCTGGGTCGACGATCCGGCATCGCTCGTCGACGCCGACCTCGTCATCGAGGCCGTCGTCGAGGACCCCGAGATCAAGGGCGCGATCTTCCAGATGCTGGACAACCTGCTGCCCGAGTCGGCGATCATCGCGTCCAACACCTCGTCGATCCCGATCGCCCAGCTCGCGTCCTGGACGCAGCATCCCGAGCGGGTGATCGGCCTGCACTTCTTCTCGCCCGTCCCGGTGATGAAGCTCGTCGAGGTGGTCGTCGCGCTGGACTCCGACCCCGAGGTCGTCGCTCGCGCCGAGGCCTTCGTGGCGGCGATCGGCAAGACCTCGATCCGGACCAAGGACCGCTCTGGGTTCATCGTCAACATGCTCTTGGTCCCGTACCTGATGGCCGCCGTGCGGATGTATGAGGACGGCTTCGCCTCGCGCGAGGACATCGACCAGGGGATGAAGCTCGGCGCCGGCCACCCGATGGGTCCGCTGACGCTGTGTGACTTCATCGGCCTCGACGTCCTCTATGCCGTCTGTGACTCGCTCTATGAGGAGTTCAAGCGCCCCGAGTACGCGCCGCCGCCGTTGTTGAAGCGGATGGTCGTCTCCGGCCACCACGGCCGCAAGACCGGTCGCGGCTTCTATGACTACGCGCCCGCCGGCGCTGTAGCCGGCCGCGGCTAGGGCGCTTCGAAGTAGTCGCCCGCCTCCTCGCGCATCCGGCGCAGGACGTCGGTGACGGTGGCGAGGTCCGTGCGCGACATCTCACCGGTGCCGAAGCGCATCGCGTTGAGCGCCGTGGTCGCGTCCTGGGCGACCACGCGGCCGCGGTCGCTGATCATCGCCAGCGTCGTGCGGCGGTCGCTCGGATGCGCTGCGCGCGTGACGTAGCCGAGCTTCTCCAGTCCGTCGATCAGGTTCGTCACGCTCGTGGGGTGGACCTGCAGCCGCGCGCCCATCTTGCCCAGCGGTAGCGAGCCGGTCCGGCTGAAGAACAGCAGCATCAGCGCTTCGTAGCGCGGGTAGGTCAGCTCCCACGGCTTGAGCTCGTCGTTGAGCCGGGCCATGACGAGCTGGTGGACGCGCATGATCGACGTGACGGCGGCCATCGACGGCGTCGCAGCATTGCCCCAGTGGCGCCGCCACTGGCGCTCGGCTTCGGCGATGGGGTCGAACGAGAGCGGATCCGGCAAGCGGCCGACAGCCTGACATATCCGCGGGCCGCCGTCGTTCAGCTGCGGTGGTGGTCGACGACCTCGATGTTGTTGCCGTCGGGATCGAGCACGTAGGCGGCGTAGTAGCCGGGGTGGTACTGCGGGCGCTCGCCCGGTTCGCCGTTGGGGCGGTAGCCGGCGGCGACCGCCTCGGCGTAGAAGCGCCCGACCGCGGCCTCGTCGCCGCCGAAGGCCATGTGCAGGTTCGCGGTCGCCTCGCCCGGCACGAGCGAGAAGGAGCCGCCCTCGGCGCCGATGACGGTCGTGCGGTCCTCGCCCGCGTGGCGGACATGCAGCCCGGCGGTCGCGGCGACCGTCGTGTAGAACGCGGTCGCGGCCGGCAGGTCGGCGACGCGGATCCACAGGTGGTCGATGATCCCCTCGCGGCGCAGCCGGCCGTGGTGGACGGCCTCGACGCTGTTGCCGTCGGGGTCGCGCAGGAACGCGCCGTAGTAGTCCTCCAAGTACTGCGGTCGCGGGCCGGGCGCCCCGTCGTCGGGATAGCCCGCGTCGATGCCCGCCTGCCAGAACGCGTCGACCTGCTCGCGCGTTGGCGCGACGAACGCGATGTGCAGCCGCCGGGTCGGCGGATGGTCACCGTCGGCTTGGGCCAGCGAGAAGTCGCGCCACTCGGTGAAGACGCCCGTGTTGTAGGTGATGTCGATCCCCAGCTGCGTGAGGACCGTCGCGTAGAAGGCCTCGGAGACGGCCCGGTCGGCGACGCGGATCGTGACGTGGTCGAACATGGTCAGCGCTTGCGCGCCCGCACGGCTGTGCCGTAGGCGCAGATCTCGGTCCACGTCGTCCCGAGCTCGCTCGTGTCGAAGCGGAACGCCAGCACGGCGTTGGCGCCACGCGCCTCGGCCTCATCGACCAGCCGCTCCGAGGCGTGGGCGCGTCCCTCGGCCAGCATCTTGGTCATGCCCTTGAGCTCGCCGCCGACCAGGGACTTCAGCGACGCCCCGATCTGTGATCCGACGTTGCGTGACCGGACGGTGAGGCCGAAGACCTCGCCGTAGACCTCCTCGATCTCATAGCCGGGGAGGTCGTTCATGGTGCTGATGATCATGCGTGAGAGCCTAGCCCCAGGCGCGGCGGGCGCGGTCGGGCTAGTGGCGCAGCGCGAGCACGGCGTTGAGGTCATCCGCCTCGGCCGCAGTCTTGTCCTCGCGGTAGCGCAGGACGCGCGCGAAGCGCAGCGCGACGCCGCCGGGATAGCGGCGCGAGGTCTGCACTCCGTCGAACGCGATCTCCACCACCAGCTCCGGTCGTACGTACACGACATGTCCTTGTTGCTCGATGGCCAAGGACTTCAGCTTCTCGGTCTGCCAGATGAGCAGCGCGTCGGTCAGTCCCTTGAACGTCTTGCCGAGCATCACGAAGCCGTCGCCGTCGACGGCCCGCGCGCCGAGGTGCAGGTTGCTCAGCCAGCCTTGCCGGCGGCCACTGCCCCACTCGACGGCCAAGACCACCAGGTCGAGCGTGTGGCGCGGCTTGACCTTCAGCCAGCTCGCCCCGCGGCGACCAGCGGCGTAGGGCGCGTCGAGCGCCTTGACGACGACGCCCTCGTGGCCGGCGGCGAGTGCAGCGTCGAAGTGAGCCTGCGCGGCAGCGAAGTCATCGGTGATCAGGCGCGGGACCCGTAGCTCTGGGGCACCGCGGCCTCCAGCGCCTCGACGCGTCGTGCGAGCGGCGCATCGAGCAGGTCCTCGCCGTCCAGGTGCAAAATGTCGAAGACGACGGGCACGACGCCGGGCGCGCCCGAGGCGATTCGCGAGGACGTCACCTGAAAGAGCTCCGGACGGCCGTCGTCGCGCAGCGAGATCGCCTCGCCGTCGAGCACCACCCGCTGCGCCGGCAGCGAGCGCACCGCGGCGACCACCTCGGGCAGCCGGGCGGTCCAGTCATCGAGCGAGCGGCTGGAGATCGCCACGTCATCGCCATCACGATGGACTTGGATGCGCGCCCCGTCGAGCTTCCAGTCGACAACGCCTTCTCCGACCTTCTCCATGGCCTCCTCCAGCGACGCCGAGGGCGAGGCGAGCATCGGCTTCACCGGCCGGCCGACCTCCAAGCGGAAGCGGTGCAGGCCCTCCTCGCCCTCGCGCAGCGCCGTCTCGGCCACGACCCGCGCGTCACCGCGCAGCATCGTCGCGCGGTCGACGGTCGCCCGCGGGATGCCGGTCGCCATCGCGACGGCATCGGCCATTACGCCCGCCAGCGCGCCCTGGCGCACCTCGCCGGAGATCAGGCTGCGCAGGAACGTCTGCTCGTCCTCGGTCGCGCGGGCGAAGAGGCCGGCGACGGCCTCGCGCCGCGCCGCTTGCGATCCGGCGCCCGACAGCTCGGCGAGGTGCTCTAACGCGAGATCTACCTCGCCGATCTGGAGCGACGGCTCGGCCGCCGGCGCCGGGATATCCTGCAGCGTCGCCCAGCCGACGCCCGTGCGCCGCTGGCGCAGCTCGCCGCTCAGGTACGCGACGGCCGGCTCGACCTCCCCGGGCTCCAGCGAGCGCAGCACTTCGCCCAGCAGTTCGGCCTTGCGCTTGCGCGAGCGGGTCGCGCCAACGGCGAGCGAGGTGGCGGCGAGATCGGCGAAGAGCACCGCTGCATCGTGGCGCACCCGTGGGACGGCGGTCGCCTCAGGTCGTCAGCCAGACCTCGCGCCGCGCGAGCGTCGCGTCGAGATCGAGACCCTCCGCGGTCCACACCGTCGCGCGCGATCAGCGGCCAGTCGCGGGTGTAGCGCGCGTGAACTCCGTGAGGCTCACGACGACCGGCCCGTCGCGGCGCGGTAGCGGGCCGGCGACCATCCGGGTCCTCATGGCGCCTCGACCAGCGCGCGGACCGTCTCCAGTTCGGCCTCGACGGTCTCCATCTGGGCGCGGATCGCCTCCGGGTCGACGCCCGCCGGGAAGACGAGGGTGAACACCAGCTCGCTGCCCGTGTGGTTGTGGAGGACGCGCATCCTGGCGCCGAACGTCGCGTTGCCGGGACGCAGGAGGTCGACGGTCCCGTGCTCGGCCGACACGCGGACGGCGATCGTGAACCGCGCGTCGCCGCTGCCGATCAGCCAGTCGTCGCCGTCGGGCTCGACGGCGCTGGCGAAGCCCGGCGCCCAGTCGGGCAAGCGGTAGGGGTCACCGACGACCGCCAGGACGGCCTCCGGCGGCGCCGCGATGGAGATCGAGCGGGTCTCGACCGGACCGGTGACGGCATTCGTCTGCACCTGCATATCATCTACGACAACAGACGATCTGTCAACGCGTAGAGTTCGGCCTATGGCGGAGGACCAGGAAGATCTCGGCGCGATCTTCGCGCGCGTCACGCGACGGCTCATCGACGCCGAGCGGCCGCTGCTGGCTGAGCTGGGGCTGTCGATGTGGGGCTACATCGCCCTGTCGCACCTGGCACACGCGCCCGCCGAGACCCAGCTCGCGCTCGCCCAGGCCATCAGCTATGACAAGACCCGGCTCATCACCCTGCTCGACGGGCTCGAGGCCGACGGGCTGATCACGCGCACCCCCGACCCGGCCGACCGACGCGCACGGATCATCTCGCTGACCGCCGCGGGCACCAAGCGCCACGCCGCCGCTCGTCGCGCAATCCGCAAGATGGAAGACGACGTGCTGGACGGCGTCAGCGCTGCCGAGCGCACCCGCCTGCGCCGGACCCTCGCGCGGCTCGCCGACGGCTGAGGCGCGGTCAGCAGCTCGCGTTGCGGTACGCGTCGGGCAGCATCGACTGCCACGTCGTCGCCTGCCAGGCGGCGATCTGCGCACCGCCCTGCGGCCGCACGCCGAGCTGGCCCGCGACCCACGCGACCCGTCCGCGGGCGTGGCACTCGGTCTGGCCCTCGTCGCGGGTGCCGCGCAAGTGCATGATCTCGTGGGCGAGGACGGCCAACGCCTGGGCGGCGCGGCGCTCGTCCTTCGGGCAGGCGGTCGCCAGGCAGGAGAAGTCGAGCGCCGGGCCGTGGTCGATGACGGTCCGCAGGCCATCGCAGGTCGAGGCGCTGAGCTTCGTCTCGTCGGTCGGCACGCCGTCGGCGTCGAACCACACCGAGCCTTCATGGATCTCATACATCATGCGCCGCCGGATCGGCCCGGGGCAGCGGACCTTGATGGTGCGGTTGGTCATCGCGCCGGCGACGGCGGCAGCACGGTGCTCGACCTCCCGCCGCTCGCTGCGCGCATGCAGCCATGGCACGCCGGGGACGGCGAGCACGAGCGCGCCGATGGCCAGCGTGCGCGGGGACGGCAGGCGTGAGCGGGTGGGCTCCACCTCCCGAAGATCGACCGCGCACGCGCGGTGGTTGAGCCGATGGCATGCGACCACCGGCGTATGCTGCGCCCGGCGACGCGCCGGGCGGCGCTCCCACACCGACGACCGAGGAGCAGGATGATGGAGTTGCTGCGCACCCCCGACGAGCGCTTCGCCGACCTTCCGGGCTGGAGCTATGACCCGCACTACGCCGACGTCACGGCCGAGGGTGAGACCGCCCGGATGGCCTACGTCGACGAAGGTCCGCGCGATGGCCGGCCGGTGCTCCTGCTGCACGGCGAGCCGTCCTGGTCGTACCTGTACCGGTCGATGATCGGCCCGCTCGTCGCGGCCGGCCGGCGCGTGATCGCGCCAGACCTCATCGGCTTCGGGCGCTCCGACAAGCCCGTCGCGCGCGAGGACTACACCTACGCGCGCCACGTGGGCTGGCTGACCGACCTCGTCGTCGGCCACCTCGACCTCACCGACGTGGTCCTCTTCGGCCAGGACTGGGGCGGCCTGCTCGGCCTGCGCGTGGCCGCCGAGCAGGAGGCGCGCTTCGGCGCGATCGTCGCCTCCAACACCTTCCTACCGGCGGGCGACCGGCCGCTGGGCGCCGGGTTCGAGGCGTGGCGCACGTTCTCGCAGCAGACCCCCGAGTTCCCGGTGGGGCGGATCGTCGACGGTGGGACGGCGCGAGCGCTGGACGCTGCCGAGATCGCCGCCTACGACGCGCCCTTTCCCGATGAGTCCTACAAGTCGGGTGCGCGCCAGTTCCCGATGCTCGTGCCCGACGGGCTCGACGACCCGGCGGTGCCCGCCAACCGCGCGGCGTGGGAGGTCCTCAAGCGCTGGGAGAAGCCGTTCGTCTGCGCGTTCGGCGACAGCGATCCGGTCACCCGCGGCGCCGACGCCGTCCTGCAGTCGTTGATCCCCGGCGCGGCCGGTCAGCCGCACGTGACGATCGAAGGCGCCGCGCACTTCTCCCAGGAGGATGCCGGCCCGCGGCTGGCCGAGATCGTCATCGCCGTCGGCTGACGGCAGACGGCAGCGGGGCTAGGCCCCGACGGTCAGCCGGTAGTCGGTCCCGGTCATCAGGATCGGGTCGCCCACCATCTGCATCAGCCGCGAGTAGGTGCGCTCGCCGATGTGGTCGGCCAGCCCGCCCGGGTCCAGCGGCGCGCCGTAGGGCGTATCGCTGGTGAAGACGATGGCCTTGTTGTGCTCGTAGCGGCGGTTGACGATCGTGTAGAGCTGCTCGAGCACCCAGTCGTTGGGGCGGGGGACGGCGACGTCTTCGAGGTGCAGCAACTCGACCTGGGTGATCGCGTCGATGATCTGGCGGGTCGTCGGCTGGGCGTCGGGCTTGTAGCTGTCGCGCAGCTCGTTGAGCAAGTCGGTGGTGTTGCGCGTCAGCACTGACATCCCGGCCGCGCGCGCCTGCTGGGCGACGTAGTAGCCGAGCGTCGTCTTGCCCGTGCCCTTGTTGCCCAGCAGCCAGAGCCCGCGACCGGACCGGACGTTCTGCTCGATCGCCGTGGCGTAGCGGCGCACGACGGTCGCCGCCGCGCCGTGCTGCTCGGCGATGCCCGACAGCGGCAGCGCGCCCCAGTCCAAGTCCTGGAAGCGCGGCGGCGCGTAGCGGCCGACGCTGGCCTCCATGTCGCCGTGCAGGCGGCGGCGCAACCGCTCCTCGCGGCAGGTGCACGGGTAGGCCTGACGGCGCTCCTCGTCGAAGAGGAAGCCGTTGGCGTCACAGCCGTTGGGGCACTCGAAGTCGGGCTCAAGCATGGTGGGTCGCGGTCTTCTTCTCGGGGATCCGGCTGGCCAGCAGTGGTTCGCCGGCCGCGCAGGTTAGGCGGTGCAGCGTCTCGGGCGACAGCGCCTGCTCCAGCGCCTCCAGCGGCCAGCCCGTGCTGACCAGCACGGTCGCGCGGCAGTTCTCATAACGCCCGTAGGCGATCAGCTCCAGCTGCTCTGACAGCCACTCGCGCTGCCACGGCGCGGCGCGCGCGAGTACCTGCTGGTCGAGGCCGACGAGCACGAGCAGGTCGCACTCCGCCAGCGCCTGGAGCCGCATGCGGTAGCCGCCGTGCTTGGACAGGAACACCAACGACCGGTAGAGCGAGGAGAGCGAGTACAACGCGACGCCGTGGCCGGCGTTGTGGGCCGCGCGGGCGATCGCGGCGGCCGACGAGCCCGCCGCGGTCTGGGCGACCTTCTGGATCTCCATCAGGCTCAGCTCGCCGCCGGCGCGTGAGCCGCGCTCGGTGCGCGTCGCGCCCGCGACCGCATCGGCGTCCAGGAGCCGGCCCGCGCGCGCGGTGGCCTGCGCGAACTCCTCCTGGGTCTGCGGCGGCCGGTCGGCACCATCAAGCGCCGCGCCGAGTCCGCCGCGCTCCTGGCGGTCCCACGGCCCGACCGTCATCCACAGCCCGCGCCCGTCGCGCAGGTGCCCGTCGATGTCGTCGGTCCAGCGGCGCACCACGGGCGTCAGCGCCGGATGGAGCTCAGGGTGCAGCGACGAGGCGAGGCCGAAGTTCAGCGTCTCGGTCGTCACGCGCCCGCCGAGGCGGCGGTCGCGGTTGCGCTGGATGCGCAGCGGGCGACAGCGGCATGCCCGGCTCTCGCGGGAGACAGCGTCGACGATCCAGCCCGACCCGTCGCAGTGCTCGCCCGGGTCCATCGTGCCCTTGCGGCGCCGCTCGGGATGGAAGTCGCAGACGTCCTCGTCGGGATCGGCCTTGTGATGGCCGGGACCGCTTCCCACCGGCGCTGCCGGGCGCAGGAAGACGAAGCGGCCGGCGTCGGGCGTCGGCGGCGCGGGCGGCAGCGTCACGGCGCCCGCCGTGCGCCGCCCGGCGGGGGTGAGGAGCACGCGCGCGGGATCGGCGTCGATCGCCCGGACGAGCCCACGCTGATGGAGCCGGTCGACCACGACGCCGACGACGCGCTCGTCGAGCTCCGCTGCCTCGGCGACGCCCGGCAGCGGCAGCTCCCGCACGCCCAGCCCGAGCTTGAGCCCCTCGACGTCCAGCCCCGCGACCTTGGCGAGCACCCACTCCTCCAAGGCACGGTCGTGGGCATCGACGGACATGCGTCGATCGTAGAAGGGGGCGAGGTCGCCTTCGGGCGTCGTGCCCGGAGTTTGCGGTGCTAGCCGCCGAGGGCGGTCGTTCTCTGGCCGGTCGATCCCTCGGCGACGAGCTCCGTCTGCCGGAACGCCTTCCAGCCTGGGCGGACGACCACGAAGGTGCCATCGGCCTGGACAGGGATCGCCGACGAGCTCCCGTTCGCGGCGCGAAGCCTGAGGCGCGTGACCGTTCGATCCACGATGCCGAAGAGGACCCCGCGGCTGCCCGCGATGACCGAGTTGGTGAAGTCCCGAACGGCCATCGCGATGTGGCGTTCCTCGAGTGGTGCGCACATGCCGGCGGCGCGGGTGGGCAGCTCCCGGAACTGCCCCTCGCGCACGACGCCGAGCCGGCCGCCGACGACGCGACCGAGCGTGAGGCAGGTGTCGCCGTTGGCGCTCTTGAGCAGTCGCAGGCCCCAGGGCTGGCGCTCGACAGGATCGGGAGCCGAGGCGAGCGCGAGCTGGCGGTAGGACGGCGTGGGGTGGACGCGCCCCGTGAGCCCCGCCGGGTCGGCCTCGATCGTCGGGCCATCGCCGAGGAAGACCTTCGTCCCGGTGGCTGCCACGGCGACGAGCAGCACCGTGGTGAGCGCGATGACCACGATACGCGAGGCGCTTCTCGGCATGGGGCGGCGGCGCTGCTGTGGCCGGCGGGCCCGCGCCCGCCGCTCGCCCAGCGTTCGGAAGGCGTCCTCCAGCGCGCGGGCGGCGGTGTGCTCCGGGGGGATCTTGGTCACGTCAGCAGTTCCTCGGGCTCGGCCGGCTCGGCCTCGGCGAGGGACTTCGCCAGCTGCCGCAGGCCACGCGACACCCGTGCGCGGATCACCTGCGGGCTCGCTCCGCACTGCTGCGCGATGTCGTCGTACTCGCGGTGCTCCAGCACGCGGAGTCGCAGGGCCTCGCGCTGCTCGCTGCCAAGCTTGTCAAGCGCCTGCTCCAACTGCGGACGGACGCGTTGCAGATCGGCGAGATCCTCGATGCGCTCGTATTCGACCTGGCCCAGCGTCGCGATCGGCACGCCGAGGCGCTCGATGCTGCGTCGCTCGACGATCCCGCGCTCGCGCCAGCGGTAGAGCTGATGGCGGGCGACTGTCCACATCCAGGCGCGGCCCTGCTCCTCAGTCTCGCCGCGGAAGCCGTCGATGTGGGCGAAGAGCTCGGCGAACGTCTCGGCCATGAGGTCGAAGGCCGTCTCGGGATCGAACGTGCGCCGGGCGAAGTAGCGCAGCACCTGCTCGTGGTACTCGACGTAGACGTCGGCGAACGTCGACGGATCCTCGCGGGCGCCGACAAAGCCGGGTGAAGCACGTCCACTCCCGAATCTCAACAGCCGACGACCCATGACCGGCGCATCCTCGCACACTGGTCAGAGCTTTAGAAACCCATTCAGTCCTGAAGATCGCACAACCGGCCTGACGCTCGATGTCACAGATTCCGAGTTCGTTCGTCACAACCGCGCAGCTCATCGCCCTAGTGCTCCCGTACGCCGGACGAAACGGAGCTTTGGATGACGACGAAGAGCGATGGGCTCTCCCGCGGGATCGTGCTGCTGATGCTGCTGTGCGCCTTCTCGTTCGCGGCGATCGTGAAGGTGGCGCTGGCCGACAGCTACCACGTGACCTGTGTCGGGCACGGCTTCGTCGAGGGCGGCAGCCAGACCGACGGCAGCTTCTTCTCGCGCGTCGATGCCGGCTGCGGATCCTCGTATCGCACCTGCGCGATCTACAGCTACAACACGATTCGCGGCTCGTCGACGGCCTATGACTCGGGCACGTGCAACTCCTGGTCCTTGGACTTCGGCAACTACACGGAGTGCGCGGGCTCGGCGCGGGTCTACAACGCCGGCGTCTTCTCCGAGCACACCCACTACGCCCCCAACTGGTGCCTCTGATGCGTCGCCTGGGTCTCGGCCTCGCCATCCTGCTCGCCGTCGTCGCGGGCGTCGCCAGCGCATCGGCGCTGACCTCCAGCGGCGGCAACGACACGCCGCTCGGGCCCGAGGCGGTCCAGCCCGACGGTCGCGGCGCGAGCGTGCCGGTGACCACCGCCGATCCGGACGGCGGCGTCGCGTGGGCCGTCCGCGTCTACCGCTCACAAGCCGGCCTGACCTGTCCCGAGGCCGGACGGACCAAGGATGGGAACTTCGGACAGGTGTACAGCGACGGCGAGTTCCACGTGCTCGACATCGAGGCGGCCGGATCGTGCGCCGATCTCGCCAAGGCCCCGATGTCGCTCGCGGTCAACCACTACCCCGCCAGCGGCGAGCGGCCGGCGCGGGCCGTGATCTTCGGCGTGGTCACGCCGAAGGTCACCGCCATCACGCTCGCCGGCGCGACCGGCTCGCGCCCGCTGGCGATCAAGGGCGACGCGTTCATCGCCGTCACCCGGGAGGACGCGCTGCAGGGCACGACGCTGGCGGCGACCCTCGCCGACGGCTCGACGAAGTCCTACGCCTTGAGGCCCAGCGAGTTCCCGGTCACCGGCCCCGGGGCATCGGGGACCGAATGACGGCGACCGCGCTACGCCGCTTCCGCGCGCTTGGCCGTCTCGCGCACGATGCGCTGCACCTTCGGGCGCAGCCCTTTGAGCAGCTTCTCCAGCTCGCCGCGCGCCTGCGTGTCGAGGACGATCGGCTGCGGGTAGCCGCCGTTGGTGACGGGCAGCGTCAGCGCGCCGCACAGCTTCTGCAGCCCGATGACGGGGTCGTTGAGATCGGCCTCGTTGTCGGGCACGAGCGCGTAGAAGTGCTCGACCGCGCCGCGCACGCGGCCCTCCTCGGCGAGGGTGACGACGCCGGCTCCCAGCAGCGTCCGCACGTGGTAGGCGACCGACCCCAGCGTGTTGCCGGTCACCTCGGCCAGGCGTGTCGGGCTGATCGGCTGTCCGTAGCTGCGCATCGCATCCACGATCTGGTCGCGCGCCGGATGCGGGCGCAAGGTGCTGCGGCGTTGCTGTTGCTGACGCTTGGACGTCGTCATAGGGTTCAGGCTCCTGTCTTCGGGAAATGCTGAGCGAACGCGTGAGTGGCATCTCCGATCAGGCCGTGCACATCCTTGCGGAGCTGCGCCACCCGGTGCGGCTGCCGATCCTGCTCGCGTTGGAAGAGCGGCCGCGCAGTCCGTCGGAGATGGCCGAGGATCTGGGGGAGGCCTTTGACCGCGTCAACCACGCGATGCGCGCGCTGGCGGCGGCGGGCTTGATCGAGCCGGTGCGTCAAGAGCGCGCGGGGTCGACGCCGAACCTGCTGCGCCGCGTGTACGGGACGTGTTATCGCGGTTGGCCCGCGCTGGTCGCGACGCTGGAGGCGATCGTCGCCACCGGCGAGGATCCGAACTAGCGGGCGACGGCTCTGAAGCACGCCCGGAGCGTTCCGAAGGAGAAGCGGCGACCGCGCTCGATCCCGGCGACCATCGTGCCGTAGAGCTCGGGGGACACCGCCTTCATGCTCGCCAGCGCCATCGCGACCTTGTCGTGATGGCTGATCGCGACGCCGTCGGGCGCTGCGAAGCGCACCTCGGTGTGGGAGTACTCGGTGGAGGGGTTGCCCCGCGTCGCCGTGATCATCACCCGCACGTCGGGCGCCTCGCCGGGCTTGGCGTTCAGCGTCTGGCGCAGCGCGGCGACGGCGGCGTCGCGCGCGGCGATGATCGCGTCCTCCACCAGCTCATGGTCACTGGGTGCTTCGGCGCCCTCCGCGGCGCGAGGGCGGATTCTGGGCGACAGCCGCGTCTCGGGTGAGGCGGCGTCAGAAGGTGGCAGCGGCATGGCGTGGTGGGCATCCCTATGCACCGGCCGGGAGGCACCGGTCGCGGACTGGCAGACGTCAGGAGTGGCGGGGCACTGTAGCTGTACTCACTGCTGTGTGCAACGACTGCGCTGAAAATAAATTCAGATGGCGCGTAGCAACGCCTGGCCGCGCCGCCTGCTGGCTGAGGTCGGCGGCGCGGCCCAGGCATCGCTCGGTCAGATGCGACCGTGTCCCGGACATGGACACGCCAAAACCGTGAAGATCACAGGGTTGGGTGGCGCTGGAATGACCCCTCGCCACCACCGCCTCGAAGGGGTTCGCTACGCATGGGCGCGTCGAGGTGCGGGAGACAGGGCTCGATCTTCCGCTTCGGCTGAAAGCAGCGCCACCGCACGCTCGAATGGCGTATTGCCGCTCCCTGAAAGTCTGTTCAGTGTGCTGCGATCTGCCAGTCGGTGTCGTCGCCGACCTCGCCCGCCGCGGCCTGCGAGACGGCCGCACGGGCCTGGGCGCCGACGCCGATGACCGTGTCATAGCCCTCGGCGGCGAGGCGGGTGGCCTGGGCCTGTGCGTCGAGGATGCCCGCGGCGTGGTGGACGGTGACGGTGCTGCCGGCGCGCTGCGATGCCGCGGTGACGGCCGCCGACGGCGCGTCAGCGCCGGCCAGGACCGCCGTGCGCGGCGGGGAGGAGGCGTCGACGCGCTCCTGGGAGGCGGCGGCTCCGGCGCCGCTTGCGAGCACGACGGCCACCAGCGCACTGCGCGCCAGCGTGCTCGATGAACGATGGAGGTGGGGAAGGGTCATACGTACCAGCGTACTACGTATGACGCCGGATCGCTAGCCCTTGGCGCGTGTGGCCGCGACCACACGCGACGGCCCCGCGTGGTGAGATCCGTCCATCGCCGCGAACCCCCGCAGACCCCACCCCGTCACGGGCGCCGCCTCGGCGCGGTCACGCCAGGTCACGAGCGTGGACGTCGCCAAGCGCGCCGGCGTCTCGCAGAGCACGGTCTCGCTCGTGCTCTCGGGCAAGGCGCCGGGGCGCGTCTCGACCACGACGGCCGACGCCGTCCGCGCTGCGGCGCGCGAGCTCGGCTACCGCCCTAACGCCGCCGCGCGGGCGCTGCGCTCGGGGACGGCGTCGGCGGTGGGCCTCGTCGTCCGCGACGTCACGCACCCGTTCTTCGGCCGCACGCTGCGCGGTGCGCAGCAGGCCGCGCGCGCGGCGGGCCACGTCGTCGTGCTGATCCAGGACGACTACAGCGGCGGCGGTGGCGACAGCGCGGTGCAGGGGCTCTCGGAGGGCAGCATCGACGGCTTCCTCTTCTTCGCCGCCAAGGTGCCCCGGTCGCTACGCGAGCCCGGCGGGCGGCCGATCGTCATCGTCGAGTACGAGCAGTCGCGGATGCCGTTCGTCCGGCTGGACTCCGAGGGCGGGACCGCCGCTGCGATGGCGCACCTGCATGCGCTCGGCCATGCCCGCATCGGCCACTTCCGCTCCTCGGCGGGCGGCCAGACCTTCGACCGCCGCCATGACGCCTGGGCCGCGCACCTGCGCGCGCACGGTCAGGATCCCGAAGCGCAGGTCACCGGCTTTGCCGCCTTCGACGCGACCAGCTCGATCGCGGTCGCCAAGGAACTGCTCAGCCGTCCCGACCGCCCAAGTGCCTTCCTCTGCGACGACGACCTGCTCGCCGCCGGCATGATCGCTGCGGCCAACGAGCTAGGCATCGACGTGCCCGGGGAGGTCGCCGTCGTCGGCTTCGATGATCTCGACCTCGCGCGGCTGACCAACCCGCCGCTGACGACCGTGCGCTTCGACCCCGAGGCGCTCGGCGCCGCTGCGTTCGAGCTGCTGCATGCGCGCCTTCAAGGCGGCCGCCCGAAGAACCGGGTGCTGCCGTCTGAGCTGGTCGTCCGCGCCTCCACGGCGGGGTAGGTTCAGCGCATGGAGATGACCAGCACCGTCGCCGACGTGGTTCGACGCAGCGCGCGGCGCTGGCCGACACGGATCGCGCTGCACTTCGGCGAGCGCCGCTGGAGCTATGAGGAGCTCGATGATGCCGTCAGTCGCGTCGCCGGGCGGCTGCTGGAGCTGGGGCTGACCAAGGGCGAGCGTGTCGCCGCACTGGGCACGAACTCCGACGCCTACCTGCTGCTCTACCTCGGCTGCGCGCGGGCGGGGCTCGTCCACGTTCCCGTCAACTACAACTTGGTCGGCGGCGAGCTGGCCTACATCATCACGCAGTCGGGCTCGACCGCGCTGTTCGCCGACCCGGCGCTGCGCCCGGCTGTCGACGCGATCTCGGACGACCTCGGTGACCTCCGCCACGCCGGCACGCTTCGCGACGGTGTGGACCCGCTGGTCGACGTCCTCGACTGGGCGCTCACCGGGGAGGTCCCGGACGTCAGCGGCGAGGTCGACGTCGCCGATGACGACCTCGCGCAGTTGTTGTACACCTCGGGAACGACGGCCGCGCCGAAGGGCGCGATGATGACCCACCGTGCGCTCGTCCACGAGTACGTCTCCTGCGTCGTCGCGCTCGACATGGACGCCGCGGACATCCCGCTGCACCCGCTGCCGCTCTACCACTCCGCGCAGATGCACGCGTTCTTGATGCCCTACTTGATGCTTGGCGCGACCAACCACGTCGTCGAGAAGCCCGACCCGGCAGACATCCTGATGCGCGTCGAGCGCGACGCGATCACCAGCCTCTTCGCGCCGCCGACCGTCTGGATCGCGATCTCTGAGCATCCGGACTTCGCCACCCGCGACCTGCGCTCGTTGCGCAAGGCCTACTACGGCGCGTCGATCATGCCCGTGCCGGTGCTGCAGCGGCTGCGCGCCGCGCTGGACGGCGTCGGTTTCTACAACGCCTTCGGCCAGTCGGAGATCGCCCCGCTGGCGACGGTCCTGCGCCCCGAGGAGCACGACGCGCGCCCCGACTCCGCTGGCCGGCCGGTGCTGTTCGTCGAGATCAAGGTGGTCGACGAGGACAACAACGAGGTCGTCGGCGCCGGCCAGGGCGAGGTCCTGTACCGCTCGCCGCAGCTTTGCACGGGCTACTGGGACAAGCCCGAGGAGACCGCCGCGGCGTTCGCCGGCGGTTGGTTTCACTCCGGCGATCTCGTCCGTGTTGACGAGGAGGGCTTCATCTTCGTCATCGACCGCGTCAAGGACGTCATCAACACCGGCGGCGTCCTGGTCGCCAGTCGCGAGGTTGAAGAGGCGCTGTACACGCACGCGGCCGTCGCCGAGGTCGCGGTGATCGGCTTGCCGCACCCGCGCTGGATCGAGGCGATCGCGGCCGTCGTCGTCACGCGCGAGCCCACCACCGAGGACGCGATCCTCGCCCACGCCCGCGAGCACCTCGCGCCCTTCAAGCTCCCCAAGTCGGTGCACTTCGTCGACGAGCTGCCCAAGAACCCGTCGGGCAAGCTGCTCAAGCGCGAGCTGCGCGAGCGCTTCGGCGGCGGCGACGGCTCGGCTGTCGGGCGCTAGAGCCCGAACTTCGCCCGGGACTGCTCGGGCACGAGGTCGAGGTACTCGGGATGGCGCTTGATGTAGGTCTTGACGAACGGGCAGTACGGGAGCACGGCGAGGCCCCCGGCGCGTGCGGCGTCGAGCGCTGCGCTCACCAGCTGTCCGCCGAGGCCACGGCCCTCGAAGCGCGGGTCGATCTCGGTGTGGACGAAGGCGATCACCGCCGGGCGGCGGCGGTACTGCGTAAAGCCCGCGAGCTCGCCGTCGACGGTGATCTCGTAGCGCTCCTGCGCCTCGTTGTCGATGACGGCGATGGCGGTGTCCACGCGGCTCAGCGTACGGGAGACGGCACGCGCCCTCGGGTTTTCCGGAGGTCGCGCTGGCGGGGCCGCCGCCTGGTAGGCGCGGGGCGTCGCGGCGACCATGATGGCCATGGCCACCTCCCCGCTCCCCACCCTCTCCTCCTCCGCGACGACGACCCCCGCCTGGATCCCCCGTCCGGCAACCATCGCGCGCGACGCGCTCTACCTCTGTGCCGGGCTCCCCGCCGGCATCGTCACGTTCTCGGTGCTCGTCACCGGTCTTTCGCTGGCCGCCGGCTTGGCGATCACGCTAGTCGGCATCCCCGTGATGCTCGCCACGCTCTACGCCTCGCGCCTGACGACGACGAACCCGATTACGCCGCGCTGGACTTCCTCAACAGCCACGCGGTGGGGCCGTCAGCCGTGCGATTCGCCGCCGGTCTGGTCCTGATCCCGGTCGCGATCTTTCTCTGCCGCGCGCTGGCCGCCGCGACCGCGCGCGCCGCACGCGCGTTGTTACAGCACTAGGACGGCAACGCCGCGCGGTGTTCGCCGACCCAGTCGTCGACCACCTGCCAGCGCTCGTACAGCCACGCGATCTGCGCGTCGCGGTCGATCGGCACCTCGGCGGCGGGGTAGCGCCAGAACTGGACGTGCACCGTGCCGCCGACCAGACCGCCGCGCCAGATGTCGGAGATCCGCTCGAAGCCGTCGAGGCCGACGTGGCCGCAGAAGACCACGTCGGTGCCGCGCGTGCTCTCCAGGAGCGCGAGCGGGCCGCCGAGGCGGGGTGGGAGCAAGTGCTGCAACTTGGCCGCCAGCGGGGCGATGTGCGGCTGGCGCTCGGCGATCTTGGCCTTCGCGGCGGCCAGCTTGGCCGGCGTCGAGCGGGTTCCCTCGGGGTAGATGAGGATTCCCTCGTGCGGATCGAGGTCGATGCCCAGCTTGGCTAGGTCCTGGAGCTCGCCCACCGTGTCGCCCGAGCCGCGGCGCACGAAGTTGGTCGGCACCCAGCGCCCGCCGATGTCGATCGTCGGGATCATCTCCAACTCGCGCTTGAGCACGAAACGCAACCCGAGCCCGTGCGCGCGACCCACGACCGTGTCGGGCATCGTGTTGTCGATGATGCTCGCGTGGCGCATGAAGATCAGCACCGGCCCGGGTGCCGCGACATCCAGCCCGCGCACGTCGAACGTCAGGTTGAACAGCCGCCGCACGCCGTCCAGGTGGCCCCCGGACCAGAGCTGACGCAGGCGGTAGACCCGGAAGCGGCGCGTGCGCGTGTCGCGCCCCAACGAGGCGAGGCCGATGAGCGTCAGGCCCGCGATACCGCGCAGCTCGCCGAACAAGAACCACCACAACATCGCCACCAGCCGCACGCCGATCCACGGCTTGCGTTTGATCACCCACAGCGCGAGGTCGACGCTGGCCGCGGCGGCCAGCAGCAGCGGCAGCGTGAGCGTCACGACGACGAAGGCCATCGTCTCGATCACGATGCCGCGCGCACGGCGAGCGAAGCGGGGACCGCGAGGTCCAGTGTCCGGCAGGAGCGGTCCCACGCCCGGCACCGTACTGGGAAGCCGGAGCAAGGCCGTGACTGGATCGTCACGAACAACGTGTGTATTGTTCAACGCATGCGTTGTACGGTCCGGCGATGTCGTGGGAGGTGGAGATGACCGAACAGGCGGAGAAGTGGTTCTTAGGACTCGGCCATCGCGACCGGCGGCGCGTCGCCGAGGCGGTGGACGCCCTGGTGGCCGGTGGTCCGACGTTGGGGCGGCCTATCGCCGATCGCATCGTGGGCTCGCGCCATCGCAACATGAAGGAGTTGAGGTCGGTGGGTGGTCATCTGCGCCTGCTGTTCGCGTTCGATCCGCGCCGGACCGCGATCGTGCTGCTCGGCGGCGACAAGGCCGGTGACTGGGCCGGTTGGTACAAGCGCAACGTTCCAATAGCCGATGACCTCTACGACGCGTACCTCGTCGAGATCGAGCGGGAAGGGTTGATCTGATGGCTGGGCGTAAGAGCTGGAAGGACGTTCGCGCGCAGGCGGCAGGTGAGGACCCGGGGTTCGAGGAAGGCGTTGCTGTCGAGCGCCGCCGGCGCGAGCTCGTCCAGGGCCTTCACGGGCTTCGCCATGCTCGTGGCTCACTTCAGGGTGATCTCGCAGACGTGCTTGGGATGACCCAGGCCAACGTCTCGCGGATCGAGCGCGAGGACAACGTGCGACTCGGAACGCTTGCACGCTACGTCGAAGGTCTGGGTGGCCGGCTGGAGATCCACGCGATCTTCGATGACGTCGACATGGTGATCACGCCAGGTCGCCCG
>JBEVLC010000358.1:0-26447 GCA_040509415.1 Baekduia sp. | reverse complement strand
AGGCCACGAGACCGACCCTCGTGGCCTAAACCCAGCGCTGGCATACTCACCAGTACGCAAAAAGGTGCCGCTATGCAGCACCTTTACCATGGCCAGTCCCGGATTCGAACCGGGGACACCACGATTTTCAGTCGTGTGCTCTACCAACTGAGCTAACTGGCCTTGCTGCGGAAGCGTAGCGTGGCGAGTAAGGTCGCCGCCGTGTCGCGGCGGTGGATGGTGGTGGTCGGGTTGCTCGTCGTCGCGCTTGCGGCCGGCGCGTATCTGCTTGCCGGCAACGACGAGCCCAAGCAGAAGGCGGCGGTTGACGATCCGCTCGCCGAGGCGCTGGCGTTCGCGCCTGCGTCCTCGCCGGTGGTCGCGCAGTTCGATGTCCAACGGGGCTCCCGGCAAGGGAACGCCCTGCGGGACCTGGCGCGCACGTTTCCCGCCGCCCGCTTCGCCGCCGATGGGGTGCGCCAGGCGGTGCGCGGGCTAGGCCTCGACGCCGACGCCGACCTGCCGTCGATCCTCGGCGGCCCCGTGATCGTGGCCGGTCCGGCGTCGGCGGCGCGCGGCCTGTCGGCGTCGATCACCTCGCTGGCACTCGACCTCCCCGCGATCGTCCGCGCGGGTGCGACCGCAGCCGTGATCGGCCGATCAAAGGACGACGTCGCCGCCGTCCTCGATCGCGCGACCTCCGACGGCCGCCTGCGCAAGCTGTCCGACATCCCGACCGGCATCCAGCAGTACGCGCTCCCCGACGACGCCGCCCGCCTCGGCGTCCGCGACGGCGCCGTCGTCTTGGCCCGCGACACGCAAACCCTCCAGCGCGCCTACGCGCTCCACGACAACAAGGGCGGTCTCACGCGCGCGACCTTCGACGAGCGCCTCGGCCCGCTCGCCCACGTCCCGGCGCTGATCCGCGCCACCGCCCAACCGCGCACCCTGATCTCCGCCAAGGCCCAGGGCGTCCCGTGGGTCGATGCGCTGCGCAGCGGCTCGCTCGCGGTCGCCATCGAGAAGCCGGGCGTCCGCCTTCGCGTCCATCTCGCGACCGACCCGACGAAGCTCAAGCCCACCGACCTCCCGATCGCACCCGGGCCCGAGGCGCCCCATCCTGCCCCCGGCACCCGACCGATCAACGTCGCCATCCGCGGCCTCGGGCAGACGATCGACGTCCTAGACGCCACCAAGGACGGCCTCGACCTCCCGTTCCTCAAGCCCGTCCAAGACGCCCTCGCCACGCTGGACGCCGTCAAGGGTCCGCTGAAGACCTTCGGCCGCATCGACGTCGACGCCGCGCTGATCGACCAGCTCACCGGCACGACGACGATCACGCCCGAGACCACCAACAACACCCTCGCGCTGCGTGCCGAGCTCAAGGACGGCGGGCCGCTGCGCACCGCGCTGAACCGTCTCGCCGCGATCCCCGACCTCGCGCTCGAGCTCGCCAACGTCAACCTCAACGTCGACCGCGACGGCGACACCTACGCCATCACCAGGGACGGCAAGGCCTTCATGAAGGCCGCCGTCCTCAACAACACGCTCGTCGTCACCAACGACCTCCGCGCCAGCCTCCGCGGCATCGCGGACCGCAAGCCGCAGCAGCCGGCCCGAACCGCCCAAGGCGCGCTGACGTTCCACCTCGACGCCGCCGCCCTGCACGACCAGCTGATCACCCGCCTCGGCCTGCCCGACCTCGCCCGCCTGGTCATCGGCGGCTTCGGCGACGTCGACGGCTGGGCCCGCGCTGAGCTGGGTGGCGTCGACTTCGACGCCACCCTCGAGCTCAACGACTGACCTACTGGCCGAAGGCCATCACCTGATGGATGCCCGAGGGCTTGTTGGTGTACTGCATGGTCGTCAACGGCAGCGGCGAGAACGTGATGACCGCAGCCTTCTCCGTCCACTTCGACAGGTCGCTGCCCTGTCGCGCCGTGACCGACTTGGCCGCGCTATCCAGCGCCGCCCACAGCTCCTTCGCACACCGCGACACGCTTCCCGCGCCGCAGTACCGAAGCCCGTACTTGCCGCGGACCTTCTGCCCCAACTCGGTCCGCAGGTCCTTGCCCATGTACTGATGCCAGCCGGCGTACTGACCGCCCGGTGGCGCCTCGAAGCGGCTGATGCGTCCCTCCAGCTGCTTGCACAACCCGCTGCCCAACCGGTCGCACAACCCGGCGTCGGTGATCGCGCGCCACGCCGTGTCCAGCACCACGGCGCCTGGGGCGTCGATGTTGCCGTCACCGTTGGCATCAACTCGCGAGCCGCCCGCGTCGTACCACTGCTGCAACAGCGCAGCCGCGGCCGTCGCCCCCGCCGTCGGCGACTTCCCACGCGCGAGCATCGCCTTCAGCGTCGGCCACAGCTGCGTGATCCGCACGTCCTCGGTCGCCGCGGCGTTGGCCGATGCCAGCACGTTGGCCAGCGTCGCCTTCGGATACCGCGCGAGCTCGCTCTTGAGCATGTCCACGCGCTGGATCCCGCCCTCGCTGCCGAAGCGGTCGTCACCGGCCGGGAAGTTCGCGGCCGGCTTGTTGTTCCAGTTGACGATCGCGCCGCTGGAGGGGTTGACCAGCTGCGGGTGCTTGGAGGAGGACAACTCGCCCTTCCACTCGTACTTGCCGCCGCCGTCGACCGGCAGGTCGCCGTTGACGCCCGTGGGCCGGACCGGGAACGCGCCCGAGGTGTAGAACGCCGACTCCGTCGCACTCGCGTAGAACGAGTTGAACGTCTGCGGGGTCTTCTTGGCGGCGTTGACGAAGTCGCGCGCGCTGTGCACGCGACCGAACGTCATCTGCTGGTTGAACAGCTGGTCGACGGTCTCGCGCCCGTAAGAGGAGCGCTTGCGTGACAGCGCGACCTGCTTGCCCGTCTTCTCGTCCTTGGCGTAGCCGATGACCGGGCCGTGGACCGTGCGGTAGAAGGTCGCCGTGGTCTTGCCGCTGGAGCCGGCCTTGGTGATCGTGCCGGCCTGCACCTTCTCCATCTTCAAGCACTTGCCCTTGTAGGTGTACTTGGTCTTGGAGCCGCCGCAGAGCTTCTCGGCGTAGGTGTCGATGATGTCAGCGCCGGCCGAGGTCAGCGACCACGCGTAGTCGGCGCCGCGGCCGATCAGCATGTAGCCCGGGAACGGGGCGGACGTCACGCCCCCGACGTTGATCGACGGGCTCGACAGCTGCATCTCCATCGTCAGGCCGGGGTAGTTGAACCCGATCTGCGGGCCGCCGACGAACAGCGGCTTGCCGGTCGCCGACTTCGCGCCCGACACGATCAGGATGTTGCTCGCCAACTGGCGCTTGCCCACCGAGGCGGCGCTGGCCGACGCGGCCTTCGCGCCCGGCAGCTTGATGAACGAGTTCTTGAACGTCCCCTTCTTCAGCCGCACCATCCCGGACGGCTTGCTGACGCTCACGCTGCCCTGACCCGGGAAGGACTTCGACGTCGTCACGCTCGCCTCGACGTCGTTGCGCGCGCGGAGATCGGCGAACGCCTTGTCCCCGGTCTTGGCCCCGAGCTTGGACCGCAGCCCATCGAGGAAGAGCGCGTTGTCGACCTCCTGGCCGCCGCCCTCGCCGAGGAACTGCGACTTGATCGCGTTCAAGGCGTAGATGTCGGTCCGCGTGAATCGCGGCAGCGTGGGCTGTGCCACCTGCATGCGCGCGTTGATGCCCGCCAGGTAGGTGTCGATGTCGCTCAGCAGCTGCTTGCCCTGGGCGCCCTGGGCCGCGATGGACTTGGTCTGCAGCGCCGTCGCATCGGCGACGACCTTCTTGGACGGCGCGTAGTTGTACAACCCGAGCACGAGGTTGATCGCCGGGACGCCGGGCATGTCGATCAGCCCCGCGATGCCGTTGTAGCGCGCCTGGTTGAGCAACAACGACTGGTCGGTCGCCACCGCGTAGCCGGCGCCGAAGATCGCGCCGGCGTCGGTGTCGGCGTAGATGTGCGGGACGCCGTAGTTGTCGCGCTTGATCCGCGCGCTCACCGCACCGGCGGTGGGCGAGGTGCCGCTCACCGTCTCGCTGGTCACGAACGACGGGTCGCTCTCTGCCAGCAGCGCGGCGGACTTGTAGTAGCCGCTGCCGTCGGTGCTCGGCTTGAGCACGTCATCGGTCACGTCGCGAAACAGCGGCGTGATCCGGTCGTACATCTTGGCCTGGGTGTCAGCCGGCAGGATGCCCGCCGCACCAGCCCACGGGACGCCGGGCGCCTGGTTGCCGTGGGGGACGATGTTCAGCGTCGTGT
Organism: Baekduia sp.; assembly: GCA_040509415.1. GTDB lineage: Bacteria > Actinomycetota > Thermoleophilia > Solirubrobacterales > Solirubrobacteraceae > Baekduia. Next base: position 22,217 of record JBEVLC010000358.1, on the reverse strand, counting down.
CAGCGGACGCGGAAGCGACGGGCATGGCGGCAGCGAGCGCGAGCGTCGCTGCCAAGATGGCGCGCGTGGGGTGCAGCACCTGGACTCTCCTCCTGGAAGCGCGCCCGCAAGGGACAGTGCCGGCGCGTGGGACGAGGCAGGACAGTACCTGACCAATCGCCACCCGGCAGCATCTTCGCCACGGCGGCAAACCACCCGCGCGCGGATCTGCCTACTTGTCCCAGGCCAGCAGCTGCGCGAGCGGATCGACCGGGGCGCTGGTCTTGTCACGCCGCCACCCGCCGATCCAGATCTCGAAGTGCAGATGCGGGCCGCTCGCGTCGCCGGTCTGGCCGACGCGGCAGAGCTGCTGACCGGCGGCGACCGCCTGGCCGACGGTGACCGCGAACGTGTCCTTCTGGCAGTGGGCGAAGAAGAACGAGCGGCCGTCGGCGGCGTCCATCGCGAGGTAGAAGCCGGCGGCGGACGGCTGGTAGTCACGGGCGATAATCGTGCCGGCCAGCGGCGCGACGACGGGCGTGCCCTCGGCTGCGATCACGTCCTGACCCTGGTGCTCGTGGCCCTTGCGGCCCGAGCCAAAGCGCGCGTCGTCGCCGCCGAGGCTGTGCGCGCCTGCGACCGGGAAGACGCCGTCGTTGGTGATGCCGGGGTCAGGCGCGGGGACCGCGGGCGGGCCGACCACCGGTGGCGAGACCAGCGGTGCGGGCTTGGCCTTGACGGTCAGCGGCGCCTTGCCCGACGCCGACGCGCGGCGCAGCAGCTGGCCGCCGGCCGGACCGGCGGCATGGAGCGAGACGACGTAGCGACCGGGCTGCAACACCGTGGCGCTCGGCCACGCCGGATGCAGCAGCAGCCCGGTGCGTACGCGGCCGAGGTTGACACGGACGATCGAGCCCGACGTGCCGATCGGCCGGAAGACGACGCGCGCCGTCACCGCACGGACACCGCGCTGGTGGATTCGGATCGCCAGGCGTGGGGCCGTGCCCTCGGTGATCGTGTGGCGTCCGATGCGAAAGACCTTGGCGACCGGGTGCGCGGCGCTGGGCCGCCCGTTGGGCTGGCCGAACTCGGCGCCGCCAGGGCGCGGATAGGAGGGCGCGGAGGCCGCGCCGACGGAAGGAGAGACGGCGCCGGACGCCTGCGCGGGCAGCGCGGCGCCAAGGGCCAGAAGGCCGGGGAGGAGGAGAGGGAGGCTGCGCCTGGTGGACCCGCGCACACACCGAAGGTCGGCCCCTCACCACCAGGATCCCGCGCTGCAACCCGCCTTGCGCAGCTTCGGGGAGCTTCGCTGCAGCTTTCCTAGCGATCCAGCATGCGCTGCAACATCTCAGCCGCGCCGTTCTTGGCCAGCGGTTCGTTCAGGTTCCCGCACTTGGGCGACTGCACGCACGACGGGCAGCCCGACTTGCACTTGCACTCGCCGATCAACCGGTAGGCGTCGGTCACCAGCCGCTCGAAGCCGAGGAAGCCCTGCTGCGTGATCCCCACGCCGCCCGGATGGCCGTCGTAGATGAAGATCGTCGGGCCGCCGGTCTGCGGATGCATGTTGGTGGACAACCCGCCGATGTCCCAGCGGTCGCACATCGCCAGCAGCGGCAGCACCGCGATCTGCGAGTGCTCGACGGCGTGCAGCGTCCCCAACAACAATTCCAAGGGGAAGTCGCGCGCCAGCAAGTCAGGGTCCAACTCGTACCAGAGCGCCTGCGTGCTGAAGGTCGTCTCCGGCATGTCCAGCGCGCACAGATCCAGGACCTCGTGGTCGGGCAGCCGCTTGCGCTGGTAGGCCATCACGGTCTCGGTGACGCTGACCATCCCGTAGGACAACACGACGCCCATCGTCTCGCGGCGATCCAGCAGCCGCTCGATGTGCGTGTCGGTCTCCTTCTTGGGCTGCGTGTACCAGTTGCCGGTGAACGGCTCGACCAGCGCGCGGCGGCCGTGGAGGTCCAGTTCGGCGACGCTGTAGGAGCGACCCATGTGCAGGTAGACCGCGCCGTCGTGGACCGTCGAGAACGCGCGCGCCGCGTCGACCGAGCCGAGGATCTCGCCCTGGCTCACATCGACGACCGCAAACGAGTCCGGGGACCCCGAGCGCAGCGACACGCGCGCGGCCGGGTAGTCCTCGGGTCGGCGCAGCGTGAAGCGCCCGCCGCGCTCGATCAGCGACCCGCCCGCCACGAGGTGCTCGCAGTGCGCGCGCACGCGCGGACCCAGCACGTCGGCGTCGACGTCCGGATCGATCGGCCCCTCGTGCGCCGCGCACAACAGGTGCGGGTCGTGGATCTGCTCGTTCTCGTAGTTGACGATCGCGCTCTCGACCGGACGGTCCAGGAACTCGTCGGGGTGGCGGCAGAAGAATTGGTCCAGCGCGTCTTCCCCAGCGACGTAGACCGCCAGGCCCCGGCCACGACGCCCCGCACGGCCCCACATCTGCTTCAAAGAGGCCACCGTCCCCGGGAACGTCACGACCACCGCGGCGTCCAAGGCCCCGATGTCGATCCCCAGCTCCAGCGCGTCGGTGGTCACGACCGCGAGCAGATCACCGCTCACCAACCGCCCCTCCAGCTCACGCCGCTGCTGGGGCGTGTAGCCGGCCCGATACGGCGCGACGCGATCCCGGAGCGCCGGATGCGCGTCGGCCAGCTGGTCGGCGATCAGCTTGGCCACCAGCTCGACGCCCTTGCGCGACTTCACGAAGCAGATCGTCCGCGCGCCCTTGACCACCAACTCGGTCACGAGATCTGCAGCCTCACCCAACGCGCTCCGCCGCGTCTGCAGCGCCTCGTCGGTCACCGGCGGGTTCCACATGGCGATCTGACGCGCCGCGCCCGGCGAGCCGTCGCGCTCCACATGCGCGAAGCCATCCAGACCGGTCAGGCCCTCGGCGAGCTCGACCGGGTTGGCGATCGTGGCGGATGCCAGGAGAAAGCGTGGGTCGGTCCCGTACGCGGCAGCGATCCGCCGCAACCGCCGCAACACGTTGCCGACATGGGACCCGAAGACGCCACGGTAGACATGCGCCTCGTCCACCACGACCACCGCGAGGTTGGCGAAGAAGTCGCCCCACGCCGCGTGGTTGGGGAGGATCCCCATGTGCAACATGTCCGGGTTGGTCAGGATCAGGTTGGAGCGCTTGCGAATCGCCGTGCGCTCCTCTCGCTTGGTGTCGCCGTCGTAGATCGACGGGCGCACGTGGCGCCCCAGCCGGAACGACGCGATCGCGCGCGCCTGGTCCTGGGCCAGCGCCTTGGTCGGGTACAGGTACAGCGCGCGCGCCTTCGGGTCGCTGCACAACACGTCCAGCGTCGTCAGGTTGAAGCACAGCGACTTGCCCGACGCGGTCCCGGTCGTGACGACGAACGGGCCGACCGCCGCCGCGTCCCACGCCTCGGCCTGGTGGGCGTACAACGCGGAGATCCCCGCGCCGCGCAAACCCGCGAGCAGCGTCGGATGCAGGTCGTCGGGCAGCGGCTCCAGCACCGGCTCGCGCGCGCCCTCGAACGCCTGGCGCACCAGCCGCGCGTCCTCGCGCCCCTCGTCCAGGAGCGCGGTCCAGGGCTCGTCGCTGCGGATGGTCGCCACGCGCGGCGGGCCGGGCGCGCCTAGGCGCCGGTGGGCAGCTTGGCGACCCGCAGCCAGAACTCGCGGAACGCGCGCACGGTGTCGAGGTAGTGCTCGAACGCCGTCGGCTTGGTCACGAAGCTCGACGCGTGCAAGTCATAGGCCTTCTCAACGTCCGTCGTCGTGCCAGAGGTCGTGAAGACGACAACCGGCAGACGGCGCAGCCGCGGGTCGACGTCCTCGCGCAGCGCGCGGAGCACCTCGAAGCCGCCCATGCGCGGGAGGTTGAGGTCGAGGACGACGAGATCCGGGCGCGCGGCCGTCTGAAACGCGCCCTCGCGGCGCAGGAACGCGAGCGCGTCCTCGCCGTGGCGCACGACGTCCATCGCGACCGTCGGTTCGCTCTCGGCCAGCGCCTCGCGCAGCAGCTCAACGTCGGACTCGCTGTCTTCCACCACCAGCAGGCGGTGGGTCCCCTCGACCTGCGTCATGCCTCGCGTACCCCCTGCAGCGTGACGATGAAGGTGGAGCCCTCGCCCGGGGTCGACTCGACCCGCACGCTCCCGCCGTTGGACTCGACGATCTTCTTGACGATGGCTAGGCCCATGCCGGTGCCAGGGTACTCCTCGGCGGTGTGAAGTCGCTGGAAGAGTCCGAACACGCGCTCATGGAACCGCGGCTCGATCCCGATGCCGTTGTCGCTGATTGCGATCTCCCAGCGGCCGTTGCGCTGCTCGGCCTGCGCGCGGACGATCGGCGCCGCCTCGCCGCGGTACTTGAGCCCGTTGCCGATCAGGTTCTGCAACATGGAGGTCATCTCGCGCGGCTGCGCCTGAACGGTCGGCAGTTCGCCGCGCTCCACGGTCGCGCCGGTGTCGGCGATCGCGTGCTGGAGGTTGGCGACCGCCATGTCCCAGGCGTCGTCGAGCGCGATCGTCGCCTCGTCGTCCTCGCGCGCGCGGCCCGTGCGCGAGTACTCCAGCAGGTCGGTGATCAGCTGCGACATGCGCGCCGCGCCCTCGCTGACGAAGCCCAGCCAGGAGCGCTCGCGGTCGTCGAGCTTGTCGCCCAGGCGGCTGTCGAGCAAGCCGACGTAGGAGGTGATCGTCCGCAGCGGCTCCTGCAGGTCGTGCGAGGCGAGGTAGGCGAAGTGCTCGAGCTCCTCGTTGGAGGCGCGCAGCTGTGCCTCGCGCTCACGCAGCTCGACCGTCATCGACTCAGCCAGACGCACCGCGCGCCGGCGCGCGGTCCCCAGCGTGCGCAGCAGCGCGGCGGCGAGCAGGCTGACGAGGATGCCGGCGATCGCGATGCCCCACGGGACCGCGCGCTCGCCGTCGGTCAGGGGCGAGCCGGCGCGCGTGTACGCGACGGCCCAGCGGCGGCCGGAGACCTCGAGCGTCTCGACGCGCGTGTGATCGGGGTCGCGCTCGCGCGTCGCGCGGCCAGGGCGCAGGTCGAACGGGATGGCTCGGGTCGTCAGGCCCGTCGCGGCTGGCACAGTCGCTGCCGGCCCGAGGTCGTAGACCTCCAGATCGGCCACGGTCGCATCGGTGCCGAGGATTCCGCGCAGCAGGTTGTCGAGGCGGAAAGCCGCGTAGACGACGCCCGCCCACTGGCGCGGCGCACCGGTCTGCGACGGCGGGCCGCCGTAGATCGGGACCATCAGGTCGATGCCCAGCGACGAGCCGGGCATGCGGGCGAAGGCGATCGGCGCGGTCGCCGCCGGCTGGCCGGTCCGGCGTGCGAGCAGCGCGGCGCGGCGGCGGTTGGGCTCGGAGAGGAAGTTCAGGCCGAAGGTGCGGTTGTCGGTCGGCGGCGGCTCGAGGTGGTCGCTGATCAGCGCCTCTTGGGCATCGCGCTTCAGCGGTGGGTAGGGCTCGAACTGGGCGCGGATGATGTCGCTGGACGCAGCGATCGCCGCGCGCGTGCGCTTGGTGTAGGAGGCCAGCCCGGCGCGCGGTACGTAGGTCGCCGAGCCGATCGTCTGCACGCCCGGGAAGCGCTGCATGACGTCCTGGTCGGCGAAGTAGTCGTGGAACTCCTCGTAGCTGACGTCGTGGTCGGCATTGAACAGGCCGGCCGCACCACGCAGGATCTGGCTGTAATCGTCCATCCGGCGGTCGATCGCCGTGACGGCCGCGTGCGTGTCGTCGGTCAGCTGGTCGCGCTCGCGGTCATGCAGCCGCGCGGCCGCCGCGTAGGTCGCGACCGCGGTCATGATCAGCAGCGTCGTCAGCAGCAAGGCGGGCGCCAACCGGACGAGGACGCTGCGCCGCTCCATCCCGTCAGTGCTCATGGGCCTCCGAAGACGGACCCGCCCACCCGGTCGGACCGGTCTCGCCGCCGCGCAGGCGGGTGCGCAGCCGCTGCCAGAAGCCGGACTTGCCGCGGCGCGGGCGCCAGCGGGCCGGCGGCGGGACGGTCGTGCGCACGAGCGCGACCCAATCGTCGAGCGGCAATTCGCCGGAGATCAGTCGCGCCAGCCCGGTGGTGACCGGCGCGTCGAGGCCCGCGCCTTGCAGCGCCTGGGCGAGCAGCGGCACGCCCTCCATCGCCTCCACCGCCTGGCCGATGCGCTCCGGGATCTCGGCGGCCGGGACGCCGTCGGCCAGCAGCTCGCCGGCGCGGCGGTTGCGGCTCATCGGCGCGAGCGCGGTGGCGACGAGGTCGCCGGTGCCGGCCAGCCCGATCAGTGACTCCGGCCGCGCGCCGAGGCCCTCGGCATAGCGCCAGACCTCGGCGAAGATGTGGCCGGCGGCCGCGCCCGCGGCGTTGAGCCCCTGGCGCTCGGTCGCGCCGGCGGCCAGCGCGGCCGCGTTCTTGGCGGCGCCCGCGAGCTCGACGCCGACCGGGTCGTTGGACGCCTCGCAGACGACGCCGGCCTTCTGGAAGAACGACGCCAGCGCCAGGGCGAGCGCCTCGTCGGAGGAGGCCGCGACGAGGCCGGCGCCCTCGTGGACCATCTCGCTCGCATGGGCGGGCCCGCCGACGCAGGCGACGCGCTGGGCGCCGAACTCGGCGGTCAGCAGCACGGTCGGCGGCGTGCCCGCGGGCGGCACGAGGCCCTTGGCCAGCGAGACGATCGCGGCGCGCTTGGGCAGCCCCGCGGCGGGCAGGCCGGCGATCACCGTGTCCAGCCCGCGCGACGGAACGGCGAGCAGGACGTAGTCCGCACGCGCCAACCCCGCGCCGACGGCTTCGATCTTCAACGACGCTGGCAGCTTGACGCCCGGCAGGTAGACATCGTTCTCGCGATCGGCGTTGAGGCGCTCGGCCTGGATCGCGGTGCGCGCCTGCAAGGTCGTCCGAACCCCGCCCCGCGACAGCAGGACCGCGATCGCCGTGCCGAACGAGCCCGCGCCGACCACGACCGCGCGCCGAGCGCCGGGTGTGGGCAGCGAGAGAGACGGCCGCGGGCGGTCGGGCACGCCGCGAGCCTAAATGGTTGATCGGCGCAGTGGCGCGGCGCCTGTACGCACCTCAATGGACGTCCTGTCCGGCCGATGACTGTGGGCATGGAGCGCGCCGTGGCAGGGCTCGAGCGCGCCCGCCGCTGCCGTTGGGCAGACGTCGGTCGCTCTGCCCACCCTGAACCAGCAATCGCGGGCCGGGAGGCAGCGCGTAGCGCGCTGGCCGGCCACGACGACGCGCGCCTGGTCCTCGTCTTCGCTTCCGGCGCTTATGACCTATTCGCGCTCGCCGCTGCGGTCGCGACGGTCGCGGGTGACGTGCCCGTCGCCGGCTGCTCGTCGGCCGGTGAGATCGACCGCTCGGGAGCGGGAACCGACAGCGTCGTCGTGCTCGCGCTCGGCGGCGAGGGCTTCAGCATCTCGATGGCGGCGGTGTCCGCTTCGGTCGACCCGCGCGACGCCGGCGCGCGCGCCGCGGCCTGCGTCGGCGATGTCGCCGAGCGCGAGCATCGCGTCCTGCTGCTGCTCACCGACGGCACGTCGGAGCGTCAGCCCCAGGTCGTCCGCGGCGCCTATTCGGTCGCCGGCGCGGGCGTGCCGCTTGTCGGCGGCATGGGCGGCTTGCCCCGCCACGGCGAGCCGCCGTCGCTGATCTTCGGCGGCGAGGTCCTCCACGACGCCGTCGTCGGCGTCGCGATCGGCTCCGACGCGCCGCTCGGCGTCGGCGTCCGCCACGGCTGGCGTCCCGTCGGCGAGGCCATGCTCGTCACGCGCGCCGCGCCCGGTCGCGTGCTGGAGCTCGACGGCCGCCCGGCGGCCGAGGTCTACCGCGAGCGGCTCGGTGGGTTCCAGCCGGTCGAGGTCACGCTCGCCCACCCGCTCGGTATGCGCCGCCGCGTGGGCGAAGCCCACGTCCGCTGGGTCGGCGACGACGATGCGCCCGACGGCTCGCTGTCCTCGTCGGTGCCCGCCGGCGCGCTGGTCTGGCTGATGGAGAGCGATGTCGATGGCGTCCAGGAGGCCACCGACGCCGCCTGCCGCGAGGCGCTCGATGGGCTCGACGGCGAAGCGGCGCGCGCGCTCCTGGTCTTGGACTGCAACGCCCGCCTGCTCTTCCTCGGCGACGGCGTGGCCGATGAGGTCGACCGCATCGTCGCGCACGCCGGTGACGCCGCCGTCGCCGGGCTCTACACCTACGGCGAGATCGCGCGCACGTGCGGCTCGGCCGGGTTCCACCAGCAGACGCTCGTCGTCCTGGCCATCGCATGAGCGCGGAAAGCCTCGCCCAGAGGGCTCGTTTTCCGTCGGCGCAGTCACCGACTCGCAAGGCTGCCTCATGAGCGACGCCGCCGCCAGCTGGGCGCCCCAGCAGCTCGCCGAGTTCCTCGCCGCGGTCTCGGAGTGCCACGACGAGATCCACGCGGCCCGCGAGGGCGTCGAGCGCGCCGCCGAGAGCGTCGAGGCCGAGTGCGCCGCGCTGATCCGCGGTGACACGGTGCTGGCCTCGGTCGGCTGGCTGCGCTTTGACGTGCCCGAGCGCCAGCTCATCGCGGTCGCCGCGGCCCGCGAGGGCATCGTCGACGTGCCGGGCACCGGCCCGTGTCCGGCGGTCGCCCTGCCGTTGGAGGGCTCCTCGGATGCGCACCTGATCATCGCTCGCGCCGGTGCGCCGTTCACGCCCGAGGAGACGACGCTGCTGCGCGGCATGGTCCGCGGCCTGGCGCTGGCGATGCGCCTGCTGGACACCATCGACGCCGAGCGCGGCCTGCGCGCCCGCGCCGACCTCGCTGCTGCCGAGAACGTCCGCCTGCTGGAGACGCTGCGCAAGCGCCAGCGTGTCCTGGAGGCGATGGCCCGGATCCAGCGCGCGATCTCCCGGCGCGAGCCGCTGGAGGGCGTGCTGGAGGCGATCGTCAGCGCTGCCGGCGAGCTGCTCGGCGACGATGCCCCTGCGCTTGTGCTGGTTGATCCCGACGACCCGGGTTGGCTCGCCTTTGCCGCCCAGCGCGGCTATGACGCCGTCCTGGCCGAGGACGACAGCCGCCACCGTGTCGGCGTCGGCGTGACCGGCCGCGCGGTCGCCGAGGCGCGGCTGATCGTCGTCGAGGACTACCCGTCGATGCCTGACGCGCGGGCCCCCTGGCTGCGCCACGGCCTGCAGGCCGCGATGGCCGCGCCCGTCCACGAGGACGGCCGTGTCATCGGCAGCCTGCTGCTCTCCTCGTTTCGGCCCGGCCGTGTCTTCTCCCGCGCCGAGCAGGACATGTTGTCGTCCTTTGCCGAGCATGCGTCGCTGGCGCTGACCGACGCGCGCCGTGTCGACACCATGCTCCACCAGGCGCTGCACGACGCGCTGACCGGGCTGCCCAACCGCGCGCTGTTCACCGACCGCATCCAGCACGCGCTGGTACAAGGCCGTCGTCGCGGGACGGCGTGCGGCGTGATCTTCCTCGACATCGATCGCTTCAAGACCGTCAACGACTCGCTCGGCCACGGCGCCGGCGACGAGCTGCTGGTCGCCGTCGCGCGCCGCATCGCCGAGTCGCTGCGCAGCGCCGACACCGCCGCGCGCCTGGGTGGCGACGAGTTCGCGGTGTTGTTGGAGGACTTGGGCCAGGTCGACGAGGCGATGCTCGTCGCCGAGCGCATCACCGCCGCGCTCAGCGCGCCGATCGTCGTCTCCGGCCGCGAGGTCTACGTGAAGGTCTCGCTCGGCATCGCCGTCGGCGGCCAGGAGGCCTCGGAGCTGCTGCGTCAGGCCGACGTCGCGATGTACCGCGCCAAGCGTGACGGCAAGGGGCGCCACCGCGTCTTCGAGGACAGCATGCAGGCCGAGGTCATCGAGCGGCTCGAGCTTGAGGGCGAGCTGCTGCGTGCGATCGAGCGCGACGAGGTCGAGGTGCACTACCAGCCGGTCATCGCGCTGGATGGCCAGACGCTCGCCGGCTTTGAGGCCCTCGCCCGCTGGACCCATCCGACGCGCGGGCTCGTCCCGCCACCGCAGTTCATCCCGCTGGCGGAGGAGAACGGCTCGATCGTCGCGCTCGGCCGTCAGATCTTGCGGACGGCGTGCCGCCAGGCCGCGCAGTGGCTGGCGGAGTTCCCGACGGCCGAGCCGCGGATCATGTCCGTGAACCTCTCGGGCCGCCAGCTCGAGGACCCCAACATCGTCGCCGACGTCGCCGCGGCGCTGGCGGATAGCGGCCTGCCGGCTGCTGCTTTGGTGCTGGAGATCACCGAGACGGTGTTGATGCATGACACCGAGGCGACGATCGCGCGGTTGACGGCGTTGAAGGCGCTCGGTGTGCGGTTGGCGGTCGACGACTTCGGCACCGGCTACTCGTCGCTGCGCTACCTGCGCCGGTTCCCGATCGATATTTTGAAGATGGCCAAGCCGTTTGTTGATGGCCTTGATACTGGTGATGACGAGGGTCGCGCGCTGGCACGGGCGATCGTGGATCTCGCGTCGTCGTTGAAGCTGGCGTGCATCGCCGAGGGGATCGAGGCGGGCGCGCAGGCTGACGTGTTGCACGACCTTGGCTGCGGCATGGGCCAGGGCTTTCACTTCGCGCGCCCGATGGCCTCGGACGCGATGACGGCGCTGATCGCCGAGCCGCCTGGGGCGGGTCGCGCGTTCGCGATGCCGTCGACGCTGATTCCGTAGTCGCCGTCGCACTTCCGTTTTGGGGTCTGGCCCCTGTTGTGCGGGGCGTTGGTGGCGTTCAGTGCGCGGCGTTGGCTGGTGGTGCGGGGTGTGGTCTGTCGGCACCGAGGGAGTGAGCAGTGGCTGGCGGCTCGGGGCGCGGGCCTGTCGTCCGTTGGCGCTCGGGCGCGGGTGCTCCGAGGCGCGCTTTGAGATGCGGGTCGATCTGTGTCCCACATGGGGACCCCAGGCGACCCGGATCGACGTTTCGGTCCCGAAGTGCTGGTCTGGGTCGAGTTGACGTGGGTAGTCCCGGTCAACTCGACCAGCTCCGAGCACTCGGCCTGACTCGAAGGTCCGAATCGCCCGCCCGGGCGCGAGCGGACGACGGGCCAGCGCCTCGAACGCCCACTCCGCTCGCTCTCCTCGGTGCCGACAGACCCCGCGGCGCACGACGGCCAACGCCGCGCGCTGGGCGTCAACGACGCCCGTCCCGCCCCGCGACCCCTACGCCTCGTGGGCCTCCAACATCCGGCCCAACCGCTCGCCTGCCGCGCTCAGCTCCTCGGGCGTTCCCGCTTCGGCAATCACCTGCAGATCCAGGATCCGCGCGCTGAACCGGTCGATCGCGTTCGTCCCGACGATCGCGTGACACGGCACGCCGGCCTGCCGCGCGCGCGTCGCGATCTCGCCGGCGATCTTGCCCTCCAACGTCGTGGCGTCGAGTCGTCCTTCCCCGACGACCACCGCCCGCGCCGCCCGCATGCGCGCATCGAAGTCCAAGGCCTTCAGGATGAACGGAGCGCCCGGTTCCAACTTTGCGCCGTAGTGCGCCCACAACCCACCCGCCAGCCCGCCGGCTGCGCCGGTCATCGGAACCCCGCGCGGGTCCTTCGGCAACGTTGCGGCCTGTTGTTCTAGGCGTCGCGCGAGCTTCTGAACATCCTTGGCATCAGCCCCCTTCTGCGGGCCGAAGCGCTCAGCGGCCAGCTCGAACGGCGTGCGCACGTCGCAGAGCACGACCAGCGCCGTCCCCTGCAGGCCGCCGGCCTCCTCGATCGCGGCGATCGCGCCTGCGCCGCCGTCGCTCGTCGCGCTGCCGCCCGCGGCCACCAGGACGACCGCGGCCCCGGCGGCCGCCGCGGCGACGATCAGCTCCCCGGTGCCGCGAGTCGACGCCGCGAAGGCGTCGCGCTCGTCCTCGGCCACCAGGTGCAGTCCCGACGCCTCGGCGACCTCGACGATCGCCGTCCCGCCATCCTCGATCAGCGCGAAGCCCGCCACGGCGATCGGTCGCCCGAGCGGGTCGGTCGCCGGCGCGCCCGCGGTCTCGCCGCCCAGCGCGGTGAGCAGGACCTCCAGCGTGCCCTCGCCACCGTCGGCGACCGGGCAGAGGTCGGGTGGGGCGAGCCCGGCGCGTTCCAGCCCCGCGCCGATGCAGGCCGCCACGCGCGCCGCGCGCATCGTCCCCTTGAACGAGTCGGGCGCGACGAGCAGGGGAGGATGGGGGAAAGGGATGGCGGGCACGACGCGCGGATCTCCACGCTGGACAGAGACCGCCGGCAGGCTATCGATCCCGACCGGCGGGCCAGACGGCCCCGCGCTCGCCGACCGCGACGCTCAGTCGCGCTCGCCCCAGCCCTCTCCGCGCTCGGCCGGGACGATCCTGCGCAAGGTGTAGATGTCGCTCTCCTCCAGCGTCTCGGCGTGCTGCTCGAGCTCCTCCCATGGATCCCAGACCGCGCTCAGCAGGCGGCCGCTGATGCCGTCGCTGCGCCGTGAGCCGAGGTAGACGGCGAGATCCGCGCCACGCGTCAAGGGCGTGCCGCCGTTCTCGCGCTGCTTGACGGCCGCGGCGTAGAACGACTCGCCGACAGCCTCCGGTCCGGCTTCGAGGACCTCGTCGAGCATGCCGGTGTTCAGCGCCCCGGGCGCGATCGCGTTGACGTCGATGCCGTCGCCGGCGGTCTCGCGGGCGAGCGTCTCGGCAAAGCGCACGACCGCCGCCTTGGATGCCGCGTAGGCCGAGAGCCCGGGCATCGGCGACGTCGCCCCGCCGCCCGACAGCTGGACGACTTTGCCCCGCTCCGACGCTCGCAGATGGCCGAGCGCGAAGCGCGCCGGCAGAACCGACCCCATCAGGTTGATCTCGATGGCCCGGACCCATTGGGACCACACGATCTCGTCGATCGCGCCCTTGGGCCCGTAGACGCCCGCGTTGTTGACCAGGATGTCGAGCCCGCCGAGCTTCTCGGCCGCGAAGGCGACCAGCCCCTGGGCGGCCTCGGGCACCGAGACGTCGGCCGCGTGCGCGTGGACCTCGCCCGCGGCGGCCAGCTCCTCCCGCGCCGCGGCCAGCGCCGTCGCCGATCGCGCGCAGATGACGATCCGCGCGCCCTCGCGCAGGTAGGCGCGCGCGATCTCCAGACCCAGGCCTCGCGCCCCGCCGGTGATCAGCGCGGCGCGACCCTCCAATGTTCCGCTCATGCAGGCCGTCGCCCAACCGAGGCGTAACGGATCCGCGGGTCACGGGCCAGCGATGCGGCCAGGAAGCCGTTGGCGTCGACGACCAGGTCGCCGCCGAGCACGTCCGGGATCCTGGTCGCGTCGAGCTCCCGATAGTCGGGCCACTCGGTTGCGATCACGAGCGCGTCGGCGCCCTCGGCGGCCGCGAACGGATCGTCCACCAGCGTCGCGCCGGCGGCCTCGCCGTCCAGCGAGCGCACGGCCGGATCGTGGGCGCGCACCGTCGCGCCCGCGCCGAGCAGGTCGGTGCAGAGCTCGACGGAGGCGGAGCGGCGCAGCGTGTCGGTGCCGGGCTTGTAGGTCAGGCCCCACACGGCGATCGTCTTGCCCGCCAGGCCGTCCGGCGGCGTCGCCGACGTGCCGTTGCCCAGCAGGACGTTGATGGTGCGGCGCGTCCAGCCGCGATGGGCGAGGTTGCTGTCCCACACGCCGTGCAGCAGCGGCGTTGCCAGGCCCTCGGCGTCGCCGATGGTCGTGAGCGAGCGGATGTCGCGCGCCAGCGTGCCGCCCGCGAACGCCCCGCCCGGCCCGAGGTAGGCCCGCGGCCCGATACGCGCCTCGCTCTTGAGCGCCGAGGAGACCTCACCGGCGTCGGCACCGACGCGCTCGCAGACCGAAGCCACCTCGTTGATGAACGTCACCGACGTGGCCAGGAACGCGTTGAGCGCATGCTTGGTCATCTCCGCCGACTCGACGCCCATCCACGCGATCTGATCGGTGATCGGCTCCAGCAGCTTGGCGATGACCTGCTCGCTGTAGGGGTCGCGGACGCCGACGACCACGCGATCAGGCTCGAGGAAGACGTTGATGGCCTTGCCCAGCCGGAGGTTCTCGGGCGAGTAGGCCAGCGAGATGCCGGGCGGCGCCTCGGCCTGCAGCAGCGCCGTCGAGCCGACGGGCAGCTGGGAGGAGATGAGCACGACCGTGCCGTGATCCAACAGCGGCAGCAGCGCGCGGACGCGGTCCAGGACGTAGTCGACGTTGGCGTTGTCGTCGGCGTCGACGGGCGTGTCGTAGGCGATCCAGACCAACTCCGCGCCCTGCACCGCCTCCGCGGCGTCGGCGATCGGGTGCAGGCGGTCGTGCTCCAGCCCGTCGGCGATCAGCTCCTTGAGGCCCGGCTCGAAGAGCGGCGGGATGCCGGCGGCCAGGTCGTGTACGACGGTGCTGTCGGTGTCGTGGGCGGCGACGTCGTGGCCTACCGACGCCAGCGCGGCGGCGGTCACGGTCCCGAGGTGCCACAGTCCGGCGACGCAGACTCTCATGGCGTGGCGAAGCTGCTGTGCGTGATCACGGGGGCCAACTATGGACTGGTCAGCGCGCCGCAGCGAGGGGAAGGGTTGCCAATGGGCAGGGTCGCTCCCTGGGCTACGCTCTGGCCCATGCGTGTGCTGGTGACCGGGGCGAGCGGCTTTCTCGGACGCGCCGCGTGCGCGCGGTTGATCGAGGAGGGCCACGAGGTCGTCGCGCTCGTGCGTCGGCCGGGCAGCGAGCCCGCGGGGACCCGCGCGGTGGCGGGGGACTTGGCCGAGCCCGTGACGCTCGTCGCGGCCGTGGCCGGCGCGGCGCCCGACGCCGTCTTGCACCTCGCCGCCGAGATCGCCTCCCAGCGCAACGCCGCGAAGGTCTGGACGGTCAACGTCGAGGGCACGCGTGCGCTGCTGACCGCCTGCCGCACGCTCGCCACGCCGCCGCGCATCGTCTTCACCTCGACCGTCGTGACCGGTGACGCGGGCGGCGCGCTGCTGAGCGAGGACGAGCCGCTGCCGGTGGTCACGCCCTACGGCCGCTCCAAGCAGGAGGGCGAGCGGATGCTCGCCGACAGCGGGCTGCCGTTCGTCATCGTCCGGCCCTCGCACGTCTACGGTCCGGGCGGCTGGTACGCCGACGAGCTGGTGGCCCGCCTCAAGCAGCCCGGGCGCTTCTGCGTCATCGGCAAAGGCACCAACCTGTGGGATGTCGTCCATGTCGATGACGTGGTCGACGCGCTCCTGCTCGCGCTGACCACGCTGCCGGCCGGCGAGACCTACCACTGCGCCGACGACACGCCGATCGCCTACTACGACTTCATGGCCTTGACCGCGCACACGCTCGGCCTCGGTGCGCCACGGCGGATCCCGGCGTCTGTCGCGCGGCTCATCGCCGGCGGCGCCGCGGTCGAGGCCGTCGTCCGCTCCGCCCGCTCCAGCAACGCCAAGCTCAAGGCCACCGGCTGGGCGCCGCGTCACCCAAGCGCCGAGACCGGGGTGCCGGCGGCGTTACGCGCTACCGCCTGAGCCGCTACTGCTCCAGCTGGTCCACGGTGCACGCCGACGGCGCTTTGTCGTCGCGCCAGCGCTGGACCTTCGCTCCGTGGCGGATGCGGTTGTCGGAGACGTGGTCGAAGGTGACCTCGACGACGAGCTCCGGGCGCAGTCCGACCCACGACAGGTCACGGCCGGCCGACCAGCGCGACGGCTCGCCGGTGCCGCGCTCGCCGGTCTCATAGGGCTTCAGCTTGGCCGGCAGCTCGCGCTTCTCCTTGGCCGAGAAGCCGGACGTGTGGCCGACCCCGCGCAGGGTGCCGTCGGGCTCGTAGAGCCCCAGGATGAGCGCACCGACCGTGCCTTCCAGCTTGCCCGGCCGCCAGCCGACGACGACCGCGTCGATCGTGCGCACGCGCTTGATCTTGACCATGCCGGTCCGCTCGCCGGGCAGGTACGGAGCGTCGGCCTCCTTGGCGATCACGCCCTCCTCCTCCAGCAGCCACCCCTGCGCCTCATCCGCCGTCCAGACCACCGGCGTCAGCTCGACGCCGTCCAGCGCCGCTGCCTCGAGCGCCGCGCGGCGCTCGCGGTAGGGCCGCTCCAGCAAGACGTCGTCGTCCAGCGCCAGCAGGTCGAAGGCCACCATCCGCGCCGGCGTCTCGACCGACAGCCGCTCGATCCGCGACTTCGCGGGGTGGATCCGCTGGCCGAGCGTGTCGAAGGAGGACGCGACGATCTCGCCATCGAGGACGTAGCGGCCGGCCGGCAACGACGCGACGACCTCCGGGAAGTAGCGGTCCAACGGCTTGCCGTTGCGCGAGGCGATCTCGACCGTCTCGCCGTCGACGAAGACGAGCGCGCGGAAGCCGTCGAGCTTGGGCTCGTAGGCCCAGCCATCCCCCTCAGGCAGCGTCGTGCGCGAGCGTGCGAGCTGGGGGGAGAGCGGCGGCGTGAGCGGGAGCGACATCGCCCTCAACCGTACCCGTCCGCAACTGCAGGATGACGACGGCGCCGAGCACCAACACGCCACCCGCCAACTGGCTGGCGCCGAGCGCCTCGCCGTAGATCGTCGTCGCCAGCGCGACGGTCACGACCGGCTCGGCCGTCGAGACGATCGAGGCGCTCGCCGGGCCGACCTCGCGCAGTCCGACGAAGAACGCGCTGACGCCCAGGACGGTGGAGCCCAGCGCGAGCGCCGCGATCCAGCCCCAGCCGGCGGCGGCGAAGTGCAGGTCGAGCGAGCCGCTGCTGGCACCGGCCACCAGCGTCGACGCCGCGGCGCCGGTGGTCACCAGCGCGGCCATCAGGAACGCGTCGACCGTGCCGACGAGGCGGTCGGCGACCAAGATGTAGGCCGCATACGTCACGGCCGCGCCGACCGCCATCGCGACGCCCACGCCATCGAGCGCGCCGACCGAGCCGCTCATGAGCACCAGTGCGGCGCCGGCGCTGGCCAGCACGAGGGCGCCGACGCGGCGACCCGTCACCTGCTCGCGGCGCAGCGCGACCGCACCCAAGAACACCAACATCGGGTAGAGGTACAGCAACAGCGAGGTCAGCGACGCGTTCAGGTGCGTCAAGGCCCCGAAGAACAGCCCGGCCTGCGCGGCGTAGCCGGCCGCGCCGAGGCCGAGGCCGGCGAGGATCACGCGGCGGCTGGGGAGCTGCGCGCCGCGGATGGCCACGATCACCCAGAAGAGGGCCGCGGCCAGCAGGAAGCGGATCGACAGCAGCGTGACCACGCCCGCGCCGGCCGCGTAGGCCTGCTTGGCGAAGATGGCCAGGGCGCCGACGGCGCAGGCCGACAGGACGCACAGGGCGGTCCCGCGGTGCTGCGACGACAGCGACACGGGAGCGGTTACCAGTTGGGGCGGCCGTCGTCACGACGCGAATCCGCGCCGTAACGGGCCACGAGAGCGGCGTTGGCGCCGAAGACGCCGAAGACTGCGAGGAGAGAGAACATGTCCTTAGTGTCGGACATACGTTCCCCTTCCTCTAGCCTTTGTTGCCTCTACAAGCCATAGCTTTCCCCTTGAGGTCACAACCATGACGCTGCAGCAGCTGGAGTACTTCCTCGCCTCCCTGGACGAAGGCTCGTTCAGCGCCGCCGCCGAGCGCCTGCTGCTCGCCCAGCCGTCGCTCTCGGAGCAGATCCGCCGGTTGGAGGCCGAGCTCGGCGTCGCGCTCTTCACGCGCGTCGGGCGCGGGATCCGCCCGACCGACGCCGCGCGCGCCCTGCGCCCGCACGCCGAGGCCGCGCTGGGCGCGGTCGCCGAGGGGCGCGAGGCGGTGGTCCAGCAGCGCGAACTGCAGGGCGGCATCGCGACCTTCGGCACCTTCGGGACGGCGCGCTGGTACCCCGGCACCCAGATCGTCAGCGCCTTTCGCAAGCGCCACCCGAAGGTCCGCGTTCGGATGGTCGGTCAGAACTCCTCCGAAGTGGCGACCGCCGTGCGCGACGGCGACCTGGAGGCTGGGCTCGTCGCGTTGCCGATCGACGACAGCGGCCTCGACGTCCGGCCGATCATGCAGGACGAGATCCTCTACGTCAGCGCCGACCCCGCGCGCGTCAAGAAGCCCGTGACGATCCGGGCGCTGGCCGGCGCGCCGCTGATCCTCACCGACACGAGCTATGGCCTGGAGGACCCGACGCGCCGCCAGCTCTTCGAGTTGGCCCAGCGCGAGGGCGTCACGATCGAGCCGCAGATCGACGTCGAGGACGTCGAGACCGCGATCGAGCTGGCCGCCCGCGGCCTCGGCGACGTCCTGATCGCGCGGGGGATCCTGCTGTCGCTGGGCCGTCGTGTCCCCAAGAAGCTCGGCTGGGTGCCGTTCGCCGACCCGATCTACGACACGTTCGCCTTCATCAACCGCCGCGGCGCTCGGCTCTCGCCGGCCGCGCGCGAGTTCATGGCGCTGGCCGAGGAGGGCATGGTCGCGATGGCCCAGGAGCTGAAGACGACGCCGCCGCGACGCCACCGCCCTGGCGGTTGAGCCCGTCCCGGGTACGATGGATCGCGATGACCGCAGAGACCGCCACCGTCGCCGAGCAGGAGTACCTCGAGACCCTCTTCTGGCTCTACGAGGCCGGGCTGCCGATGACCGGCGCGAACATCGCGCGGGCCATGCAGCTCTCGCCCCCGACCGTTCACGAGATGGTCGGCCGTCTGGAGCGCGACGGCTACATCACGCGCGGCTCTGACAAGGTCATCAGCTTCACCGAGAACGGCCGCGAGCACGCCGAGGCGATCGTTCGCCGCCACCGGCTGATCGAGCGCTTCCTCACCGACGTCCTCGGCATCCCGTGGGACGAGGTCCACGAGGAGGCCGAGCGCCTGGAGCACGCGATGTCGCCGGTGCTCGAGGAGCGGATGCTCGCAGCGATCGGCGACGCGAGGACCTGCCC
Organism: Baekduia sp.; assembly: GCA_040509415.1. Classification (GTDB taxonomy): domain Bacteria; phylum Actinomycetota; class Thermoleophilia; order Solirubrobacterales; family Solirubrobacteraceae; genus Baekduia. The sequence continues at coordinate 3,425 of JBEVLC010000358.1, read as the reverse complement.
GCACGGCCACCCGATCGACGTCGGCAGCCGCATCCCGTCAGTCCCGCTGGCCGACGTCGAGGTCGGCGCCGCGGTCACGATCGTGCGCTTCGAGAACGAGGCCGAGGACCTGCTGCACTACCTCAAGGCGGCCGGGCTGGACCCGGGCCTGGACGGCACGCTGGTCGAGTCCGGCGACGACATCGTCGTCGAGACGGCGAGTGGCGAGCGGTTGACGTTGACGCGCAGCGTGGCCGAGACCGTGTCGGTCACTGCCGACCCCTCACCGCCGCCGCGGGTCGCCTTGCCCGCCCAGCTGGTGCTGGGCGAGCAGCGCTACGGCCGCTAGACGGTCGCTGCTCTGAGGCGGGCTCGGATCGCCGCCTCGGCGCGGTCGTAGAGGCTCGCGTCGCCGTTGAGCTGGTGACGCTGGCTCGCGGTGCCGCTGAGCGCATCGATCTCGAACAGGAGTTGCTCGGCGTCGGCGTCGGCACGCAGATGGCCCGCCTTCTTGGCCGAGGTGATGGCCCGCACCATCAGCTGCTCCCAGTCCTGAAGATCGGCTTCGATGGCGTCGCGGACCGGGCCGGGCTCGCGGCTGTCGAACTCGGAGCGGACGGTCTCGAAGAAGCAGCCGCCGGCGAAGATCTCGGCGCGCATGTAGGAGAGCTTGGCCGTGATGAGCGCTTCGAGGCGCGGCAGGCCGCGCTCGGCCTCCTTGGCGGGCTCGACGACGTTGCGGGCGAAGATGTCGCGCGCGGCGCCGATCGTGGCGAGCTGCAGCTCCTCCTTGGACCCGAAGTGCGCGAAGAGTCCGCTTTTGCTCATCGCTAGCTCGCTGGCCAGGCGCCCGATGGTCAGCCCTTCAAGCCCCTCGACGGAGGCGATGTCGGCGGCCGTCTCGAGGATCTGCGCGCGGGTGCGGCGGCCCTTGGCGCGGCGGCCGTCGGTGTCGGAGGTGTCGACGCTCACGGCGCAAGAAAAATAGCACGACCGTTCGACGTGTGCTAAAAAGCACGATCGTTCGTACTTCTAATGCCAGGAGCGTCAGATGGCTAGCACCCTCAACCCCGCCGCCGGACCGCCTGTGGCCGCCGCCCGCTCGTCGAGCGCCGTGCTGGCGATTGCCTCCGGCGCCGCCTTCCTCGCGATGCTCGACGCGACCGTCGCCAACCTCGCGGTCGCCGATCTGCATTCCGACTTCCCCGCGGTCGCGATCGGCGACCTCTCGTGGGTCATCACGATCTACGCCATCGCCTTCGCGGCGCTGCTGGCGCCCGGCGGCCGCTTCGCCGACCTGCTCGGCCGTCGCGCGTTGCTGGCCGGCGGCGCGTTCGTGTTCACCACCATGTCGCTGGTCGCGGCGGTCGCGCCGTCGTTCGAGATCCTGCTGGTCGCTCGTGGGCTCCAGGGTGCCGGCGCTGCGGCGATGATCCCCGCGTCGCTGGCGGTCATCCTGGCCGACACGCCGCCCGAGCGCCGGGCCGCGGCGATCGGCGCATGGAGCGCCGCGGGTGCGCTCGCCGCGGCGGCCGGGCCCACGATCGGCGGGGCGCTGGTCGACGCGGCCGGCTGGCGTGCGGTCTTCCTGGTCACGGTCCCGGCGGGCATCGCGCTGCTGGCCGCGACGCGACTGCTGCCGGTGGGCGGTGAGCGGGCGGAGGGGGCGGCGCGGGCGACGATGCCGGACCTGCTCGGCACGTTCCTGCTCGCTGCGGGTGTCGGTGGCCTCGCGCTCGGCGTCAGCCGCGGTGCGGCATGGGGTTGGGGCGACCTGCGGACCTTGGTCGCGATCGCGGGTGGCCTGGTCGGGCTGGCGGTCGTGCTGGTGCGCTCGCGCACGCATCCGGCGCCGGCCGTCGAGGTCGGTCTCTGGCGCTCGCGCACCTTCGCGCTGGCCAACCTCGCATCGCTGATCTACGGCGCGGTGCTGTTCAGCTGGCTGCTGGTCGGCGTCCTGTTCCTGACGCAGGTCTGGGGCTACACGCCGCTGGAGACCGGGCTGGCGATGACGCCGGGCGCCGTCGCAGCGGCGCTGGTCGCGTTGGGCTGCGGGCCGCTGGTGGCCCGGTATGGCTCGCGCCCGGTGGTGCTGGCGGGCGTGGCGACGCTCGCCGCCGCCGGCGTCTGGGTCGTGCTGGCCGTGGAGGATGCACCGGCGTTCGTGACGCTCTGGCTCCCGGCGGGGACGCTCGTCGGCGTGGGCATGGGAGCGATCGCGACCGGGATGTCGTCGGCGGCCGCGCTGTCGGTGGCGCCCGCGCAGTTCGCCGCGGGCGTCGGCCTCAACCAGGCGGCGAGAGCGGTCGGCGGCGCCCTTGGCGTCGCGGCGATGGCGACGATCCTGCGCGGGACCGATCCTGCTGCCGCGGCGTCCTACCTCGGCGTCTATGAGATGTGCATTGCCTTGCTCGGGGCTACCGCGGTGGTGTCCTGGGGGCTGGCGCGATGATCAAGGACATCGACGTCCTGGCCCGCGAGTGGGCCGACCCGCATGTCGTCAACGACGCGGACCTGGGGCGGCTGCTTGGGCCGGACGTGCCGTGGGAGCGCGTCGTGGTGCTGGGCGACAGCATCGCGGCCGGCGTGCGCGAGCCGTCGCCGGGGTATCGGGATTTGGCGTGGAGTGAGCGGCTGGCCGCTGGGTTGGCGGTCGCTCGGCCGGGCGGGGTGGTGGTGGACAACCTTGGTCGTCGCGACCTGACGGCGGCGGAGGTCCGGGAGACGCAGCTCGACGCGGCGCTGGCGCTCGTACCGGATCTCGTGATCGTGGCTGCGGGTGGCAACGACATGCTGCGCCGCGAGTTCGACCCCAACATGGTGCGCGATGAGCTGTCGGCGATCCTCGGGCCCTTGCGGGCGGCGGGCGCCGACGTTCTCACCTTCGACCTGTTGGACAACACGGGGACGGGGCTCGTCCCGGAGCGCTTCGTGGCGGTGTTGCGCGAGCGGTTGGTCGCGCTCGCGGAGGCGACGCGTGCGGCGAGCGCTGCGGTCGGCGGGTGGCATGTGCCGCTGCGGGAGCATCCGGCGGCGGGTGATGTGGACATCTTCGCCGGCGATGGTCTGCATTTGAATGCGCGCGGGCACGCGATCGTGGCCGCCGCGCTGGCGCGCTATCTCGGGGCGGCGCGGGGTGGCGATTCGGGGTAGGCGGTGTCGTCCGCGGATGGTGGCTTGCGTGGCGCACCCGCGGCGCTCAGCGCGCACCGTTTGCGAGCTACGCAGCGGGTTCGGGGGCACCGAGGGGAGGAAGCTGGAGTGAGCTCGCGGCGTCGTTCGTCTTCCGCGTGAAGGTTCGCGGGACGAGTGGGGATCCGCCACGTTCGAGGCGAGGTCCGGGGCGTTTTGAACGTCCCACAGACGTCTAAAACGACCCGGACCGTCGTTTCAGCGTGGAGCGACCGGTCCTGGTCGAGTTGACCGGGATAACACACGTCAACTCG
>JBEVLC010000357.1:0-3809 GCA_040509415.1 Baekduia sp. | reverse complement strand
GGGGGGGTGGGGGTGGCCCGCGCGGCCCCCCGCCGGCCGCGCCCGGGGCCCCCCCCCCGCCGGCGGGCGGGCGCCCCCCCCCCCCCCCCCCCCCCCCCCCGCGACTCCAACCAATCGCACCTGCGGTTGATGTACGCCCCGGACGTCGACGCAACCGATCCCGCGCAGCGCGCCGCGCTGACGATCTACTCGACGCTGCTGGGCGGCTCGATGGGCTCACGGCTCTTTGATGAGATCCGCGAGCAGCGCGGCCTCTGCTACTCGGTCTACTCGATCGACCACGCGCTCGCAGACGCCGCGATCCTGCAACTCGGGGCCGGGCTGGAGTCCTCCAAGACGGCCGAGGCCTACGCCCGCATGCGCGAGATCGTGGCCGAGTTGCATGCCGACGGCCCGACCGAGGAGGAGGTCGAGCGCGCACGAGCCTACGCCGCGGGCCGCCGCGTCCTGGCCTTCGAGAACACCAACGCGGTCGCGCGCTTCGCTGCAACGCAGGCGATCGTCTTCGGCGAGGACATCGATCCCGACCGGGCAATCGACGCGCTCGACGCGGTCACCTTCGACGACGTCGCGGCCGTCGCCCGCAAGGTCGACCCCGAGGCCGCGGCCGTCGCGTGCGTCGGGCCGCACGACGAGGACGAGTTCTAGCCCATATGGCAAAACGGGTGGCACTGCGTCGCTCGTTCTGCCACAGTCACCACTCGTGGCCGTCGCCGTGGCTGAAATGCTGAACGAGCGCGAGTTGGGTCGGTACGTCCAGCGTGTCGATGGACGCTGGCCGTTGGAGCGCGTCGTCATCGGCGGCGCGCGGGTGCTCGACCTCCGTGGCGCGCCGCCCCAGCGCGAGCGCGGCCCCGAGTACGTCGCGATCCTGATCTCGGAGTACTTTGCCGGCGTTCCGTGGCTGGAGCGCGTCTACCAGGCCGGCAGCCTGTGGGATGCCGCCGAGATGGGCGCTGCCGCCGACGTGCACTGCTACACGCCGGAGGAGCTCGTCCGCCGGCAGGAGACGCTGCCGATCGTGCGCCAGGTCATCGAGCACGGCATCGAGCTGATCGAAGCGCCCGCAGCTCCCCAGAACTGACGATGTCTCCCAGCATGACGGCGTCCGTCTGCTGGCCAGTGCCTCCCCAGAACTGACGAGCTCTTTTAGCAGACGGATGGCCAGATTTCCGGGCTGTCGTCAACCGATGGGCCCGCGAAGCCGACTCTGCGGACATGCTCGCCCCCTCGCGCCTGCCGGCGTTGTGCGCCATCGCCGTCGCCGCTCTGGCCCTTCCCGCCACGGCCTCGGCGGCCAAGAAGTCCTCCTCCTCCAAGCTCCCCGCGAAGTTCCAGAAGCGCTACCACGTGAAGTCCGCGGTCGCCGACCCCGATCGCGACGGCCTGACCAACCTCACCGAGTACCGCGCGCACACCAGCCCCAAGAAGGCCGACTCCGACCGCGACGGCCGTCAGGACGGTGCGGAGGATCGCGACGGCGACAAGCTCGACAACGCGACCGAGCAGCGCGCCGGCACCAATCCGAGCAAGCGCGACAGCAACCACAACGGCCGGCTCGACGCGCGGGAGGACGCCGACCATGATGGCCTGCGCAACCTCGCCGAGCAGCGCACCGCCAACGACCCGCGCAGCGCCGACACCGACGATGACGGCATCAGAGATGGCCGCGAGAACGCCGGGCAGGTCGTCTCGTTCGCGGGCGGCGTGCTCGCGCTGCGTCTCGCCTCGACCGGCAAGGTCGTCTCCGGGACCATCGCTGACGCGTCGAGCGTCGCGTGCGACGGAACCGCCGGCTACAAGGCCGCCTACGGCGCCGGCAGCGCCCAGGATCTGGCCGACGACGACGCGTTCGCCGACGACGACGAGGACTTCGGCGACGACGAGGATCTCGACGAGGAGGACGGCGCGAGCGCGTCGTCTGACGACAGCGGCGAGGACGATGCCGAGGCCTCGACCGCCTCGCTGCGCGCCGCCGGCGACGAGGGCACCGGCGACCCCTGCTTCGACGAGGTCCTGGCGTCCGGCGCCTGGGTCCACGAGGCCGAGCTGGCCGCCGGCGATGACGGCGCGTCGGTGTTCGACACGGTCGCGCTGGTCGACGACACGCTGTAGCCCATCGCCTCGCCGCTAGCCTCGACGGGAATGCTCGTCGAGATCTGGTCCGACATCGCCTGCCCGTGGTGCTACGTCGGCCGCGCGCGCTTCGCTGCGGCGCTGGCGCGATTCGAGCACCGCGACGAGGTCACGGTGGTCTGGCGCTCGTTCGAGCTCGACCCCGACGCGCCCGCCGAGCGCGAGGGCAGCCACGCCGAGCGGATCGCGCGCAAGTACGGCCGCACGCTGGAGGAGGTCGCCGAGATGGACGCTCAGCTGACGGCGGCTGCCGCGGCCGACGGCTTGGCGATCGACTTCAGCCGCGTGCGCTCGGGCAACACCTTCGACGCCCATCGCCTCGTCCACCTCGCCGCCGCCCACGGCAAGCAGGACGCGATGAAGGAGCGGCTCTTTCGCGCCTACTTCAGCGAGGGCGCGCTGATCAGCGACCACGCGACGCTGCAAGCGCTGGGGACCGAGGTCGAGCTGCCCGCCGACGAGGTGCGCGAGCTCTTGCTGACCGAGCGCTACGCCGAGGAGGTCCGCGATGATGAGCGCACCGCCCAGAGCGCCGGCATCAGCGCGGTCCCCTGCTTCGTCATCGACCGCAAGTTCGGCGCCTCCGGGGCCCAGCCGCCGGAGACGCTGCTGGACTTCCTCCAGCACGGCTGGGCGCAGCGCGAGGCTGCGCCGGCCGCCTCTTAGCCGATAGCAACCATCCGCTCGATCGGCACCCGCGCCCGCTCGGCAAGCGCCGGGTCGACCTTGACCTCGCCGCTGAGGTCGCGCAGGCAGTCGCGCAGCTTCGGCAGCGTGATCATCTTCATGTACTTGCAGGAGGCGCGCTCGTTGGCGGCGACGAAGTCGACGTCCGGAGCGGCCATGCGGAGTTGGTGCAGCATGCCGGTCTCGGTCGCCATGATCGCCGTGCCGCCCTGGCCGGCATGCTCCTTGGCGTAGTCGAGCATCCCGCCGGTGGAAAGCATGTGGACGCCCTCGGTCGCGATGTCGCCGGCGGCGACGTACTCCATGACCTGCGTCGAACAGCCGCACTCGGGGTGGATCAGGAAGTCGGCGTCGGGATGCTCGGCGCGCATCGTGGTGATGTCCTTGGGGCGGATGCCAGCGTGGACGTGGCACTCGCCGTCCCAGACGTGCAGCGAACGGCCGACCTCCTTCTCGACGTAGGCGCCCAGCCACATGTCGGGCCCGAACAGGATCGGCGTGTCGGCCCCATGCTCGGCGAGGATGTGCTCGACGACCTTGACGGCGTTGGACGACGTCACGCAGTAGTCGGTCAGTGCCTTGATCTCGGCCGTCGTGTTGACGTACATGACGGTGACCGCGCCGGGGTGCTTCGCTTGCCAGGCCGTGAGCTGCTCGGGCGTGATCGAGTCCGCCAGCGAGCAGCCGGCGTCGAGATCGGGGATCAGGACCTTCTTGTCCGGCGAGAGGATCGACGCCGTCTCGGCCATGAAGTGCACGCCGCAGAACGCGATCACGTCGTCGGACGCGGCCGCCGCCTTGATCGAGAGGCCGAGCGAGTCGCCCACGTAGTCGGCGACGTCCTGGACCTCGGGCCGTTCGTAGTTGTGGGCCAGGATCACGGCGTTGCGCTGCCGCGCGAGCTCGCGGATCTCGGCCGCGAGCGCCACGGTGTCGGGGCCGGCGGTGGCGGTGGTCATGTGCGGAGCTCCAGCGAGAGATCGAGC
>JBEVLC010000356.1:0-13508 GCA_040509415.1 Baekduia sp. | reverse complement strand
GTCCACCGGCGGCGGCCGCGGCACGCCGCAGCCCGCCCGTCCGGTCCCGCGCCGTCCCGTGCTCGACGACCTCCCGGTCGATCCTCGCCGCCAGATGGGTCGCAGCGGCCCGGGCCAGGCCCGCACGACGCCGCAGCCCGCGGCGGCGGCGACGTCCGAGGTCCAGGCGCCCGAGCCGGTCGCGCCCGAGGAGATCACGCCGCAGGCCCCGGAGGCCACGACGGCTCCGCCCGCGCTCGCGCCCGAGGCTCCGCAGGCAGCAGCGCCCGCCGAGACGCCGGCCAAGAAGGCCCCGGCACCCGCCAAGCCCAAGGGCCGCAAGAAGATCTCGGTCCCGGCACCGTCGGTGGACTCTCAGGCCAACCGTCCCAAGATCGTCGTGCCCCAGGCCGAGGCGCCCGCTGCCGAGGCTCCGGCCGCTGAGGCTCCCGCCGCAGACGCCGAGGCGCCCGCCGACGCCAAGGGTGCCGCGACCGCCAAGGGCAAGGACGACAAGACGCCCGGGCTGGTCCCGCACGTCGAGCCGCCCAAGCCTGGCGCCGGTCCGCGGATCATCTCGGTCCCCGAGCCGCCCAAGCGCCCCAAGCGCGACGAGACGCAGTCCCAGCCCTCGGGCCAGGCCGGTCGTCCCACGCGTGGCGGGATGCGCAGCGAGGGCGGTCCCGGCGCCGGCAAGCGCCGCGTCGTCATCGACTCCCAGGCCGCCCGTCGCGGTCCCGGCGCGGGCCCCGGCCCGGCGCCGCAGCGTCCGCCGCGTCGCCGTCGTCGCCGTCGTCGCACGCCGATGCCGGACACGCCGGACATGTTGGCCGCCGATCAGCTGACGCGGATCGACACGGTCCGGATCAACTCCGGCTCGACGGTCAAGGACGTCGCCGAGTACCTCGGCGTCCCGGTTCCGGACGTCATCAAGCAGCTCATGTCCATGGGCGTGCTGGCGATGGTCACCAAGACGCTGGCCGACGACCAGATCCAGGCCGTAGCCGACGCGCTCGACAAGACGATCGAGATCGTCACGCTGAGCGACGACGCCGATGTCGAGATCGAGTACGACGACGACGCCGAGGATCTCGTCGAGCGCCCGCCGGTCGTGACGATCATGGGCCACGTCGACCACGGCAAGACGTCGCTGCTGGACGCGGTCCGCAAGACCGAGGTCGCCGCCGGCGAGGCCGGTGGCATCACGCAGCACATCGGCGCCTACCAGGTCCATCACAACGGCAAGACCATCACCTTCCTGGACACCCCCGGTCACCAGGCGTTCACCGCCATGCGTGCCCGCGGCGCCCGGGTGACGGACATCGCCGTGATCGTGGTCGCCGCCGACGACGGCGCGCGCCCGCAGACCAACGAGGCCATCGACCACGCCAACGCGGCCGACGTCCCGATCATCGTCGCGGTCAACAAGATCGACAAGGAGGGGGCGGACCCGACGCGGGTGCGCACCGAGCTCACGCAGCTCGGCCTCCAGCCGTCGGAGTGGGGTGGCGAGACCGAGTACGTCGATGTCTCGGCTAAGGCCGGCACCAACCTGGAGGACCTGCTCGACACGATCCTCGTGGTCGCCGAGCTCGAGGAGCTCGAGGCCAACCCGACCGCCGAGGCGTCGGGTGTCGTCATCGAGTCCAAGCTCGATCCGGGCCGCGGCCCGGTCGTCACCGTGCTGATCCAGCGCGGCACGCTGCGCATCGGCGAGTCGATCGTGGCCGGCGCCGAGCCGGGTCGTGTCCGCGCGATGATCGACTACCGCGGCGAGCGCGTGACTGAGGCGGTCCCCGGCGATCCGGTGGAGATCCTCGGCTTCGACGGCGTCCCCGACGCCGGTGAGCACGTCCGCGCGGTCGAGTCAGACAAGGAGGCCCGTCGCCTGGCCGCCGAGCGCGAGACGCGCGAGAAGTCCGAGGCGCTGGCCCGCCGCTCCGGTCGCAAGGTGTCCTTCGAGGACGTCTTCCGCCGCGCCCGCGAGGCGGAGCTCGCCGAGCTGCCGCTCGTCATCAAGGGTGACGTCGCCGGTTCGGTCGAGGCGCTCGAGGACGAGATCGCCCGCCTGCCTCAGGACGAGGTGCGCGTCGACGTGCTGCACAGCGGCGTCGGCGGCATCAACGAGTCCGACGTCATGCTCGCCGCCGCCTCAGAGGCCGTCATCATCGGCTTCAACGTGCGCCCGGTGGGCGACGCAGCGGCGCTCGCCGACCGCCAGGGCGTGGAGATCCGCGACTACTCGGTGATCTACGCGGCGCTCGACGACCTGCGCGCGGCCATGACAGGCCTGCTCGCTCCGGAGATCGTGGAGGACACGATCGGCACCGTCGAGGTGCGCCAGACGTTCAAGGCATCCAAGATCGGCACCATCGCCGGCTCCTACGTCACCGACGGCGTTGTCCGCCGCGGGGCGAAGGTCCGGCTGGTCCGCGACGGCACGGTCGTCACCGAGACGACCATCGACACGCTGCGGCGTTTCAACGAGGACGCCCGTGAGGTCGCTGCCGGCTATGAGTGCGGCATCGTGCTCGACAAGTACCAGGACGTCCGCGAGGGCGATGTCCTCGAGGTCTACGAGACACGACAGGTGGAGCGTCAGCTCCAGCCGTCGTAGTTCCGGGCGGGGCGGTGAGCGCCGATGAAGGCCTGCTCACCGCTCCGACTGCTCGACGCCATGCCGAGGGTCTAGGATGAGTTCTGGAGGAGCGCGGATGCGCCGCGTGGACGAAGCCGTCCGCGAGGTGCTCGGCGATGCCGTCGCCCATGATCTCAAGGACCCCCGGGTCGGTTTCGTGACAGTCACCGAGGTGCGAACGAGTGCTGACTTGCGCCAAGCGCGGGTCTTCGTGAGCGTGTTCGGCACCGAGGAGGAGAAGGCCGCGACGCTCCAAGGGCTGGCGTCCGCGCACGGCATCCTCCAGACGCGCATCGCCCGTGAGCTGCGGATGAAGCGCACACCGGCCCTGCAGTTCCTGCTGGATGACACGGCAGAGAAGGCCGCCAAGCTGGAAGCCCTGATCGAGCACGTCACGGAGGACGGAGCCTGATGGATCGCAATGGCGCCACCGCGGCGCGCGAGGAGGTGCTGCGCGAGATCCGCGCGGGTGAGGGCTTCTGCCTGGTGACCCACGAGCACCCCGACGGCGACGCGCTCGGCTCGCTGGTGGCGATGCACCGCATCCTCACCGCGCTGGGCAAGGACTCGGTCATGCTGATGGCCGCCGACGAGTTCCCGCTGCCCTACGAGTACCGCTTCTTCGATCTGCAGGGGCTCTCGACGGTCCCGCCGACCGATCTGCCGCAGCGCACGATCATCTACCTCGACTGCGGCAACATCGACCGCAACCCGCTGGGGATCGTCAAGGGCGCCGACGTCCACATCCTCAACATCGACCATCACCACGACAACACGCGCTTCGGCACGGTCAATCTCGTGGACCCGGAGTCGGCCTGCACGACCGAGATCGTCTGGGACCTGATGCGCGCGCTGGACGTCGAGCCCGACCACGAGCTGGCCGAGGCGCTCTACGTCGGCCTGGTCACCGACACCGGCCGGTTCATGTACGAGAACACGGGCCCGCGGTCGCACGTGATGGCCGCCGAGCTGATCGAGGCCGGGGTCGACACCCACGCGATCTACCGCCGGCTCTACGAGGACATGCCCTACGCCAAGCTGGAGCTCCTCGGTCGCGCGCTGGCGCGGGTGGAGCGCCACGACGGCGGTGCGCTGACGATCGCGCGCCTGACGCGCGAGGACTTCGAGCGCGTCGGCGCCGAGGACAGCTACACCGAGGGCATCATCGACCACCTGCGGTCGGTCGAGCACACGAAGGTCGCGGCGCTGGCGCGGGAGATCGATGGCGCCGATCCGGAGCGGATCCTCAAGAAGGTCTCGCTGCGCTCGACCGACGGCGAGGTCGACGTGTCGGCCATCGCCCGTGCGGGCGGCGGCGGCGGCCATCGCCAGGCCGCCGGGTTCACGACCGAGCTCGGCGACGACGAGTTGGTCGCCTTCCTGCGCGAGCAGATCGCCGCGCAGCTCGCACTGTCGTCGACCTAGGGGCGTCCTTGCCGGCCGATGGTGTGATCCTGGTCGACAAGCCAGCGGGGCCGACGTCGTTCGACATCGTCGCCCGGGTGCGGCGCACGCTGCCGCGCAAGACGAAGGTCGGCCACGGCGGCACGCTGGATCCCTTCGCGACCGGGCTGCTGATCGTCCTGATCGGCCGCGCCACGCGCATCCAGCGCTACCTGATGGAGCAACCCAAGGCCTATGAGACGGTCGCGCGGCTGGGGTGGACGTCGAGCACCGGCGACCCGGAGGGCGAGCTGACCGAGACGGGGCGCGTGCCGCCGCCGGATGTCGTCCTGCCCACCGGGCTGATCCGCCAGCGCCCGCCGGCCTATAGCGCGATCAAGATCGGCGGCCGGCGCGCGTACGCGATGGCGCGCGCGGGGGAGGCGGTCGAGATCCCCGAGCGCGAGGTGCGCGTCGAGCGCTTCGAGGAGCGCTGGCGTGAGGGCGACCGCGCGGGGTATGCGATCGCCTGCTCCTCGGGGACCTACGTGCGATCGCTGATCGCCGACCTCGGCGACGCCTATTGCGTCGAGCTGCGCCGGACGGCGATCGGTCGCTTCGCGGTCGCCGAGGCCGTGGCGCCGCCCGATCGCGACGACACCGAGGCCTTCGCACCGCGCGTCCTCAGCCTCGCCGAGGCGCTGGACGGCATCTTGCCGGTGGTCGCGCTGGACGAGCAGACGTCCCGCAAGGCCGGCCACGGCCAGACCGTGGCGGTCGACGCGGGCGTCGCCGACGGCGAGGCGCTGCTGCTCGATCCTGACGGTGAGGCGATCTGCGTGGCGCATGTCACCGACGACGTCGCCAAGCCCCGCGTAGGCTTCCGGGCGTGAAGCTCACGTACCTGCCCGACGTGGAGCCGCGCCCGCGGCGGGTGGCCATCGGCACCTTCGACGGCGTCCACCTCGGCCACCGCGAGGTCATCGCCGGGGCCGAGACGGTCATCACGTTCGATCCGCATCCCCAGTCGGTCGTCGCTCCGGGCACCCAGCCGCGGCTCTTGACCACGCTCGATCGCAAGGCCGAGCTGGTGGCGTCGCTCGGCGTCGAGGAGCTGGTCGTCATCCCGTTTGACAGCGACTTCGCGGCGCGCAGCGCCCAGGACTTCGTCGATCACGTCCTCGTCGAGCGCGTTGCGGCGACTCATGTGAGCATCGGCGAGAACTTCCGCTTCGGCCACAAGGCCCAGGGCGACGCGCGGATGCTCGCCGGCGATCCGCGCTTCGAGACGCGCACGGTGCCGTTGCTGGAGGTCGATGGCGAGGTCGTCAGCTCCAGCCACATCCGTGGCCTGCTCGCCGGCGGGGCGGTGCAGTACGCCGACGAGCTGCTCGGCGCGCCGTTCTCCGTCGACGGCGAGGTTCAGCACGGCGACAAGCGCGGCCGCACGCTGGGCTTCCCGACGGCCAACCTCGTGCCGGCGCCCGGGTTCGTCGTGCCCGGCCACGGCGTTTACGCCTGTCGCGTGCAACTGCCCGACGGGTCGCTCGTGGCGGCTGCCACCAACGTCGGTGTCCGGCCCCAGTTCGTCACCGGTCGCGGCGAGCTGATCGAGGCGTTCCTGATCGACTGGTCGGGCGACCTGTACGGCGAGAAGATTCGCATCGAGTTCCTCCGCCGGCTGCGTGGCGAGCGCCGCTTCGACTCCGTTGACGCGCTCGTGGAGCAGATGGGGCGCGATGTCGACGAGGCACGAAGCCTCGTCGCAGATTGACGGCCTGCTACCTTCTCTCGTCGCACATGAGCACGCTGACCGCTGACCGCAAGCAGGAGATCGTCGCCAAGTTCGGGGAGAACGCCCAGGACACCGGGAGCACCCGGGTCCAGGTCGCCCTCTTGACGGCGCGCATCAACGATCTGACCGAGCACCTTCGGGAGCACAAGAAGGATCACCACAGCCGTCGCGGCCTCCTGATGCTCGTCGGCCAGCGCCGTCGTCTGCTCAACTACCTGAGCAAGAACGACCTCGAGGGCTACCGCGCCCTCATCGCCGAGCTCGGCCTGCGCCGCTAGCGCGGGCGCGTCTCGTGAGCATCATCGCGCCCGGGACCAAGGTCCCCGACTTCCTGCTCCGGCGCGGGGACGGCAGCGAGTTCACGCCGGAGGATCTCCTGGGCAAGACCACCGTCCTGGTCTTCTACCCGTTCGCCTTCAGCCCGGTCTGCACCGACCAGTTCCAGATCTACGAAGAGGCGCTGCCCGAGCTGACCGAGCAGGGCGCGACGCTCTACGGCGTCTCGACCGACGCGGTGTGGTCGCAGACCGCCTTCAAGGAGAAGCTCGGCGTCTCGATCGAGCAGCTCTCGGACTTCGAGCCCAAGGGCGCGGGCTCGCGCGTGTTCGGGGCGTACTTCGAGCCGGTCGGCATGACCAACCGCGCGCTCGTCATCGTCGGGCCTGACGGCGTCGTTGCCTGGTCGCACCTCGCGGACTCACCCGGGGACCTGCCCGGCGTGAACCTCATCTTCGACGGGCTTGAGTCCGTCGGCAGCGCTTCGTAGGGCCGCGCGGATCGTCGCGGCTGCCGATCCGGGGCGCCAAATGTTCAACACGCAGTCATAACGCGACCCGGACCTTCGCTCGGCACCCAATCTCCGATCCGGGTCGAACTGACCCCAACTGTCAGGGTGAAATCGACCCGGGCTCGCTCGGACCCGCCCTGGCCGGCGAACCCGCCTCGCGGTCAGACCCCAAGCGTCCGGGCCCCGCTTTACCTCCTCCTCGATGCCAGCGGACCACGCCGCGCGCCATCACCGACGCCCGAGCTGAGCGCCATCAACGCCGGCACCACCGCATCACGCCGGAAGTCGAAGATCGACCCCACGTCCCGATGCACGAACGCTCGAGCGGCGACCGGCCCCAATGGCCCGAACCCGATCGCATAGCGCACCGTGTCGCGCATGATCGTGGCCTTGCCATCGTCGCTCGCACCGAACTCATGCGTGTGATGCCAGAGCGCGTATGGCCCGCGCACCTGTACATCGACGAACCGCCACGGCGGATCCCACTCCTGGATCGACGTCAGCCAGTTCACGCCAACCCCACGCAGCGTCAGCCGATACTGGATCAGCGTCCCGACCTGCATCGGGATCTCGCCCGGCGTCACCACCGTAAAGCGCAGGAACGGTGGCGTGATCGCCTCCAGGTTGCGCGCGTCGGCAAAGAACGCGAAGACCTCATCCGGCCTGCCCGGCAGCAATTGCTCGCGCTCCAGCGTGAAGATGCGCATCGCCGAGGGGTACGGTCTGCAGCGCATGGGCGATCTCACCAGCGCGCCGGTTCCCCCGATTCGCCCCGACGACCACCTTCGCGGTCAGGCCGACGACCCTGAGTTGACCATCATGTACGCCGACTTCAGCTGCCCGCGCTGCGCGGTCGCGGCGATCGCGCTCAAGGACGCCGGCCGCTCCGTCGTCTTCCGCCACTTCGCGCTGCGCGCCCGCCATCCGCGCGCGGTCCCGCTGGCCCACGCGGTCGAGGCGGCCGCGATCCAAGGGGCGTTCTGGCCGTTTCACGATGCGCTGTTCTCCGATCAGGGCCGCATCGACGACCCGCACCTGTGGGACCGCTGCGCCGAGCTGGGCATCGACCTCGACCGCTTCGAGGCCGACCGCCGCGCCGACGCGGTCGCTGCGCGCGTGGCGCGTGACCTGCGCGAGGGGATGCGGGCCGGGGTGACGGCAACGCCTGCGTTGCTGCGTCCCTCGGTAGACTGAGCACGAACTTTCGGATCAAAGATGAAGAGACACCCGGCCCGCCGAGTCCGACGCGTGGGCCCCAGGAGGAACGACATATGTCAGATGACGCCGTGACCACGGTCACCGTCGAGATCGCCGGTAAGGAGATCTCCTTCGAGACCGGGAAGATGGCCAAGCAGGCCTCCGGCGCCGTCGTCGTCCGTCAGGGCGACACCATGGTGCTCAACACCGCCACGGTCGGCAACTTGCGGGACATCGACTTCCTGCCGCTGAGCGTGGACGTCGAGGAGCGGATGTACGCCGCGGGCAAGATCCCCGGCTCCTTCTTCAAGCGCGAGGGCCGCTCGGGCGAGAAGGGCACGCTGACCGCGCGCATGATCGACCGGCCGATCCGCCCGCTCTTCCCCAAGGGCTGGCGCTATGAGACGCAGATCGTCGCGATCCCGCTCTCGATCGACCACGTCCACCCGTACGACATCCTCGCGATGAACGGCGCCTCCGCGTCGCTGATGATCTCGCCGGTCCCGCTGCCCAACCCCGTTGGTGCGGTCCGCATCGGCAAGATCGACGGCAACTTCGTCGTCAACCCCGACGAGGAGGACCTCCTCGAGAACACCGACCTCGACCTGATCGTGGCCGGTACCGAAGAGGCCATCCTGATGGTCGAGGCCGGGGCCAACGTGGTCTCCGAGGCCGAGATCCTCGACGCGCTCGACATCGCCCACGACGCGATCAAGAAGCTGTGTGGCGCTCAGCGCGAGCTGGCCGAGAAGGCCGGCAAGCCGAAGCTCGAGGTCGAGGTCAAGGAGCTTCCGGCCAACCTGCTCGACGAGATCCGCGCGTCGCACGGCGCCGATCTGGATGCCGCCACCCAGGTCTTCGACAAGCTCGAGCGCCAGGACGCGACCAAGGCCGTCGAGACGGCCGTCGTCGAGAAGTACGCCGGCGATCCCGAGGCCGACACCTACGAGGAGTACAAGGCCAACGCGAAGTCGGCGTTCGCCAAGATCGAGAAGCAGATCATCCGCGAGCGGATCGCCAAGGACAAGAAGCGTCCTGACGGCCGCCACGAGACGGAGATCCGTCCGATCTCGATCGAGGTCTCGGTCGCTCCGCGCACGCACGGCTCCGCGCTGTTTACCCGCGGTCAGACCCAGGCCTTCAGCGTCGCCGCCCTCGGCACGCTGAAGGAGGAGATGCGCCTCGACACGCTCGGCCTGGAGACCAAGAAGTACTACTGGCACCACTACAACTTCCCGGCCTTCTCGGTCGGTGAGACGGGCTTCATGCGCGGCCCCAAGCGGCGTGACATCGGTCACGGCGCCCTGGCCGAGCGCGCCCTGGTGCCGGTCGTCCCGTCGATCGACGACTTCCCCTACACGGTGCGCGTCGTCTCCGACATCTTCGAGTCCAACGGCTCGTCGTCGATGGCGTCGGTCTGCGGCTCGTCGCTGTCGCTGATGGACGCGGGCGTGCCGATCAAGGCTCCGGTCGCGGGCATCGCGATGGGCTTGATCAAGGAGGGTGACGACTACACCGTCCTCACCGACATCGCCGGCGTCGAGGATCACCTCGGCGACATGGACTTCAAGGTCGCTGGCACCGCTGAGGGCATCACCGCCCTGCAGATGGACATCAAGATCACGGGCGTCACGTTCGACATCCTGCGCGACGCGCTTGCCCAGGCCCGCGATGCCCGCCTGGACATCCTGGGCCAGATGAGCAAGGTCATCGACAACCCACGTGAGCAGCTGTCGGCCTACGCGCCGCGGATCATCACGGTGCAGATCGACCCGTCCAAGATCGGCCTGCTGATCGGCAAGGGCGGCGAGACGATCCGCGGCCTGTCGGAGGAATTCGAGTCCCAGATCGACGTCAACGACGACGGTCAGGTCCTCGTCTACTCCGCCAACGGCGAGCTCGGCGAGAAGCTGGCCGAGCGGATCCGGACGATGACCAAGGAGGTCGAGATCGGCGACTCCTTCAGCGGCAAGGTCGTCAAGACGACGACCTTCGGCGCGTTCGTCGAGCTGGCCAAGGGCACCGACGGCCTGTTGCACATCTCCAACGTGTCGCCGGGCAACCGCGTCGGCACCGTCGAGGAAGTGCTCAACAAGGGCGACGACATCGAGGTCCGCGTGGTCGAGGTCGACCGTGAGCGCGGCCGCATCGGCCTGCGCCTCGCCGACGACCCGGAGATCGCGGGCAAGTCGGTCGAGGAGCTCGCGACCGTCAGCGCCGGCGGCGGTGGGGGCGGCGGCAACGGCGGCGGCCCGCGCCGTGAGCGCAGTGGCGGCGGCGACCGTGGCCCGCGGCGCGACCGCGAAGGCGGCCCGCGTGGCGGCGGCGACGGCGATCGCCCGCGGGGCTCCGGCCGCCCGCGCCACCGTTCCGACCGCGATCCCGAGCGGGACTAGGGCAAAGCCCTGCGCGAAGAGCATCGCCTGACCGAGCTTGACTCGGGCGTCCGGGTCGTCACGGAGTCCATGGACTCCGTGCGATCCGCGGCGCTGGGGTTCTGGATCGGGACGGGCTCGGGGTTCGAGGACGCCGACCGAGCGGGCCTGTCGCACCTGTTGGAGCACATGCTCTTTCGCGGCTCGGCCCGCTACGAGTCGCTGGAGATCGATCAGATCTTTGACGGCATGGGGGCCGAGATCAACGCGGGCACGGGCAAGGAGACCACCTCGGTCTACTCGCGCGTGCTCGACATCCACCTCGAGCGGGCCTTCGACGTCATGGCCGACATGGTCTGGCGTCCGCGGATCACCGACGAGGATCTCGCCCAGGAGCGCGAGATCGTCCTCGAGGAGATCGCGATGTACGAGGACGACCCGCAGGACCGCGTCTTCGACGTGCTCGGCGAGGCCGTCTTCGGCGAGCATCCGCTGGGCCGCGCGATCATCGGGACGCGCAAGGTGGTGGCCGGCACACCGGCCGCCGAGCTGCGCGCGTTTCACGGCGGCCGCTACACCACCCAGAACGTGGTGGTCGCGGCGGCGGGAGCGGTCGACCACGACCGCATCGTCGAGCTCGTCGCGCAGACCATCGGCGACCCGGCCCCGGTCGGCGCGCCGCCCGCGCCGCTGGCGCTGCCCGGCACCGCGCAGGCCCGCCGGCGCTTCTTCGCCAAGGAGACCGAGCAGTACCACGTGGCGCTCGGTGCACCCGGCCTGGCCCGTGACGACGATCGCCGCTTCGCGCTGCGGATCCTCGACACGGTGCTCGGCGGCACCTCCTCCTCGCGCCTGTTCCAGGAAGTGCGCGAGCAGCGCGGACTGGCCTACAGCGTGTACTCGTTCACCGGGTCGTATGCGGGAACGGGCCAGATCGGCCTGTACCTCGGCACGCGGCCCGACAACGTGCAGACGGCGATGAAGGTCGTCGGCGCCGAGCTCGACAAGCTGCTGGCCGATGGGATCACCGCCGAGGAGCTCGACCGCTCCAAGGAGAACGTCAAGGGCCGCGTCGTGCTGGCGCTCGAATCGACGACGGCGCGGATGAACCGCCTCGGCTCGTCGGTCCTGGCCGACATGCCGGTGCTGACCGTCGACGAGGTCGTCGACCGGATCGACGCGGTCACGCTGGATGACGTCGCGGGGCTGGCCCGTGAGCTGTATGCGCCCGAGCGCCTGAGCGCCGCCGGCATCGGTGGCGATGAGAGCGTCTTCCGTGGCGCGCTGGAAGCGGTGTCCCCGACGCTCGCGGAGGCGGCTGCGGCATGACTCGCGCAGAGCGCTCGCATGCCGGGCGCGAGCTCGCCCAGGGGCTCGCTCGCACGCTGGAGAATCTCTGCAATGGCTGATGTCCTACGGGTGGGTGTGGCCGGTGCGGCCGGCAAGGTCGGACGGGCGATCTGCGAGGGGGTGGAGGCTGCCGATGACCTCGTCCTCGGTGGCCGTGCCGATCCCGCGCTCGACACGCCGCTGGCCGCGATCCTGCCCGACTGCGACGTGGTCGTCGACTTCACGCGCCCTGACACGGCGCTGGAGAACGCGATCGCGTGCGTCGAGGCCGGCGTGCACGTGGTGATCGGGACGACGGGCTTCGATCCGGCGCCGTTGGCGCAGCGCCGCGGCTCGGGCAACGCGTTCCTGGCCCCGAACTTCGCGATCGGCGCGATCTTGATGATGCGCTTCGCGACCGAGGCGTCCAAGTTGATGGCCAAGGCCGAGATCATCGAGCTGCACCACGACGGCAAGCTCGACAAGCCGTCGGGCACGGCCAAGCGGACGGCTGAGCTGATGGAGGGCGACGTGCCGATCCACTCGGTCCGGCTGCCCGGCCTGGTCGCCCACCAGGAGGTCATCCTCGGCGATGTCGGTCAGACGCTGACGATCCGCCACGACTCCACGGACCGCACGTCGTTCGTGCCGGGCGTGCTGCTGGCCGTGCGCCGTGTCGGCGATCAGCAAGAGCCGCTGGTCATCGGCCTGGAGCAGCTGCTCTTCGGCGACGCGTGATCCGGCCCGCGACCGTCGCCGACGCTCGGACGCTCGCCGAGCTGGAGGTCCGCGCGTGGCGCTGGGCCTACGTCGACATCGTCGCCGAGCCGGACATGATCACCATCGAGGAGCGCGAGGCGCGCTGGTCGGCGCCGGGCGCGATCGACGGCGTGTTCGTCGCCGAGGTCGGCGGGCGCGTGGTTGGCGTCGTGCAGGTCGGTCCTGACGGTGACGACCCGTCGGTCGGGCGGGTCTGCGGTCTCGACGTCGAGCCCGCGGCCCAGGGCGCGGGCGTGGGGGCGACGCTGTACGACCACGCGGTCGTGCGGCTGCGCGCCGCCGGCTTCGCCGAGACAGTCGTGTGGCTGTTTGAGGCCAACGGCCACGCGCGCGGCTTCTACGAGCGGCGCGGCTGGACTGCCGACGGCGCGACCCGCACCACCGCCGGGGCGCCCGAGCTCCGCTACCGGCAGACTCTCGCGCCATGACGTCGAACGCCGCGGTCCTGATCCGTCCGGTCGCCGCGAGGGACGTCCACGCCATCGCCGCGCTGCAGGTGCGCGCTTGGCGCGCGGAGTACGAGGGCTTTGTCGACGAGGACCACATGCCAACGCTCGACGACCGCATCGGGCTGTGGAACGGCGTCAGGCCCGGCGAGGCGTGGCTGGCCGAGCACGAGGGCGAGATCGTCGGCGTCGTCGGCGTGGCCAACGGCGAGATCGGCGTCCTGCACGTCGATCCCGACACCGGCCACGAGGCCGAGGTCGACGACCTGCTGCTGACCCACGCCGAGGCCGTGTTGCGCGACGCCGGCCACACGACCGCGCTGCTGTGGACCTTCCGTGAGAACGCGCACAACCGCGCGCTGTACGAGCGCCACGGCTGGTCGCTCGACGGCACCGAGCAGGAGACGCTGCCCGGTGTCTGCGAGATCCGCTACCGGTTGGTTCTTTAGGCCATCATGTTGGTTGCGGTAACTGACCACGCGGTCGAGCGCTACCGCCAGCGGATCGCGGGCGCGTTGGACGCGCGGCCCGAGATCGTCGGGCGCGTCGCGCGGGCGGTCGAGGCAGGCCGCATCGACGACGTGCCTCCGCCCGGCGCCACCGGCGCGCGCGGCTCGGTCTACGTCCGCGACCTCGTCGATCGCTCACTCATCTTCGTCTGCCGTCGCGACGGCGCCGAGCTCATCGTCATCACGCTCTGGGAACAGGACGGCGGCGTCGCCGCCCCGCGCGTCCCGCAGCGCTTCACCAACGCCTTGAAGCGCGACGACGAGCGCCGCCGCGAGGAGTAACTGCGGAG
>JBEVLC010000355.1:0-2694 GCA_040509415.1 Baekduia sp. | reverse complement strand
ACGCCCCCCGGGCGGGCGGGCGCCCCGTGCGGGCCCCCCCCCCCGCCGGCGACCGCGAGCACCGCGAGGATCGGGACGAAGCGGCCGAGAAGCATCGCCAGGCCGCCCATGACATCGGCGAACGTGATGCCGTGGGCGCCGACGTTGCCCGGCGCGTTGGGCTGCAGATAGCCGGTGTAGCCGGCAAACGCCGAGCCGTTGTTGTTGGCTTGGGAGAGGTAGGCGTAGAACGTCTCGCTGAAGCCCTGCGGGCCGGAGGCGTAGATCGACGGTCCGCCGTACTTGGTGCTCAACGCCAGCGCGGTGAACACCAGCACGATCAAGGCGGTGAACAACGCGCCGATCGACACCAGCTTGACGTCCTTGGGCTCGATCTTCTTGCCCAGGTACTCCGGCGTGCGCCCGACCATCAGGCCACCGATGAACACGGCGAGCAGGACGAACAGCAGCATCATGTACAAGCCGGTGCCGACCCCGCCGAAGACCGACTCGGAGTAGCCGAGGTTGGCCATCGGGACCAGGCCACCGAGCCCGGTCAGCGACTCGAACGCGCTGTTGACCGCACCACAGGAGACGACCGTCGTGATCGCCGTGAACAGCGACGAGGACGCGATGCCGAAGCGCTGGTCCTTGCCCTCGAGGTTGCCGCCCGTGCTGCCGCTGATGTGACCGGTGTTCAGGCCCGCCAGGTGCTGCGCCGGGGTCCCGTGCTGCTCGGCGATGTAGACCACGACGACGCTGACGACGAACAGCAGCGACATCGTGCCGAAGATCGTCCAGCCCTGACGGCGGTTGCCGACCATCCGCCCGAAGGTGAACGGCAGCGATGCCGGGATCAGCAAGATGATGAACATCTCGAAGAAGTTCGAGAAGCCCGTCGGGTTCTCCAGCGGGAACGCCGAGTTGACGTTGAAGAACCCGCCGCCGTTGGTGCCAATCATCTTGATCGCCTCCTGGGAGGCAACCGGGCCGCGAGCGATCTCGCCGACCGTGCCGCCGAGCGTCTGTAGGACGCCCTGGGAGACCAGCACGACGGTCGCCACGACGGCGAACGGGACCAAGATGTACAGGATGATCCGGGTCAGGTCCTTGTAGAAGTTGCCCAGCGACCCGTTGCCCTGGCGCGAGACGATGCCGCGGATCAGCGCGACGAGCACCGAGATGCCGACGGCAGCGGAGACGAAGTTCTGCACGGCCAGGCCGGCCATCTGCGAGAAGTACGACATCGTCGTCTCGCCGCCGTAGAACTGCCAGTTGGTGTTGGTCAAGAAGGACGACGCCGTGTTGAACGACACGTCCCAGGTCCCGGACTTGAAGCCCTCGGGGTTGAACGGGTGGACGCCCTGCGTGCGCAGGATCGCGTAGAGCAGGATCGAGAAGAGGACCGAGACGATCACCAAGGACTTGGCGTAGGCCTTCCAGTCCTGCTCCTGGTCGGGATCTACTCGGAAGAGGCGGTAGAGACCGCGCTCGACGGGACCCACGACGGGCGTCAGGAAGACGCGCTCGTCGGAGAAGACGCGGGCCATGTAGGCGCCGACGAACGGCGCGACGGCGACGATGATCGCGAAGAAGACCGCGATCTGAAGGAAGCCCTGACCCATCGCCTAGAACTTCTCCCCGCGCAGCAGCGCGTACAGGAGGTAGCCGAGCACGAGCACGCACACGATCAGGCCGAACAGATCCGAGCCCTTCATACGCGGTCCAGCAGCTCGATGAGCCCCGCCAGCGATGCGAACACCGCGACGAGGAGGAGGATGGCGATGACGTCCATGAAGCCATCTTGGAACCGCCGTCGTCAGGTTCCCGTGCAGACTTCCGGCGCCGCCATCAAGATTTCGTCAAGGCGCCTGAGGCGCGTGCGATCAGGCCACGAAGCGGTAGCCGACGCCCGAATCCGTGCGGATGTAGCGACGCTGGTGGCCGGGCCCTTCGATCTTGCCGCGGAGGTTGGCGATGTGGGTGCGCAGCACGCTGGTGGCGTCGGCGTACTCCGGTCCCCAGACGTCGGTCAACAGCGCGCGGTGCGTCAGCAGCCGCCCGCGGTTGCGCATCAGCAGGCGCAGGAGCGAGTACTCGATCGGGGTCAGGTGCAGCTCCTGGCCGTCGAGCGTCACGCGGCGGGCGGCGAGGTCCAAGGCAAGGCCATCAACTTCCAGGACGGGCTCGTCGGGCGCCGCGCCGGCACGCCGCAGCGCCGCCTCCAGCCGCGCCAGCAGCTCGTCGGGCGAGAACGGCTTGGTGACGTAGTCGTCGGCGCCGCCGCGCAGCGCGCGGACCTTCTCGGCGTCCTCGTCGACGGCCGACAGCACGATCACCGGGATCTGGCTCCACTCCCGCAGCCGGCGGCAGACCTCGACGCCGTCGATGCCGGGCAGCATCAGGTCGATGATCGCCGCCTCGGGCGGGCGGACCGCCATGCGGTCCAGCGCCTCCTCCCCGGTCTCGGCGGGCACGACGTCATAGCCGGCGTCGCGCAGGACGACGCGCAACGCGCGGAGGATCTGCGGATCGTCGTCGCAGACGAGGACCCGAGCGCCGCCCGCGCCGCTCACGCGGGCAGCACCCGGGCGTCGGCGGGCGGCACGGCGACGTCGTCGACCGCCTCGATCGGCAACGTGATCACGAAGGTCGTGCCCTGACCGGGCAGCGACTCGACGGCGACCCTGCCGCCGTTGGCCTCGACGAAGCCCC
>JBEVLC010000354.1:0-5801 GCA_040509415.1 Baekduia sp. | reverse complement strand
GAACCACCGAGAGCGTGGTTCAGTCGTCCCTCGACGCTCCCTGGGGTGGCGACTGCGTCGAGGTCGATGCCGCGCGCGCGCAGCGCAGCGCGTGCGTCCTTGACACCTGAGGGCGGTGGGGCCAACCCGGCCGCGCGGAACATGCGCGCCGCCGGCGTCTGCAACTCGGGTGCGGCGTCGCCGGCCCAGGCGAGGAAGTCGCGTGGCGGCGCGTCGCAGGCGATCGCGCCGTCGGCCATCACCACGACGCGGTCGGCGGCGGGCAGGCAGCGCTCCAGCCGGTGCTCGGCGAGGAGGATCGTCGTCCCCCACTCCTCGTTGAGGCGCCGCAGCAGCCAGATCAGCTCGTCGCCGGCGACGGGATCCAACTGCGACGTCGGCTCGTCCAACAACACCAACTTGGGTCGCCCGGCCAGCGCCGCGCCGAGCGCCACGCGCTGCTGCTCGCCACCGCTGAGCTCGTTGGTCGCCCGGTCCAGCAGATGCGCGATCCCGAGCGCAAGCGCCGCCTCCTCCACCCCGCGCGCGACCGCCGCCGGTCCGTGGCCGCGGTTCTCCAACGGGAACGCCAGCTCGGCGCGCACCGTCGTCAGCACGACCTGCGACTCGGGATCCTGAAAGAGCGAGCCGGCGATCCGCGACAGCTCGGCCGGCCCGTGCTCGCGCGTGTCCATCCCGCCGACGCGCACCACACCGCCGAACGTCCCGCCATGGAAATGGGGAACCAACCCGGAAGCCGCGCGCAACATGGTGGACTTGCCGCCGGCCGAGCGCCCGGCCAAGACCACCATCTCACCCTCCTCGACGCGCAGCGAGACATCGCGCAGCGACGGCACCGTCGCACCCGCGTAGGTGTAGGTGACGTGTTCGAGCTCGAGGATCGGCGGCGGCGTCACGGCGCGATCCCCCGCCGATCGACGAACGGCAGCAGCGCGACGAGCGCGAAGGCGACCGTCAGCAGCAGCGCCTCGGCGGCGCCCGCGCCCGTGATCTCCGGATACGGGTCGAAGGTCGCGACCGGCACCACGCGCGCGATAACCGTCAACGCGATCAGCGCGACGGCGGAGACCATGAACGCCCGGTCATGGCGCGACCATGGACGCCCCGACCGCCCTCCGCGTCGCGCGCTGCCGTACCCGCGCACCTCGAGCGTCGCGGCGACGTCGAGCGCGCGGTCCAGCGCGCCGCTGGCCACCGCCCGCAGCACCGCGATCCGCGCCACCGCGCCTTCCCCGCCGCGATCGGCCCGGCAGCGGCGTGCCTCCTCGATGCGCTGCGCGTCAGCTGCCAGCACCGGCACCAGCCGCGTGGCCAGCGTCGCCGCCAGCGCCGAGCGCACCGACGCGCGGCGCATGACGCGCAGCAGGTCGTCGGGATCGACCGCGACCGTGAACACCGCGAACGCCGCGGCCACGGTCAGCAACCGCAGGCCGAAAAGCAACCCGTACACCAACGCCTCGAGCGTCAAGTCGACCTGTCCGAACGGCGGGATCTCCCCCAGCCGCGCGAGGATCGTGAAGCCCTCGCGCACCACCAGCATGTTGATGATCGCGATCGTCAAGGCCCAGGGGAGCATCCACAGGACGATGCGCCCGACCTCGCGCGCGACACCGGCCCCCGCCGCGCCCGCCAGCACCACGAGCGTCAGGCCGACCAGCACGATCGGGTGCTCGGCCGCCAGCGCCGCCGCCGCCAGCGCCGCGCACCACATGCCGCCCGCCGCGGCGCGGGCCGCGTGCAGCGGGCTCGCACGGCGGCGATATCTCATTGGCCGCGGTCCGGGAGGCCGATGGGCTTGCCGCCGGCGACCGCCACCGCGAAGTGCCCGTTGAGCGCGCCCTCGTCGAGCGCAGCCGCAGCCGCGCTGACGCCCGCGTCGTCGGTCCCGGTGACGATCCACACTGGATCGCTGACTTCATCCTTGACGTCTCGGACCTGGGTCGCCGCGATCAGGCCACTGCCCGCGCCGAGCGTGCGGGTCACCTTGCCTGCTTGGTCAACCAAGGCGATGGACTTGCCGTCGGCCGCGGGCTTGGCGAAGACGCCGCTGCCCGCCGGCCCCCGTTCCAGCAGCTTGGCCGTCGACTCGTTGCGCAGCGCCTGCCACGGTCCGACGAGGATCCGCAGCGTGTCGGTCACGAAGCTATTGCCGACGCCACCACGGGCTGCGACCTGACCGAGGTCAGCCAGCTTGTCGGCGACCGTGTCACAGGCGTCGCCCTGCGGGTTCGCGCACTCCACGCGCGTCGGCAGCCGGCGGCCGTCGACGCCGTGCAAGAACGGCTCGGGGAACGAGCCGACGACCGCCGGGATGTCGTCGGTGACGCCCCAGTCGCGGTAGTCCCACCAGATCCGATCGCCCTGGCGGACCTTGATCGAGGTCGCGCCCTTGCCGGCCTCGATCCCGTTGACATAAAAGAACCAGTCGGACGTGCCCCCACTGCCCCCGCCGCTGACGCCGTCGATCGACTGCACGAAGCTGCCGCCGTAGCGCGTCGTCACCTTCGGCGCGTTGCGCTGCAGCAGGCGCATCACGGTGTCGGACCCGCCGACCTTGGGCTGGTCGGTCTGGACGATCGGCTCGGCGCCGAAGTCCTTGGACACCAACAACTCGGTCTCGCTTGCCTTCGGTCCCGCGCCCAGGCCGCAGCCGGCGACCACCGCCGTCATCGAGACGGCGACGGCGGTCACCCACAGGCGGCCATGGACGCGGGACCGGCTAGGCAACGAAGAACACCACGCGCGAGGTGCCGCGGGCCAGCGACTTGGTGGTGTTGCCGGCCTTGTCGGTGACCTCGACGTCGAGGACGTAGCGGCCGCGGCCGAGCTTGGACGGCAACAGGTAGGTGAACTCCTGCTTGGCGCCAACCGAGAACCACACACCGTGCGCCGCGCCGCACTTCTTCAGCGTCCTGAACTTCTCGGTCTTGCCGTCGTAGGTCGCACACTTACGGCCGTCGGTGCGCGTAAGGCGCAGGCGGACGTCGGCGATGCCGGAGCCGTCGTTGGCGACCTTGCCCGACAGCTCGCGCGGACCGGCGCCCTTCTTGTACTTCTTGCCTTCGGTCACCGCGGTGATCGCCGCGTTGGCCACCACCTTGTCGGGCGAGCCGCAGAAGCCGTCGCTGCCGGTGGTGAAGCAGGGCGCGGGCGGCGGCGTGCCGCAGGCGTTGCTGCCAGCCGGGCAGATGAGCTGCGTCGACCCGCAGGCGCCATCGGTGCCTGTCGTCGCGCAGCCGCTGATCCGCCCGGGTGCGCGATTGGCGTTGGTCACGACGAGGGCGTACGGGCCTGATGGGACCGTGACCTGCGCCGAACCGTCGGCGCCGGTCGTGACCGTCGCCGTCCCGCCCTGGACCGTCGCGCCCGCGGCAGGCTCGAAGTGCGTCGTGCCCGTGTAGCTGGAATCGAACGTCGTGACCGCGTTGCGCGCGGTGACGGTGAACGGGACGCCCGGCTTGGCGGTCGCCGGCGCGGTCAGCAGCACCGGCTCGTCAAAGCCGCCCTGGCCATCGACGAACGCGTTGTCGCCCGCGTAGAACAGGATCTTGTCGTTGTCCTGGACGGGGATGCCACAGGGGCCCGCGTTGGCGTAGTTGCCGTTGACGTAGAACGTCCAGTAGGCGCCTGTGCCGAACGGGTGTGACTCGCCCAGCACCGTCTCGACGGAGTAGCTGTTCAACGAGTACGAACCGCTCCAATTGCCACCGGTGGCAGCATCCAGCGCGCCCATCGCGGTGTTGCCGTCACAGCTGTTCGTGCCGTCCTTGTTGACCGATGACGGCGTCGTCACGATCGTCGGCGCGAGGATCTTGGCCTGGCCTTCGATCTCCACCGAGACCGATGCCGCCATCGCCGGGCTCGCGGTCATCGCGAGCGTGAAGCCTCCTACCAGGAGGCCGAGGATCTGCTTCTTCATGTTGGAACCAACCCTTGCCACGAGGGCGTCGAGTCCTTGATGGTCGGAGGCAGGTCTCCTGGCTTCCGGGCCTCTCCTCGTCCGCGCCTTCCCGGGCCCGTTGGGCCCAGTGGCTGCATCACGTTTCCCGCGATGCGTGCGGCGAGGCACTCGCCCGGTCACAGTGGCGGGTCCGCGTCGGTCTCGCACCGACTTCCCTTGGCCACCGACCCTAGATATGCCCAACGATCCTACCCGCTCCCGGGCATCGGAGGCACGCAGGCGTCGGTAGCCTCCGGGCACGATGACCGTCAACCTCACCCGGATCTACACCAAGCTCGGCGACGGCGGCGAGACGCACCTCGGCGACATGAGCCGGGTGCCGAAGACCCACCCGCGCATCGAGGCCTACGGGGTCGTCGACGAGCTCAACGCGCAGCTCGGCGTCACGCTGACGCTGGGCGATCTCCCCGAGCAGCAGGCGGCATGGCTGCGGCGGATCCAGAACGACCTCTTCGACATCGGCGCCGATCTGGCCGTGCCGCATGGCGGCGACCGCGAGCGGCTGCGCGTCGACGAGGCCTACACGAGCTGGCTGGAGGGCGCCTGCGACGAGGTCAACGCCACGCTGAAGCCGCTCAAGTCCTTCATCTTGCCGGGCGGGACGCCGGCGGCCGCGCATCTGCACGTCTGCCGCACGGTCTGCCGTCGTGCCGAGCGCCGGGCGATCCTGGTGGAGGACGGCAACCCGGAGGTCGTGCGCTACCTCAACCGGCTCTCGGACCTGCTCTTCATCTTGAGCCGCGCGGCCAACGGCGGCGACGAGCCGCTGTGGGAACCGGGCACCACCAAGAAGGCTTAGGAGGCGGGCGCCCGGAACCCGGACCCGATCACACCCGCCAGCACGGCGGCGAGCGCCGCGATCGCCAGCGCACCCGCCACGAAGGTCGTGTGCGCGGTGGCGTAATCGATCAGCGCGTGCGGGCGCGCGAGCGCCACGCCGGCGACCAACCCCACGCCGGCCAGCGCGACGCCGAGCGCCGGGACGACGTCCGCCGGACGGCTGCCCCCTTCTACCCCACGCCGGCTCGGCCAGCGGCGCTCGCTGAACGCGATCGCCGCGACCGCGAGCAGGACGTAGGTCGCGGCGACCAGATAGCCGCCGAAGACGTCCGACGGGAAGTGCCATCCGAGCGTGAGGATCGCGTAGGCGACAGCGACCGCGAAGGCCCCGCCGACGGCGGCGACCGTCGGGCGCAGGCGCGGCGGCGCGGCGATCACGGCGCAGAGCGCCATCGTCATCGCGGCGGTCGAGTGGCCCGAGGGCCACGAGGCGGCGCCGATCTGGGCGTGGCCGAGCCACTCGTCAAAGCGCGGCGTGGCGAGCAGGTGCTTGAGGGACTCGGTCGTCGCGCCGGTCGCGATGAAGATCAGCGGGATCGCCACCGCCACGCGCGCGCGGCCGCGAGCCAGCGCGATCACCGCGAGCGCGAGGCCGGTCAGCGCGTAGGGCAGCGGGTCGGCGAGGTGCGCGATCGTGTTCAGCGCCGGCGTGAGATGCGGCGCGTTGAGGTCGACGAACCCGTTCAGCGTCCGCGCGTCGCCCGCGCGGGTGAGCCCGACGAGTTGGGCCAGCACACCGGTGATCGCGAGCGCGATCGCGGTCAGCGTGGCAAGCAGAAGCGGTGGTCCGGGGCGGCGCAGCATGCGTCCCTGCACGGTAGCCCCGGCGGATCAACGCTCGATCAAGCGCACCGCCTGAGATCTGCCGGACCGGCTCTGGACGTCATCGGCGCCGCTTGAGAGCCTCGTCTCGTCCCCTGGCTGGAGACGCACGACCCCGCCCCGGACCGCGGTCGCCTAGGCACGACCTGTCCGGGGTGTAGGAGGCGCGGCGGACGGC
>JBEVLC010000353.1:0-4422 GCA_040509415.1 Baekduia sp. | reverse complement strand
CGCCCCTCTCAGAGACCGCTTCGCCTCAGACGCTGGTGCGCCGCAGACGATCAGCACTTGCCGCCGCTGGCCTCCACCGTCTCCTTCGCGCCGTTCTCGGCCGTGAACGTCACGCCGATCTTGCGGGTGCCCTTGCAGCCCTCGGAGTAGAAGAGCGCCTTCTTGCCGGAGCCGATCTTCTTGATCTTCGAGGTGACGCGGGTGATGCCCGAGTCCAGGCCGGCGACCGGGTGCAACAGCACCGGCGGGACCGTGAAGGTCAGCGCGCTGCCCTTCGAGTCCGTCGTCAGCTTGGCGTCGATGGCCTGGCTGATCGGCGCGATGCACCGCGGGGTGGTCGACTGATCACCGTGCAGGTACAGCGCGAGGCTCTTCGGCCCGCCGGCGTAGATGTCGAGTGCCAGGTTGCACACGAGGTTCGGGTCGATCGGCTTGCCGGCCGAGCCGACGTTGGCGTTGACCTCGCCGCTGCCGACCTTCGTCTTGGCCGAGCACTTGGAATCGGAGCTCGCGGCGTTGATCGAGGCAGCGGTGCAGTACTTGCCAGCAGCCACGGACTTCGGGCTGAACTTCAGGCCGGCGAAATGGATCTTGTACGTCTTGACCGGGTTCGACAGGGTGCCGTCGTCCGTCCCGATCGAGTAGTCGAAGTTGACGGCAACCGGCTTGGGCTTCGCCTTCGAGCCCCCGCTGGCGATGCTGCCCTTGACCGTGTAGGTGTTGGTCGCGGCAACGGCAACAGCGGTGAGACAGAGCATCGACGTGACGAGTGCCACGACGAGAGAGACCTTGCGCAAAGCTTCTCCTTCAAGAGGTTCGCGGGACAGGTGCGCAGCTTACTTAGACCCTGAGGGGCACAAAAGTTACGGTGGCTTCGAACATCATGGCGCGTTCATCGGCGCAGCCGACGGCCTGAGCGGGCGCGCTGCTAGCGTCGCGCGCCGTGCGCGTTCCCACCGACACCATCGCCGCCCCGATGTTCCCCGCGAGCCTGAAGTGGCTCAACGTCGCGTCGCTGCGGATGGACAAGCAGCGGGGCCGTCCCGTGCTCTTGGAGTTCTGGGACTTCTGCCAGCCCGCCTCGCTGCGAACGCTGCCCTACCTGCAGGCCTGGCACGCGCGCTACGCCGAGGCTGGCCTGCGCGTGATCTCCGTCCATGCTCCCGGCTTCGCCCCCGGCCGCGACCCCGAGGCGGTCGCCGCGGCGGTGGAGCGCCTGGGCATCGAGCACCCCGTGTTGCTCGACACCGACCTGCAGCTCTGGCAGATCTACGAGAACCAGGGCTGGCCGTCGCGCTACCTGTTCAACCAGGAGTTGCGGCTCTTCGAGGTGCACTTCGGCGAGGGCGGCTACCACGAGACCGAGGCGGCGATCCAGGAGCTGCTCGGTATCGCGGCCGACCCCATCGCCTACCTCCACCCCGAGGACGACCCCGATGCGCGCATCGTCGTGCCGACGCCCGACGTCGAAGGCCCTTACTCCGGGCCCTACGAGGCGGGCGCGGTCTGGGCCGTCCTCGAGGGCCACGGCACGATCACGGTCAATGGTCAAGAGCGCTCTATCGACCACACTGGTGCGCACCTACTGGTGGAGCACGGCCGCCACGAGGCCGCCGTGCTCGAGCTAGACCTCGACGACGGCGTGACCTGCCACGCGGTCTGCTTCACGCCCGGCCTGGCGCCCGACGCTTCCGCCTAAGCCGCGTCGGCGTCGGCGTCGGCTCGCACGAGGTCGTCGTCGGCCAGGAGCCGAAGGAGCTGGGGTGCGCCGGTGTCCTGCACGAGGATCGCGCCGCCGGGCCAGTAGGGACTGTCGGTGCCGGCGGCTTGGGTGAAGACCGGCTCGTGGACCCAGCTGCCGCTGTTGTGCAGCCAGGCGCCGGTCGGCGTGCGCCACTCGGTGACGTCGTCGCCGGGGAACGGGCCGGCGCGGTGGCTGTGGCCGAAGATGACGTGCTCGGCGTCGATGCCGAGGCGGCCGACGACCTCGCCGAGCGCGTCGAGCGCGTTGCGGCGCAGCGCGTCGCCGGAGAGGTCGGAGCGCACCGGGCCGATCCCGAGCAGGTTCAACCCGCGGATACCGAGCGGGAAGATCGCGGTCAGCAGCCGCGCGCGTACCGGTTGATGGCCGTCGCCCTGGAGCAACTCATAGGCCTTGCCTGAGCGCCCCGCGCCGGCGCCCAGCCCCTCCTTGCCGGCGCGCTGCGCGGCGCTCGTGATCCACGCGTACAGCGGGGCGAGCACGCGCTCGTAGTCCTCGGCGGTCGCGACCCCGTCTGCGCCTGTCCCGGGCACCCCGCCGACCATCCGGCTCATCGCCCCGGCCGCAAGGCGCTCGAAGGTCGGCACAGTGCCGTGCGGGTCAAGGTAATGACCATGCATCGCGTAGACGTCAGGGCGCAGCCAAACGCCCGGGTAGGCGACCTCGATGCCGACGTTGTGCTCCGCGGCGCCACCCAGCCAGCCCGCAACCTGGCGCGCAAGCGCCGATGCCGTCCCGGGCTTGACGCGCGTCTCGTGGCCCAGCGGTCGCTGGGCGCGCGCGTCCAGCCACGGCGCCGCGAGCGCGTGATCGTGGTTGCCGGGCACGAGGACGACCTCGGCGCCGGCGGGCAACGCCGCGCCGATCGCCTCCAGCGCGGGGCGGGCGCGTGCCAGCGCCTCGCGCGCCGGGCCGTGGCGCAGCTCCAGCGTGTCTCCGAGCAGGACGAGCCGCGAGGTGCGCGCCAGCTCCGCCAGCAGCGGCTCACGCGCCACGGGATCGCGCAGGACGTCGACGCCGGTGCGGCCACCGAGGTGCAGGTCGGAGACGACGAGCGTGCGCATCGGCCGCGAGGGTATCCACCCCACCGCCGTCGCAGATTCGCCACGGGGCCAGACCCCAAAACGGAAGTGCGACGGCCCGTGACGAAACCGTGACGGCGTGACTACCCCAGCCCCGCCGCCTTGCGCACGGCCTGCGTCTCGTGACGGGTGGCGATCACGCGGTCGATCAGGCCGTAGCCGACCGCCTCCTCGGAGGTGAAGTAGTGGTCGCGCTCGATGTCGGCCTTGATCCGCGCCTGGTCCTGGGCGGTGTGATGGGCGTAGATCTCCTCGTAGCGATGGCGCAGGGCGATCGCCTCGCGCGCATGGATCTCCATGTCGCTGGACTGCCCCTGGTAGGAGCCGTGGGGCTGGTGGATCAGGATCCGGGCATTGGGCAGCGCGGAGCGCTTGCCGGCCGCGCCGCCGGCCAGGACCAGCGACCCACCCGACATCGCGATGCCGCAGCAGATCGTCGCCACGTCGCAGGTGACGAACTGCATCGCGTCGTACATCGCCAGCGCCGCGTACGCGTCCCCGCCCGGCGAGTTGACATACAGGTTGATGTCCTTGTCGGGATCGTCGGCCTCGAGGTGCAGCAGCTGGGCGACGACAAGGTTGGCGATCTCGGCATCGATCACGCTGCCGAGGAAGACCACGCGGTCGTTGAGCAGGCGGGAGTAGATGTCGAACGAGCGCTCGCCGCGCGGCGACTGCTCGACGACCATGGGCACGAGAGGCATGAAGCGGGCTCCTATCCGGATGGAATTACGCAACCATTTGGTTGCGCGTTTGCGGAGACGGTAGCATGCGCAACCATGGAGTTGCACGAAGAACTGGGCGCCATTCGCCGCGAGACCGTCCTCGACGCTCCGCGTGACGCGGTGTGGGAGCTCGTGGCCGAGCCCGAGGGCCTCGCGACGTGGCTGGCCGACGACGTCGACCTCGACGAGGTCGCCCCCGGCGCGTCGGGCACCGTGACCGAGGACGGCCAGCCGCGCCACGTCACGATCGAGGAGGTCCAGGAGGGCCGGCGCGTCGCGCTGTCCTGGTGCGCCCCCGGCGGCGAGCCATCGCTCGTGGAGCTGACGCTCGACGATGACGGCGATCAGCGCACGCGCATGGTGATCGTCGAAGTGCCGCTCGTGGCCCTGCGCGTGGCGGCGATCCGGACGCTGCACGCCTCGGCTTCCGAGCATGGGCCGCAGATGGCCCTCGCCACCGCGTGATGGACCGCGATCCCGGACCCGTCTTCGCCGCCCTCGCCGACCCCACCCGCCGCGAGGTCGTGCGGCTGCTCGCCGCGCAGCCCGGCCTGACCGCCTCGGCCCTGGCCGGGGAGCTCCCCGTCAGCCGCCAGGCGATCGCCAAGCACCTCGCCCAGCTCCGCGACGCCGGGCTGGCCCGCGCCGAGCACGCCGGCCGTGAGACCCGCTACCGGCTGACGCCCGAGCCGCTGGCCGGCGCGATGGCGTGGATGGTCGCCGCGGGCGCCCAGTGGGACACGCGCCTGGAGAAGCTCAAGCAGCAGCTGTAGGCGCGCCGGCGAGCGCCGCGCGGCGACGCTCCTTGGTGGCGCGCAGGTCCAGGTCGGCCTTCTCCAGCAGATCGCCGGCA
>JBEVLC010000352.1:0-6624 GCA_040509415.1 Baekduia sp. | reverse complement strand
AGGGTGGGCCCGGCGAGCGCGGTGCGACCGCGCTGAACAGGCCCACCCCCGCGTGGGGTGCTAGGTGATGATCGGGATGATCAGGATCGCCACGATGTTGGCGACCTTGATCATGGGGTTGATCGCCGGGCCGGACGTGTCCTTGAACGGATCGCCGACGGTGTCGCCGGTGACCGACGCGGCGTGGGCCTCAGAGCCCTTGCCGCCGAACGCGCCGTCCTCGATCAGCTTCTTGGCGTTGTCCCAGGCCCCGCCGCCCGCGGTCATGAGGACCGCGAAGAAGAAGCCGACGACGATGACGCCGATGAGCAGGCCGCCGAGCGCCTGGATGTCGATGACGCCGACGATGAACGTCAGCGCGATCGGCAGCAGCGCCGGCAGGATCATCTCCCGCTGTGCCGCCTTGGTGACCAGGTCCACGCAGCGCGCGTAGTCGGGCTGGTCGGTGCCCTCCATGATCCCGGGCTTCTCCCGGAACTGGCGGCGGACCTCCTCGACGACCTCGCCACCGGCGCGGCCGACGGCCTCCATCGACATCGCCCCGAACAGGCAGACCATCAGGCCGCCGAGCAGCAGGCCGATCAGGACCGCCGGGTTGCCGACGTCGAAGTTCAGCGTCTCGGCACTGACCCCCGCGTCGGCGAGCTCGAAGCGGAAGCCCGCGAACAGCACGACGGCCGCCAGGACGGCGGAGCCGATCGCGTAGCCCTTGGTGACCGCCTTGGTCGTGTTGCCGACCGCGTCGAGCTTGTCGGTGATGGTGCGGACCTCTTCGGGCAACTCCGCCATCTCGGCGATGCCGCCCGCGTTGTCGGTGATCGGCCCGAAGGCATCGAGCGCGACGATCAGGCCCGTCAGCGACAGCTGGCCCATGACGGCCACGCCGATCCCGTAGATGCCCTCCGTCCCGCCGCCCGCCAGCTTCCAGGCGCCGAGGATGCCGAGGCAGAGCACCAGCGCCGGCAGCGCGGTGGCCTGCAGGCCCTG
The DNA here is from genome assembly GCA_040509415.1 of Baekduia sp. Classification (GTDB taxonomy): domain Bacteria; phylum Actinomycetota; class Thermoleophilia; order Solirubrobacterales; family Solirubrobacteraceae; genus Baekduia. Next base: position 5,637 of record JBEVLC010000352.1, on the reverse strand, counting down.
CGCGAGGCCCGAGATGATGTTCGTCGCATGGCCCGTCTGCGAGGCGGCGGCGGTCTTCTTGACCGGGCCGAAGCGCGTCGAGGTGTAGTAGTCGGTGATGACGAACAGCAACGCGGTGACGGCGATGCCGATCAGCGCGCAGAGGTAGAGCTTGCCGACGCCCGGGGTGTCGATGTCGCCCTTGTACTGGACGCCGTCCATCAGCCACATCGTGACCGGGTAGAACAGGGCCGCCGCGATGACGCCGGAGGCGATGAGGCCCTTGTAGAGCGCACCCTCGACGTTATCGGTGCTCGTTCGCACGAAGAACGTGCCGATGATCGAGGCCACGATCGCTACGGCGCCGAGGACCAGCGGGTACAGGGCCGCGGCGGTCGCGTCGGCCTCGGTGAACGTCAGGACGCCCAGCAGCATGACCGCGACCGCGGTCACCGCGTAGGTCTCGAACAGGTCGGCTGCCATGCCGGCGCAGTCGCCGACGTTGTCGCCCACGTTGTCGGCGATCGTCGCCGGGTTGCGCGGGTCGTCCTCGGGAATGCCGGCCTCGACCTTGCCGACGAGAGCGGCGCCGACGTCGGCCGCCTTGGTGAAGATGCCGCCGCCCAGCCGGGCGAAGACCGAGATCAGCGAGCCGCCGAAGCTGAGGCCGATGAGCGCGTCCACGGCCTCCTTCTGATCGCGGTCAAAGACCGTCGTCAGCAGCCCGTAGTAGCCGGCGACGCCGAACAGCGCGAGACCGACGACGAGCATGCCGGTGATCGCGCCGCCGCGGAAGGCGACGTCCAAGCCGGGCGAGACGCCGCCCCGTGCGGCCTCGGCGACGCGCGTGTTCGCGCGGACCGAGACGTTCATGCCGATGTAGCCCGTGGCACCCGAAAGCACGCCACCGATCACAAATCCGGCGGCGACGTAGCCGTCCTGGATGAAGATCAACGCGATCGCCAGCACGATGCCGGCAAGACCGATGGTCGTGTATTGACGGTTCAGGTAGGCCTGGGCCCCCTCTTGCACGGCGCCCGAGATGCGCTGCATCTCGGCGTTTCCTGGCGAGAGCGCCAGCAGTTGCCGGGTGGTCAACAGCCCGTAGGCCACCGCCAGTCCGGCGCATACCAGCGCCACGATCACCCCGTGGTCGGTCAGGAAGTCACTCAACGCAGTTCCTCCAGCTCTGGTTGGAAGCACCGGTCGCGGGACGTGCGAACCGGCACATGCCGACCTGGGAGGCGCTACGACGACGCCCTAGCCCCTGGACAGCCGCGTCATCCTAGCCAGAGGACCAGTCGGAAGTGCGTTATGGCGCTGCGGGCTACTGCCCGGGAATCCAGATGCGACCGCTGGACTGCGCCGGGCCGCCGCCGGGTTGGGCGGGATCGGCGGGCTGACCAGCCGGACCCTTGGGCGCTGCGGGACCGCCCTCACCCGCAGGTTGCGCACCGCCGGCCAACTGCGTGTAGGCCAGCTGGAGCTGGGACAGCGCGTCCCGGATCGCGTTGCCGTCGGGGCCGAGCTCGGCCTCGATCAGGCCGAGCAGGGCGCGGGCGCCGTCGATCGCGAGCCGCAGCTGCTCGGGGTCGCGCTCGGACTCGGTGCCGGGCGCCAGGCCGGCGCGACGGCCGCCGAGGTTGACCAGGGTGACGATCGTCTGCACGACGACGTCCTCGACGCGCAGCGACTTGAGCTGCTCCTCGAGCTGCGCCTCGTAGGCCGCGCGAAGCTCCTCTTCGCTCATCTGGGGCTGCTGCTGGTCGCTCATGTCGCGAACCTCATGTGGTTTTTGGTTGTGGTGACGCCCATGAGGCTGAAACCTCCTGGGCGTAGGTCTGCCGGGTCTCCTGCACGGAGGTCGCGTAGACCTCCTCCATCGGCGCACCGGCGGCGATCGCCCGGCGCTGGCGCTGCGCACCGTTGAACGTAGGCAGCACGGGGTCGATCGCAAGCTCTGCGCGCATCGGTGCCGTCCAGGAAAGCAGGTCGGCGACCGCAGCCGCCGCGGGCTGTTCACGCAGCGTGGCGTAGTCGATCAGCTTGCCGTCCATCCCGAACCGGATCGCGCGCCAGAAGTTCTCCTCGATGACGCGCGGCGCGAGCTCGTCGTCGGGCCTGCCCTCGTCCTCGTCACGAGCGGCCTGGGCGACGCAGGCGACGATCAGGCCGGCGAGCGCGTCGCTCTCGGCCGCGGTGCCCTGCGCGTCGCAGATGCGGACCTCCACGGTCCCGAACGAGAAGTGCGGGCGCACCGACCACCAGACCTGCGTGTACTCGACGATCGAGTTGGTCTGCACGAGGAAGTCGATGTACTTGGCATACGTCGCCCAGTCGCCGTAGGCGTCCGGGATGCCGCAGCGCGGGAAGGACTTCGTGAACGACTGGGTGCGCGCCGAGTGCAGGCCGGCGTCGCGAGCGTCGAGGTAGGGCGAGTTCGCGCTCACGGCCAGGAGCGTCGGCAGCACCGGGCGCAGGCGGTCGCAGACGCGGATCGCGCGGTCGGCGCCCTGGACGCCGACGTGGACGTGGAGCGAGAACGTGTTGTTGCGCCGCGCCACGTACTGCAGCCCGTCGACGACGCGGCGGTAGTGCTCGGTGTCGATGTTGGGCTGCTCGCGGTAGTCGGCCCAGGGATGCGTGCCGGTCGCCCCGAGCTGCACGCCGCGCGCGGCGGCGAGGTCGAAGAGGCGGCGGCGCACGTCGCGCTGGCGGGCCTGGGCGTCGTGGAGGTCGGCGCCGCGGCCCGAGCGGATCTCGATCTCGCTCGAGATCAGCTCGCCGGCGATCGACTCGGCGAGCACCGCGTCGCTCTCGGACGCGGCATCGCGTAACTCCTCGAACCGAGGGACGAGATCGAGGCCGTCGTCGAGGATCGCGAACTCCTCTTCGAGGCCGACCGTCCAGTCGGTCGACGCCGCGAAGGCCTCCGCGGCGCGATCGGTGTCCAAGCTCATGGGTGGGCGGACCTAGGTGAGGTAGAAGTAGAGCGCGTAGAGGAGGTCGACCGCGGGGCTCGAGGTGTGCACCGTGACCTCCGGGGGGACGCGCAGCAGCGACTCGGAGTAGTTGAAGATGATCTTCACGCCGGCCTTGACCAGCTCCTCGGCCAGGGCTTGGGCCGCGGCGCTGGGGACGGCGAGCACGCCGACGACGATGTCCTCGTCCTCGACGACCTGCCGGAGGTTCTTGACGTCGCGGACCTCCAGCGGGCCGACCGACATCCCGACCTTCTCGGGGTCGGCGTCGAAGATCGCCACGACGCGGAAGCCATGGTCGGCGAAGACGTCGGAGGAGGCGATTGCCCGCCCGAGGTGACCGGCGCCGAAGAGCGCGATGTTGTGCTGGCCGGCCGTGCGCAGGATCTTGCGGATCTGCGAGACGAGACCGTCGACGTTGTAGCCGACCCCGCGCTTGCCGAACTTGCCGAAGCCCGAAAGGTCGCGGCGGATCTGCGTGGAGTTGACCTGGGTGAAGGAGGAGAGCTCCTGGGAGGAGATCGTCTCCTTGCCCTCCTTCTTGGCCTTGGTCAGGACCTGGAGGTAGCGCGCCAGCCGGGCGGCGACGCCGAGCGAGAGCCGCTCGGGCACGCCGGGCTCCGGCGTTCCACCGTTGGGGCCTGGGGTGCCGCGTCCGTTGGCCAGATCGCTGACGCTCATGCGCCGCCAACTCTACCGAGGCGGTGCCGGAGAACCGCCGCGTCGACGAAGAAATCGAAGAGATGCTCACCGTCGAGCATCACGACCGGGATGCGCTCCAGGTAGCGGCGATGGAGGTCGTCGTCGGCCTCGATGTCGTGCTCGACGAGCGTGAAGGCAAGCTCGTCGCGCAGCGCGGTGAGCTGGACGCGGGCGTCGTCGCAGAGGTGGCAGCCAGGGCGACCGTAGAGGTCGATGGTGGGCACTAGAGGGCCCGTTGGCCCGTGGCGTGAACCTCTAGGTCGAGGTAGCCCGGGAATGCGACGGCGTCGGTGTAGCGCGCGGCGCTGGCGATCATCGCCGCGTTGTCGGTGCACAGCGCGCGCGGCGGGATCTTGACGGTCGGCGCGAGCTCGCTGAGGCGCTCGCGCAGCGGGCCGTTGGCGGCAACGCCGCCGCCGATCGCCAGCCGCTCCAGGCCGGTGTCGCGCAGCGCCCGCTGCACGCGCTGGGCGAGCTGCTCGACGATCGCGCGCTGGTAGGCAGCCGCGAGATCGGCGCGGCGGGCTTGGGCCTCTTTCTCCCCCAGGTCGCGGACCTTGTAGAGCAGCGCGGTCTTCAGCCCGGCGAAGGAGAAGTCGAGGCCGGTGACGTTCTTGGAGGTCGGGAAGTCGAAGGCCTTCGCGTCGCCCTCGGCCGCCAGGCGCTCCAGGTGCGGGCCGCCGGGGAACGGCAGGCCCAGCAGGCGCGCGCCCTTGTCGATGGCCTCGCCGGCCGCGTCGTCGAGCGTCTGGCCCAGGACGGTGAAGCCCGTGTGGTCCTCGACCCGAGCCAGGAAGGTGTGGCCGCCGCTGGCGATCAGACAGAGGAACGGCGGCTCGAGTGGCTCCTCGCCCTCTGTCTGGAGGAAGTTGGCCGCCACATGTCCCTGGAGGTGGTCGACGGCGGCCAGCGGCAGGCCGCGCGCGGCGGCGAGGCCCTTGGCGGTCGCGATGCCGACCAGCAGCGCGCCGACCAAGCCCGGGCCGGCGGTGACCGCGATGAGGTCGAGATCGTCGAGCGTCGCGCCCGCTTGGGCCAGCGCGTCGTCGACGACGGGCGTCGCGAGCTCGAGGTGGTGGCGCGAGGCGACCTCGGGCACGACGCCGCCGTAGCGGTCGTGCACGCCCTGGGAGGAGATGACGTTGGAGCGGATCTCGCCGGCGCCCGTGACGACCGCGGCGCAGGTGTCGTCGCAGGAGGTCTCGATCCCGAGGATCAGGCCGGCAGCGTTGGCGGTCATACCGCGCGCCGCAGCGGGTCGACCGCGTTGGGGATGTCGTCCAGCGTGCCGCGCAGGGTCGCGGGCGTCCGCCACATGATCACGGCGTCCTCGCCGTTGTCCTGGTAGTAGCGGCGGCGCAGGCCGGCCCCGCGGAAGCCATGGCGCTCGTAGAGCGCGATGGCGCCCGCGTTGGAGGCGCGGACCTCCAGCGTGAAGCGCGGCTCGGCCTCGTCGACGCGTGCGAACAGCGCCGCCAGCAGCTCCGTCGCGATGCCGGTGCGCCGGCGCTCGGGCGCGACCGCGACGTTCATGATGTGCCACACGGTGTCGTAGCGCGAGCAGATGCAGTAGCCGACGATCGCGCCTTCGTGATGCAGCGCCGCGAGGCAGATGCCCGCGGGCTTGGACAGCTCCAGCACGAACATCGCCAGCGACCACGGCGTCGGGAAGGCGCGCCGCTCGATGGCGATCACCTGCGGGAGGTCGGCGTAGGTCAGGCGCCGGATGGTCGGTGGTGCGGAGAGAGTCACGGAGCTGGAGTGGGTCACCGTCGCGGCACGGCGTCCGGTGCGCGCACGTACTCCGGCACGAGGCCGTCACGTGGCACCGGCGGGGCCTCGGCGGCGAGCCGGCACAGAGGTCCGGCGCTCACCTGGTGGAGGTCCGCGTCGTCCGGTGAAACCGCGACGCCCACCGCCTCGAGCTCCGCCCTGAAGCGTATCGCCCCGTCACCGACCGCTTGCCAGGGTCCCG
>JBEVLC010000351.1:0-24322 GCA_040509415.1 Baekduia sp. | reverse complement strand
CGGCGTGCGAACACGGCCGCGCGAATTTCGCATCAACCATCTGGGTGCACCTGTCACCCTGCAGGACGCATGCCCGGCCGCACGACCATGATCATCATCATCGGCGCTGTGATCGCGATCCCGCTGATCTTCGCCGCGCTGGGCGCGAGCCAGTCCGTGGGGCTGGCCTTCGGGGTGCTGCTGGTCGTCGTCGGGCTGGGCTGGTCGCTGATCGGCTCGCGCGACGAGGGCGGCGGCGAGTAGCCGCGCGCTCGCTGCTAAGGGACGATCACGTTCGCCGGGTCGGGCCGCAACTCGGGCGGGGCCTGGCTGTAGTCGCCGAACGGGCCGTCGCGCCGGGCCACGACGGCGGGGACGCCCTCGTTCTTCGCGGTCTCGATGAAGTCCAGCGCGTCGGGTGTGTTGCGCATCAGGCCATCGAGGATCGGGCCGAGCGTCTGGGTCGAGGCCAACCCCATGTTCTCGTAGGCGTGGTTGACCACCAACTTCATCGCGGCCAGCTGGGAGCTGGGAATGGTGGCGAGCTCGGCTGCAAGCGCGGCGACGCGATCTTCGAGTTGCGCGAACGGCACGGCCTCGTTGATCAGCTCGACGTCGGCCGCCTGGCGGCCGTTCAGCGGTCGGCCGGTCAAGGCATGGAACTTGGTCCGCGCGAGGCCGAGCCGGTAGATCCACATGCCCGACAGGTACGCGCCCCACATCCGGCTGTAGGGCGTGCCGATGACCGCGTCCTCGCTGGCGATCACGAGATCCGCGCCGAGCGCGAAGTCACTGCCGCCACCGACGCAGTACCCGTGCACCTGGGCAATCACCGGCTTCGGCGACCGCCAGATCGCCATGAGCTTCTGCGTCGGGGCGATCTCCGGCGCGGTCGCCATCGCGAAGTCCTTGCCGGGATCCCACTTCCCGTCCGTCATCATTGCCTCGCCCCAGTGCTCGAAGCCGCCGCCGAAGTCGTAGCCCGCGCAGAACGCACGGCCGGCGCCACGGAGGACGATGACCTTGACGTCGGAATCGCGGATGGCCAGGCCAACAGCCGCCTCGACCTCATCGGGCATCGGCGGCACGATCGTGTTCAACCGCTCAGGCCGGTTGAGCGTGATCGTGGCGACAGTGTCGGAGACGGCGTAGAGGATCGTCTCGAAGGCGGGGACGGCGGCGGACATGGCGCCATCTAACCGTGCGCCGGGGTGTCCAGCAACTTGCCGACGCGCCTATACAACTGACGACCTAGTCGCGCGTAGCGCGTATGTCGTTTCCCGCCTATAGACAGTAACTAAGTGGCGGGTACTTCACAACGCTGAGGTAGGCTCGTTGGATGCTATGCGCAGTCGCAACTTGTGACCCCTCGACCAACAAAGTCGTACCTCAAAGCAGATGACCGACGATGAGGCGTGTGGTCCGCATCACGATCTGATCGTAGGCTTGGTCGGTGCCGTCGGCACCGACCTGCCGACTGTCGAGACCGACTGCATCGCCCATCTCACCGGCCTGGGATTCAACGCCCAGGGAATTTCGGTCAGCGGCTTGATGCGCCAGCAGTACGGCGACGCGCTGAAGCCGGAATCTGAGGTGACCTACGACGACTATGTGTCAGAACACATGACCGCGGGCGACGCACTGTGCGCCCACTGGCACGGAGCAGACGTTCTTGCTCTCCTCTGTGTCGAGGACATCCGACGCCGCCGTGACGAACAGACCGACGGCCCACGCGCATGTGCGTTCGTACTGCGCTCCCTCAAACGCCCCGAAGAGGTGCGGCTGCTCCGCGAGGTCTATCGCGGCCAGTTCGTGCTCATCGGGTGCCATACACCGCGCGACTCTCGTATCCGGCAGCTCGCGTCCCGAATCGCGCGATCCCAAGGAGCTGCAGCGGTCACGCCGTACCGCGGGAGCGCGGAGCGCCTCGCCAACCGCGACGAGCACGAGCAGGGACCACCGACAACAGATCCGACGATCCGTCGTTGGTTCAAAGACCACGGCCAGAACGTCGAGAACACCTTTCCACTCGCAGACTTCTACCTCAACCTGCAGGATCCGCAGCGAGCGGCGGCGGGATTGCGTCGGTTCTGCGACCTGCTCCTTGGCTCACCGTTCATCTCCCCTTCGCGGGATGAGGTGGCGATGTTCCACGCCGGTGCAGGCGCCGTTCGCTCAGCGGATATGTCCCGACAGGTCGGCGCGGCGATCGCCACGCCCGAGGGCGACATCATCGCCATCGGCTGTAACGAGGTGCCGAGAGCCGGTGGCGGGGCCTACTGGGAGGGAGATCCCGACGACGCGCGAGATTTCCAACTTGGGGTCGACGGCAATCAGGATCAGCGCGACCGCGCGCTGCATGAGGTCTTTCGCGTCCTAGAAGAACGCGGGTTGCTGACCGCCACGGCCCGCGCGGCCGGCCATGCCGCGTTCGCTGAGGCACTCGACGACACCCGCGTCGACGGCCTCATCGAGTTCACGCGCTCGACCCACGCCGAGATGGCCGCGCTCTTGGATGCCGCACGGCGTGGCGTCAGTGTCCGCAAGGCGGTGCTCTACGCCTCGACGTTTCCCTGCCACAACTGCGCCAAGCACATCGTGAGCGCCGGGATCGAGCGCGTGGTGTTCATCGAGCCCTACCCCAAGAGTCTTGCCGACCAACTCCATGGCGACGCCATCGCCGTCGATGACCCTCACCGAGCCCATCCCACCGTGCACTTCGAGCATTTTGCCGGCGTCGCGCCGGTCAACTACTTCACGTTGTTCACGAACACCGGCAAACGCAAGCACGATGACGGAACGCCAAGAGTCTTCTCCGCGAGCATGATCAACCCGCGACTTCGCGGCAACTTCCACGTCTCGCCCCTCCCGCACGAGGAAGAGACGATCAATCGGCTCGGCGAGTTGCGAAGCAAGTATGGCTCGCCGACCCGCGCGCAGATCGATCGGGCACCAATTATCGTCGCCTCGTCCACTGTCGCCAGCGCATCACACGCTCCGCCAGAATTGGCCCCGGACGAACCAGAGGATGACTCAGCTGGCGGGTCGCAAAGCGCGACCTGAGGTGTCGCGCGGAGCGTGCGTGATGGCCTCACGGATGAGCTCTCGATTCCGAGCATCCGTCATCGGCCGAGGCTGGTATGTCGCAACATTGTGGACGATGGGCATCGGCCCAATCATCGGACCGTCGCCGTCAATACGCGACGCGGTGTTGCGAGATCCATGTTCGGCGGCCATGCGAAGCGACTAAAGCAGTCCAATCGGACAGATTGACCCAGCGGACGAACACCAACAGGGCCACGATGCCATGACACTAGCCCTCGTATCGACTTTACGCCGATGCGTGGCAATGTGCCAGAGCAGTTCGACCTGTTGCCGCCCCCAGACAAAGGATTTTCGTACTAAGCGGGCGACGGGGGTCGAACCCGCGACCTTTGGCTTGGGAAGCCAACGCTCTACCAACTGAGCTACACCCGCGAAGGTTCGGGCAGTCTAGCGGGCTGTCTCGCCACGGTGCTGGTCGAGTTGACGTGCCTATCCCCGGTCAAGTCGACCGGGAGTCGCTGGACGCGAGGTGGGCGGGGCCGCGGCGAGGGGACGCACCCTAACGTCGGCCCAACGCGCCGCAGCAATACCCTGTCGGGAGTGACCGCCAGCCGCCGTCGCCCTGTTGTCCCGATCGTCGTCGGCGTGCTTGCCGCGGCGTTGGTCGGCCTCCTGGTCTATGGCGTGGTCCATGGCGGGGAGGACAAGTCGCTGGATGATGCCGTCAAGGCGGGAAAGCGGCCGGAGGCGCCAGGGCTGACGATGAAGCGGCCGCTGCTGAACGCCGCGGGCGAGAAGTCGCTGGCCGACTACAAGGGCCAGGTCGTGGTCCTGAACTTCTGGGCGTCGTGGTGTGAGCCGTGCCGGGATGAGGCGCCGCTCCTAGAGAAGGCGCAGCAGAAGCTCGCCGCCGCGCGTTCCGGCACGGTCCTCGGCGCGACGTTCAACGACGCGACCGACGACTCGGCGGCGTTTGAGAAGGAGTTCAAGGTCACCTATCCGTCGCTGCGCGACGTCGGCACCGACCTCGCGCATGGGTTCGGCACGCGCAACCTGCCCGAGACCTTCGTGCTCGACCGCCAGGGGCGCGTCGTCGCCATCTCCCGCGGCCAGGTCTCACAGAAGTTCCTCGACACCGCGCTCGCCGAGGCGCAGCGCGCCGGGAGCGCGTCGTGAGGCGGCTCGCGCTCGCGCTGACCGCCATCCTCGCCGCGCTGCTGCTCCCGGTCACCACAAGCGCAGCCCAGGCCGCCGCCACGCCCACCCCCCGCACCTCCCTGCACGCCGTCGAGTCCGAGGTCATGTGCGTCTCCTGCGGCGTCCCGCTGGCGATCGCCGAATCGCCCCAGGCCGACGCCGAGCGCCGTGAGATCACACGGCTCATCGAGCAGGGCAAGACCAAGCAGGAGATCCTCGACAGCCTGGTCGCCACCTACGGTGACCGCGTCCTCGCGTCCCCCAAGGACGAGGGCTTCGGCCTCGCGGCTTACCTCGTGCCGATCGCGCTCGTCCTGGCGATGCTCGCCGGGCTGGCGATCGCCCTCCCCCGCTGGCGCCGCAACCGCGACGCCGCCGACAGCTCGCCAGCCGCCGCACGCCCCGCCCTGACCGACGCAGACTCGCAGCGCCTGGCGGAAGATCTCGCCCGCTACGACGTCTGACCTACAACGATGCTCGCCGCCGCCTCGACCCACGTCGACACCACCGTCTTCGCCGCCTTCGCGGTCGGCTTCGTGTCGTTCATCTCCCCCTGCGTGCTCCCGCTCGTCCCCGGCTACCTGAGCGCGATCTCGGGCGTCACGATCGACGAGATGCGCGGCGAGGAGCGCAAGGTCGGCAAGGTCCTCGGTCCCGCGATCATCTTCTGCCTGTCGTTCACGATCATGTTCGTGGCCTTGGGCATGTCGGCGACGGGCATCGGCTCGACGCTGCACGACCATCAGGACACGCTGAACCGGATCGCCGGCTGGCTGATCGTCGTCCTCGGCGCCTTCTTCGTCTGCACCCTCTTCGTGCCGCGCTTCAACCAGGAGTGGCGCCCGGAGGCGCTGATCAGCCGGGCGGGCGCGGGTGGCCCGGTCATCGCCGGCCTCGCCTTCGCGGTCGCGTGGACCCCGTGCGTCGGCCCCACGCTGGCGAGCATCCTCGCCGCCGCCTCGACCTCGGACACCGTCGGCAAGGGCGGCCTGCTGCTGGCCTTCTACTCGCTCGGTCTCGCAATCCCGTTCCTGGTGACCGCCATCGCCTTCGACCGCGCGACGACCGCCTTCCGCTGGCTGCGCGACCGCCACGTGCTGGTCACCGCCATCTCCGGCGCGATCCTGATCGCGATGGGCCTGCTGATCGTCTCCGGTCAGCTGGCCGTCCTCAACGCCAAGGCCCAGCACGGGCTGTCCAGCCTCGGGCTGGACTTCATCTACAACTTCTAGGTCCGCCTACATCTCCTGCGGCGCGCTGACGCCCAGGAGATCCAGCGCGCGAGCGATCGTCCGCTGCGCGGCGACGCTCAGCGCGATCCGGAAGGACTCAAGCTCCTCCGGCTCGACATCCACCACCTGGCAGTCGCGGTAGAAGGCCGTGAAGGCTTGCGCCAACTCATAGGCGTAGGACGCAACCCGATGCACCGCGCGGCGGTCGGCGGCCTCGACCGCCTCCTGCGGCCACGCCAGCAGCTTGCTAATCAGCGCCCGCTCGGAGGGATGCAGCTCAAGGCCCACCGGAGCGCCCGCGGCCAGCGCCGCCGCCACGCGCGCCTCGCCCGCCTTGCGCAGCACCGCCGCGATCCGCGCATGCGCGTACTGCACGTAATACACGGGGTTCTCGGAGCTCTCGCTCGTCGCCAGCGCCAGGTCGAGCTCGATCGTCGTGTCGTGCGAGCGGTTGAGCAAGAACCAGCGCGACGCGTCGACGCCGATCTCCTCGACCAGATCGTCGAGCGTGACGAACTCGCCCGCGCGCTTGCTCATCGACACCTTCTCGCCTGCCCGGACGAGGTGCACGAACTGCATGATCAACAGGTCGAGCCGGTCCGGGTCGCCGCCCAGCGCCTGGTAGGCGGCGCGCATCCGGCCGATGTAGCCATGATGGTCGGCGCCCAACACGTACACCATGCGATCGAAGCCACGCTCGCGCTTGTTCTGCGCGTAGGCGATGTCGGAGGCGAAGTAGGTGTGCTCGCCGGTGGACCGCTCGATGACGCGGTCCTTGTCGTCGCCGAAGTCGGTGGTCCGCAGCCACAGCGCGCCCTCGGAGGTGAACGAGTGGCCCTGCTCGGCCAGCACGTCGAAGCCGTGCGAGACTCCGGAGCGCCCCGAGCCGTCGCGCTCGTGCAGCGACCGCTCGCTGAACCACACGTCGAACTCGACCCCGAACGCGTGCAGCGACGCGCGCGCCCGCTCGACCATCATCGCCACGGCCTCGTCGCCGACCTCCTCGACCGGCCGCTCCGCAGCGCCCTCGATCTCCAGCGCCAGCGTCGCGACGTACTCGCCGACGTAGCCATCCTCCGGGATCTCCTCACCACGTGCACGCGCCTGTACCGAGCGCCCGAAGTTCGCGACCTGCGACCCGTAGTCGTTGATGTAGAACTCGCGCGTGACGTCGTGGCCGACGAACGAGAACAGCCGGGCCAGCGCGTCGCCGTAGGCGGCGTTGCGCGCGTGGCCGACGTGCAGCGGGCCCGTCGGGTTGGCGGAGACGAACTCGACGTCGACCTGCTCGAAGACCTCGGCGCCGCCCGCGCCGAAGCGGTCGCCCGCGGCAAGGACATGGCCCAGCGCGTCCAGGTACCAGGCGTCGCTCAAGAAGAGGTTCAAGAAGCCCGGGCCGGCAACCTCGACCCGGTCCAAAGCAGCACCCAGCCCAGCGGTCAGCTCCTCGGCCAGCCGGCCCGCCACCTCGCGCGGCGCCGCCTTCATCACCGGCGCGAGCAGCATCGCCGCGTTGGTCGCGTAGTCACCGTGGTCGGCCTGGCGCGGGCGCTCGAGCGTCGGACGGCTCTTGGGCGCAGGCGCGCCCTCACCGGCGGCAGCCGACGCGGCGGCCTCGACGGCGGCGCGCAGCAGATCGACCGGGTGGCTCACAGTGACGTTCCGGAAGGTGGGGAGAGACGATCCATTCCCCTGCATCCTACGCGCGGCCGGGCGAGCGATCCCGGCCGGCCGATCAGTAGTGATAAGGCTCGTTGCCGAGGATCTTGTGCGCGCGGTAGACCTGCTCGAGCAAGACCACGCGCGCGAGCTGATGGGGCAAGGTCATCGGCCCGAACGACAGGCGATGGTCGACGCGCTCGAGCTCGACCCCGCCAAAGGCCCCGCCGATCACGAACCAGACGTCGCGGCCCTCGTGGCGGCGCGCCTCCATCCAGCGGCTGAAGGCCACAGAGTCCATCGCCTCGCCGCCGCTGTCGAGCAGCGAGACGAAGGCCCGCTCCGGGATCCGCTTGGCGACCTGGTCGTCGTCGCGCACCTCGACGACCTCGACCCGCGCCTGACCGCCCAGCAGCTTGCGGTAGTGCTGCACGTCGTCGGCATACGGGGGCTTGATGCGGCCGACGGCCAGCACGACGATCTTCATGAGGTTGCGATACTGGCACGCATGGATGACGAGCACCAAGAGCCCGAGCGTCACATCAACATCCAGTTCGACCCCAAGCAAATGGCCGGGCATTACGCGAACTTCGCGAACGTCAGCCACTCCGACTACGAGTTCACGGTGACGTTCGCGCGCGTCGACCACGAGGTCGAGGACGCCGAGGTCCCCGGGGTCGTCGTCACCCGCGTGAACCTCTCGCCCAAGTTCATGCGCGAGCTGATCGATGCGATGCAGGACAACTACTCCAAGTGGCAGACCCGCGAGGGCATCAAGAACCTCCCGGAGTATGGCGGGCCCGGCGGGGCGGACGGGCCGAATAACCCGCGCCCAGACTGAGTTGTGCCGATCGGCACAGCCCAGCGGTTGCCCTCGCTCATTACCTCTGAGATGCTCGTTTGACCATGGAAGCGCAGCACCGAGGCGGTCAGCGGTGCCAGTCCTTCTCGCTTGCGGGATGAACCGGCGCCGCTGGTCGGCTCGATAGCCTGACGCATGGGTCTGAGCGCCGACGGGCGCTCTTTTCACATGCGCATCGCCGTCCTCTCCGACATCCATGGCAACTTGCACGCCCTCGACGCGGTCTTGTCCGACGTGGACCGCGAAGACGTGCACGAGATCTGGTGCCTGGGCGACATCGTCGGCTACGGCGCCGACCCCAACGACTGCTGCGCGCGCGTGCGCGACCAGGCCGACGTCGTGCTGTGCGGCAATCACGACATGGCGGTCACCGGCGAGCTGTCGCTGGAGGAGTTCTCGCGCGGCGCGGCGATCGCGGCGCGCTGGACCCAAGAGGTCCTGCGCCCCGAGCACGCCGCCTGGCTGAGGGCGCTCTCACCGGCCGGGGAGGCGCGTGAGGTCGGCGTCTACCACGGCAGCCCGCGCGACCCGGTCTGGGAGTACGTGCTGAGCTCGCTGCTGGCGGAGCTGTGCTTCGACGCCATGGGGCCGCGGCTGGGGCTGGTCGGCCACTCGCATGTCGCGCTGTCCTTCGTCCGGCCAGAGGGCGAGGCCGCGACCGGCGAGCCGCGGCGCGGCGGCGACGCCGTCGACCTCTCCACCGGCGAGTGGATCCTCAACCCCGGCAGTGTCGGCCAGCCTCGTGACGGGGACTCGCGCGCCGCCTGGCTGCTCTTGGACCTCGATCTCTGGCGCGCGCAATGGCGGCGCACCGACTACGACGTCTCCGGCGCCCAAGCCGCGATCCGCAATGCACGCCTACCGGGCTCGCTTGCGGAACGGCTTGAGTACGGTCAATAGGCGTGGCTCGTCTCCCCCACCTCCTCGCGCTGCTCTGCGGCTTCGCAGTGGCGCTGGCCGTCGGCTGTGGCGATCGGTCCAACCTGATCCCGCCCAGCCGTGCCTCAGAGCTGACGCAGCAGCTGTCTGATCTGCAGGCATCGATCGATGCCGGCCAGTGCGACGGGCTGTCCGGCCGGGTCCAGGCCTTCCACGACGACGCGGCAGCGCTCGGGGGCAAGGTCGACAAGCGCCTGCGCGCGCGGATCAACGACGGTGCGGCGTCGCTGCAGGAGCACGCCGTCAGCGACTGCCAGGCCGCGGCCGACGCCGCCCAGCGGCAGGCCGAGACGCAGCCGAGCGACGCGACGCCGCCCGACACCCAAACCGACACGACGACGACCGAGACGCAGACCCAGACGACCCCCACGGAGACGGCGCCGTCGACGGTCACGCCGCCCCAGACGACCACGCCGACGACGCCGACCACCGAGACGCCCACGACCCCAGTCGAGCCGACGCCCGGTGACGGCGGTTCGCCGTCGGCCGGCACCGGCGGGACATCCCCCGACGGAGGTGACCAGGGCCCATGAGCGCTGGCGCGGAGAAGACGATCGCGGGCCGCTACGAGCTGGGCGAGCGCCTCGGCCTCGGCGGGATGTCGACCGTGCAAGTCGCGTTCGACACGCGGCTGGAGCGATATGTGGCAGTCAAGCTTTTGGCCGAGCACCTGGCCGACGACGCGCAGTTCGTCACGCGCTTTCGCCGCGAGGCCATGGCCGCCGCGCGCCTCGTGCACCCCAACATCGTCCAGGTCTACGACTTCGGGCTCGACGAGCCGTCAGGCCGGCACTACATCGTCATGGAGCGGATCGTGGGACCGTCGGGCGCGCAGGTGCTGCGCGAGCGCGGGCACCTGCCGATCGACGAGGCCGTCGACTGGATCGCCCAGTCCTGTCGCGGGCTGGAGTACGCGCACCGCAGCGGGCTCGTTCACCGCGACGTCAAGCCCGGCAACCTGCTGCTCTCCGAAGCCGACGGGACGATCAAGCTCGCGGACTTCGGGATCGCCAAGACCGCGAGCGACGAGTCGTCGATCACGCAGGTCGGCTCGGTCCTGGGCACCGCCGCCTACCTGGCGCCCGAGCAGGCCGCGGGCGAGGAGGCCGGGCCGGCCGCCGACCTGTACGGGTTGGGCGTGGTGGCCTACCAGCTGTTGAGCGGCCGTCTGCCCTACGAGGCCGCGTCGCTGACCGAGCTGGCTTTGAAGCAGCAGCGCGAGGTCCCGCCGCCGCTGCACCACGTCGACCCGTCGATCCCGCCCGCGCTAGCCGTCGCGGTCGGGCGCGCACTTGCACTGACGCCGGGCGAGCGCTACGCCAGCGCCGAGGAGATGCGGACCGCGATCCTGGACGGCGCGCGAGGCATCGGCCCGGACGCTGAGGCCACGCGGGTCGTGCACGGCGGCGATCCGACGTCGGCGACCACCGTGCTTGCAGGCGAGCCCGGAACGGGCCCCATGGTTGTCCCGCGCGCGCCGCGTGCCCCGCGGACGCCTCCTCCGGCAGCTCGTGAAGCCGCCGCCCCGCGCCGACCCGCCTACGCCGCCGAGGCACCGCCGCTCGATCGTCGTCATCGGCCCAAGCGCCGCCGCAAGCGCGGCGTGGTCCGCCGCTTCTTCACGTTCCTGCTGCTCGTCGTGCTGCTGGCCGGCGCGGGCGCCGCGGCCTACGTCGCGCTGTCGCCAGGCGACAGCTCGGTCCGCCTGCGTGAGGTTGTCCACGACAACGCCGACCAGGTGATCACGGACCTCAAGCAGCTGATCGAGGACAACACGAAGTAGGACGTCTACGGCGCGGCCCCGTCGCGCAAGGCTGCCGCCTCCTCGGCCAGGCGCCCGTCGATGATCGCCTGCCGCAGGCGCACCATCGTGCGCTGGACGTAGGCAAGGTTGTGCACCACCATCATCCGCAGCCCTGTCAGCTCGCGGTTCTTGAGCAAGTACCTTAAGTAGCCGCGGGTGTTGCCGGCCTCGCAGGTCGGGCAGGGGCAGCCGTCGAGGATCGGCTCGTCGGAGTCCTTGAAGCGCGCAGCGGTTAGGTCGACGCGCCAGCGCTTGTCGGGATCGGGGACGAGCGCGACGCCATGGCGACCCAGCCGCGTCGGCATCGCGCAGTCGAAGGTGTCGATGCCGAGCTCGGTGCCGCGGATGAGGTCGTCGATGTCGCCGATGCCGAGCAGGTGGCGCGGCGGCGCCTCGGGCAAGACCGACGTGGCCATCTCGACCACCTCGTACATCTGCGGCTTGTCAGCACCCAGCGAGCCGCCGATCGCGATGCCGTCGACGCGCGAGGCGGCGATCGTCTCCACCGACTCCTTGCGCAGGTCCTCGTAGACGCCGCCCTGAACGATGCCGTAGACCAGCTGGCCGGGCGGGCCGTGGCGCTCGTGCCAGTCCAGGCAGCGCTCCAGCCAGCGGTGGGTGCGCTCGGTCGAGCGAGCGGTGTAGTCCTTGGTGACGTTGAACGGCGTGCACTCGTCGAAGACGAGCGCGATATCGGAGCCCAGCGCTGCCTGGATCTCCATGCTCGTCTCCGGCGCCAGGAACTTCTCGGAGCCGTCGATGTGGCTGCGGAAGCGCACGCCGTCCTCGGTGATGCCGAGCGTCTTGCCATGGCGCTCGCCACCGTGCGACGCGCGCCCCTTGATCTCGTCGGCGACCGTGCCGTGGCCCATCGAGAAGACTTGGAAGCCGCCCGAGTCGGTGATGATCGGATGCTCCCAGCGCATGAACTCGTGGAGGCCGCCGAGACCCTTGATCAGCTCGTGGCCGGGCTCCATGAACAGGTGATAGGTGTTGCCCAGCACCATGTCGTAGCCGAGATCGCGGACCTCTTTGGGCGTGAGACCCTTCACGGTGGCCTTGGTGGCCAGCGGGACGAACGCGGGCGTGCGGATCTCGCCATGGGCGGTGCGCAGGATGCCGGCACGGGCGCGCGAGCCGGGATCGCGGGCGAGGATCTCGAGCGGGGAGGCCATCGGCGCACCAACCTAGCGGCCGGGGACGTGCGAACGGCCGCTAGCGTGCACGGCCATGCATGCCACGGCCCGCATCACCCGCATCGGTGTCGTGGTGCATCCGCACCGCCGGCTCGACCGGGCGCTGGAGCGCTTGCGCGCTTGGACCGAGCCCCACGGCGCTGATGTCGTCCAGATCCCCATTCATGACCACGAGCGGGTGGTCGCGCCGGCGGGCGACGCGGCGTCCTGCGACCTAATCGTCGCGGTCGGTGGCGACGGCACCACGCTCGCCGCCCTGCACGCCGCGGCGCCGCAGCGCCTGCCGGTGCTCGGCATCGCGTGCGGCAGTCTCGGTGCGTTGACAGCCACCTCGGCCGACGCGACCGAGGAGGCGCTGACGAAGATCGCGGCCGGCGACTGGCACCGGCGGATCCTGCCGGGCGTCGGCATCTCGGCCGATGGCAGCGAGCCGCACCACGCGATCAACGACCTCGTCGTCGTTCGCAAGGGCGCCAACCAGGTCGTCATCGGCGTCCACGTCGACGGCGAGTTGTACGTGCGCTTCGCCGGTGATGGCGTCGTCCTCTCCACGCCGCTGGGCTCCAGCGCCTACACCATGGCCGCGGGCGGCCCGATGCTCGCCGCCGGCACCGAGGCCATCGTCGTCACCCCCGTCGCCGCCCACGGCGGCTCCACGCCACCGCTCGTCGTGGGTGCGACGAGCACGGTGACCATCGAGATCGACGGCGGCTTCGGCGGCGCGCGAATCGAGTTCGATGGGCAGATCAAGGAGCTCGAGCCGCGGGTATTGACGACGAGCTGGTGTGCGGACTACGCGACGCTGGTGCGCTTCGACGGAGCCGAGTCGGCGTTCGCGGGGCTGCGGCGGCGGAGGATCCTGATGGACAGCCCTCGGGTTTTGGCGCGGGAGGAGCGGGAGGGCGCGGAGGCGGAGGCGGTGGCGTCGCCCGGTGCGAGCGCCGCGACGCCGGCAGGCACGGTGGATGGCACCTGGACGTTGTGACGCAACGTCGAAGTGCCATCAGTCCTCGACCGTCCACCCCTCGCATATCCCCGGGGGTGCTCGACGACCCGAGTTATGACTGCATGTTGAGCATTTGGCGACCCAGATCCTGAGCGCGCGCAGACGAGGCCGCACGCCGACCAGCGCCGCGAGCTGAGCGCCAACCACGCCGCTCCTACCGAATCGACCTCGCCGACAGCGCGATCGCCTTCGCCGCGTTGGCCTTCGTCACGAAGTTCGGCCCCGTCGGGATCACGTCACCCTGCGCCGGGAACAGGCCATATCGCGCCCGCTCCGTGAGGAACACGATCGGCAGATATCCCTGCAAATAGGCCTGTTGATCGACCGCGAACGCCAGCCGCCCGGACTGCACCGCCCGCAACACATCCGGGCCGAGATCGAACGTCCCGATCGGCAGCTTCTGCCCCGCCAGCCCCTTCACGGCCGCCAGCCCGCTGAGCGAGTTCATGGCCAAGACGCCATCGGCCTTCGTGCTCCGCACCGCCTTCCCGATGGCCTGCGGCGCCGCCGGGGACTGATCGTCGACCCGCACCACGCGCGACCGACCACCGACCGCGCGCAGCGCCCGCGCGAGCCCGCGACAGCGCGCGTCCAGCCCTTGGTTCGGGATCATCAAGTTCACGCACAACGCGCGCCGCACACCCGCGCGCGCCAACCGCTGCCCCGCCTTGAAGCCCGCCGGGCCCTCCGGCTGACCGACGTGCGCGAGCACGCCGAGCTTGGCGTACACGTCGCTGCCCGAGTTGATGGTGACGGTCGGGATCCCCGCCTTGACCGCGCGGCGGATCGCCGGGGCCAGTCCCGGTTCGGGCAGCGAGACGACGAGGCCGTCGGGCTTGGCCGCAACCGCCTGGTCGATGAGCGCGACCATGTGGTCGAGGCTGTAGACATCGGGCGCGCGATAGGTGACGACGACATCCATCTGCCGGCCGGCCGCCTCGACGCCGTTGCGCACGATAGCCCAGAACGGGCTCGACGCCTGGCCGTGCGTGACGACGAAGATCCGGACGCCGCGCGCGCCGCCCGGCGGTCGCGGGACGTCGGTGTTCGCCGTCGACGTGCCGCCGTCACCGGCGACCGTGACCGGGCCCTCGTTGACCGACGTCGTGCTCCCGCACGCGGCGACGAGCAGCGTCACAACGCCCGCCACCAACATCATCACCATGGTCCGCAGCCTCATGCGCCCTCCTCCATCTCACCGTTCTCCGCCGCCACCGGTATCCGTGCACGCAGCCGCGTGCCGCCCCCGGGCGGGCTGTCGATCGCCAGCCGGCCGTCCACCGCGGCGAGCCGGTCCTCCAGGCCGCGCAGCCCGCTGCCCGCAGTGACGTCCACCCCACCGACGCCGTCGTCGGCGACCTCGACGAGCACGTCGCCGTCGGCGCACCGCACGTCGACCTCGACCGCCGACGCCCGCGCGTACTTCACGACGTTGGTCAGCGCCTCGGCGACCACGAAGTAGGCGGCGGCCTCCACCGGCTCGCTCAGCCGCTCCTCGACGCCAACGGTCGCGCGCACCTCGACGGGCGCGCGATCGGCGAGCGCGTCGATCGCCGGCGCCAGGCCTTGCTCGGTGAGGATCGACGGATGGATCCCGCGCGCCAGCTCGCGCAACTCGGCCAGGGCGCTCGACAATCGCTCCGACAGCCCGTCGACCAGCGGCGCGATCTCCGGCTGGTCGGCGACGCGACGATGGAGCAAGCGCAGCTCGAGCGCGAGCGCGACGAGCTGCTGCTGGGCGCCGTCGTGCAGGTCGCGCTCGATCCGCCGCCGCGCCGCGTCGGTCGCCTCCACGATCCGCAAGCGCGAGACGCGCAGCTCCTCCAACCGTGCGCGCAGGTCGGCCTTCAGGCGCTCGTTGTCGATCGCCAGCGACGATGCCGCCGCGGCCGCCTGGACGAGCTCGCTGGTGGTGTCCAGCGCGGCGTCGTGGACGATCGCGGCAACGGGTCGCCCGTCGCGCTCGACCGTCGTCCACGTCCGGCCCGAGGCGCGCTGTGGGAGATCGACGCGGCGGCCGGTCTCGTCGACGAAGAACTCGCGGTCGGGGAGCCAGTAGGCGATCGCGACCGAGTGGTCGCCGAGCGACTCGGCCAGCAGCTCGCGTACCGGCGCGCCCACGACCGCACGCGGCAGCAACAGCGCGCGGGCAACCGTGCACGCCACGGTGCGCAGTGCGTCCAGGGTCGCGAGCGTCAGCACCGCAACCGGCAGCGCGAAGGCCAGCAGCACCAGGCCCATACCCGGCCCGAACGACCACGGCCCGAAGTAGTCGGTGCCGCCGAGATCGGCGAGCGCCTCGATCGCCATCCGAACCAACCACACCAAGAACACCACCGGCGCGATGCCGACGATCAGCAGCGCGACGGTCAGCAGCGGTTTGAGCGCGAGCAGGGCCACGGTGCGCCACAGGCCGCGATCGCCGAGCACCGCCAGCGAACGCCGCCACGGGCTGCCGGTGCTCTGCGCCCGACGGGCTCCGGTCATCGGCGGGATCTGCCCGCCGAGGAAGCGGTTGGCCGCGCGGCGGTCCAGCCGCACCAGCCGCCGGCACGCACCCGCGGCGACGACCAGCAGCGGCAGCCCGATCCCGACGACGCTCAGCGCCGCGCCCACGACCAGCAACACGACAGCGAGCACGCCGAGCAGCGCGATCGGCACCGAAGCGCCGAGGTACGCCGCGGCCTGACCGGCGCGCGTCAAGCGCTCGTGGAGGCGCAACGCGGCGCTCATGGCCCGCGCTCCACGGTGATCTGACCAGAATTGCTCAACGCTTGAATCGAGAACGGCGCGCCCGCGTCGGCCGTCACGCCCCGCACCAGCGGCGTCCCACCCGCACCCGAGGTCGACGCGTCCACGCGGTAGCGCCCCGGGGGCACGAGCGCGTAGACCGTGCCGGTCGTCGTGCGCAGCGCCAACTGCGGCGGCGGGCAGGCGGTGCTGGCGGTGATGTCGCCACCGCCATCGGCACGGGCCTGCAACGCAAAGCCGCAGAAGCCGGAGATGTCGATGTCGCCACGCCCTGTCCTGACCCGTGCCGAGCCACGGTAGCCGCGGAAGCGCACCGAGCCCGTCCCGGTCCGGACCGAGAGCGGGATGTTGTCGGGGACGACGACGCGGTAGCGCACCGAGCAGCCGTGCAGGATCGTCGACGGGCAGCGCGACCGCACGCTGAAGACGCCGCCGGCGATCGCGCGGTCGGCGGTGGGGCCGTGGCCGAACCCGAAGTGATCGACGTGCTGGACCGAGACCGCGGTCGCGCGGCCCCCGCCCCGAACCTCGACGTCGGCATCGCCCAGGTCCAGCGCGACGCCGCCGATCGCGCCGCGCACCGAGTAGGACACCTCCCGCCGCTGCGTCGAGGTGAGACTCCAGATCAGCAGGACGGCCGCGGCGACGGCGACGACGAGGGCGCACGCCGCGACGAGGCGTCCCCACGGTGAGAGGTGAGCGGCGCGAGCCGGACCGGGCACGGCGCCACTCTAAAGGCCCGCGTCTGCGGTCAGCAGCCGCAGTCGTCGGTGCCGGCTGCCCCGGCGGCACCGGGCAGCACGCGATCCCAGACGGCGCCGAGCACGTCGAGCTCCTCGGCCGTCAGATGCTCGAGGAAGAGCGATCGCACGCCGGCGAGATGCGTCACGCGGGCGGCGGCGAGCTTCTCGTGGCCGGCCGGCGTGAGCTTGGCGAACTGGCCGCGCGCGTCGCTCGCGCATGACTCGCGCACGAGCAGGCCGTCGCGCTCGAGACGGTCGACCAGCCGCGTCAGGCCGCTGCGGCTGAGGATGACCGACGACGCGAGGTCGCACATGCGCATCTTCTCGCCCTCGGCGTCGGCGAGGTACTTGAGCACCTCGTACGACGTCAACGGCAGGCCGTGCTCGCGGTCGAGCTGGTTGTCGAGGGCCTTGGACAGCGAGGCGTGGACGCGCAGCAGGCCGCGCCAGGCACGCAGCTCGCGATCGTCCAGAGCACCGGTCGCCGGGGCCTGAGCAGTCGTGGTGGTGGGCACGAGAACCGTATGGTTGCATGAACAACGGCCGCGCGCTACCCGTGAACGCGCACTGCCGAATGCGCGGCGCACTCCGGACGGGTAGTGCCTGCCACCTTGCAAGGCATACTGTCGCGAGCATGGCGCTTGAAGGGCTGCACCACGTCACCGCGATCACGGCCGACGCGCCGCGCAACGTCGACTTCCACGCCCGCGTCCTCGGGCTGTGGCTGGTCAAGAAGACCGTCAACTTCGACCAGCCCGACGTCTACCACCTCTACTACGGCGACGAGTCCGGCACGCCCGGCTCGATCCTCACGTTCTTCGAGTTCCCCGATGCGGCCCCCGGCACGGCGGGCGACGGCATGGTCCACACCATCGTCTGGCGCGTCGCCGGCCCGGACGCCCTGGGCTTCTGGGCCCAGCGCCTCACCGACGAGGGCACAGCGGTCACTTGGGTGCAGGGCGGCGTGCTGCGCTTCGCCGACCCCGAGGGCCTGACGCACGAGCTCGTCGCGTCCGATGCCGGCGACGCGCCGCTGGCCGCGCGGGCGCTCGACATCCCGCGCGAGCACGCGCTGCTCGGCTTCCATGGCGTGCGCGCCTACGCGCACGCCCCGGAGCGCAGCGGCCCGTTGCTGACGGCACTGGGCTTCGAGCAGCGTCGACCCGGCGGCGCGTGGGTGGCGCAAGGCGAGACGCGCCACGGCGTCATCCACTACGACCCGCCGCCGGCGGCGCCCGCCGTCCTCGGTGCCGGCACGGTCCATCACATCGCCTGGTCAGCCGCCGACGACGCGGAGCTGACGGCGCTGCGCGCCACCATCGCCGGCGCCGGCGCGCGGCCGACGCCGATCATCGACCGCCAGTACTTCCACTCGGTCTACTTCCGCGAGCCCTCCGGCGTGCTTTTCGAGCTGGCCAGCCGCGACATCGGCTTCGCCGTCGACGAGCCCGCCGCCGAGCTCGGCACCCACCTCAAGCTGCCGCCGCGCTACGAGGATCAGCGCGCGCAGCTGGTGGCCGCGCTGACGCCGATCACGAACCCGCGCGGCGGCTAGCCGCAAGCGCTACACGCGCTCCAGGACCACGACCGGGATCTGCCGGTCGGTCTTGGTCTGGTACTCGTCGTAAGCCGGCCACTCGGCCGTCATGATCTTCCAGAGCTCGGGCTTCTCCTCCGGCGTGGCGTCGCGCGCCCGCGCGGTGAACTTGTCGCCCTTGACCTGCACCTCGACCTCGGGGTCGGCCTGGAGGTTGACGTACCAGGCGGGCGGCTCCGGAGCCCCACCCTTGGAGGCGACGATCAGGTAGTCCCCGTCGTGCTCGGCGTAGATCAGCGGGGCCTTGCGCGGCTCGCCGGACTTGCGCCCCTTGGTGGTGAGGATCAGCGCCTGCGTGCCCTGCCACTCGTGGCCTTCCTCCCCATCGGTGGCCTCGTAGCGGTCGATGTGTTCCTGTCCGAAAAGCATGCGCCTACTTCTACCCCACCCGGGCGCGCAGCGCACGCCGCGTCGCGAGCCAGGACCGCTCCAGGCGCGCAGCCGTCGCCTGCAGCGCCTCGCCGGGCGCGTGCTCGCGCCCAAGCGTCTCCAGCTCGTCGGAGATGTCGTTGAGCTGCCCGGCGCCGACCGCGAGGCAGCCGCCCTTGAGGCGATGGGCGCCCTGGGCGATCTCGGTGTGGTCGCCGCCCTCGGCGGCCAGCACGATGCGCTCGATGATCGGCGGCGTCGAGTCGATGAACGCATTGACGATCTCGCGGACGACCTCGGGCGTGAAGTCGCGCGCGAGGTCGTCGAAGCGCTCGCTGTCGATCGGATCGACGCCTCCGTCCGGATGGCCATTGCCTTGCTCGACCGCCGCCGCGCCCGGTAGCCAGCGCGCCAGCATCGCGTCGACCTCGTCGGGCCGCAGCGGCTTGGCGACGTAGTCGTCCATCCCTGCGGCCAGGCACTTGTCGCGATCGCCGGCCATCGCATGGGCGGTCATCGCCACGATCGGCAGCCGCCGGCCGGCGCGCGCCAGCTCGTCGGCGCGGATGCGCTCCGTCGCCGCGTAGCCGTCGAGCTCAGGCATCTGGCAGTCCATGAACACCATGTCGACCTCGTCGCTTCCGGCGAGCTCCACCGCCTCCAGACCGGTCGCCGCCGCGATCGTGCGATGGCCGCGCTTAACCAGCAGGCGCTCCATCAGGATCCGGTTGACGTCGTGATCCTCGGCGATGAGGATCAGGGCCCCGTCGCCGTTGGCGGCGCGGTCTTCGTCGCTCATCCCAGCCTCCCGTCCGTCGCGCGGCGCCCGCTGCTGTTGGACGGCAGGCGCGTGGTACATCGCCGAGGCGATGGCGTCATACAGCCGTGACTGGCGCACGGGCTTGGTCAGGAACTCGCTGACGCCCGCGTCCCGCGCGGCGGTGTGGCCGGTCCCCGAGGAGGTCAACATCACCAGCCGCAGCGAGCGCAGTTGTGGCGAGGCGGTGATCTGGCGCGCCAACTCGACCCCGTCCATGCGCGGCATGTTGTAGTCCAAGACCGCGACGTCGAAGGGCTCGCCGCGATCGGCGGCCCGGTGCAGCGCGTCCAGCGCGTCGTGGCCATCGGCGCAGCTCGTCACGCGCATGCCCCAGGAGCCGAGATAGGCCTCCAGCACGCGGCGGTTGGTGGCGGTGTCGTCAACCGCGAGCACCTTGAGCCCGCGCAGCTCGATCTGCGGCGGCATCGTCGCCGGCTCGGCGGTCGCCGGCGGGAACGGGATCACGAACGTGAACCTGCTTCCCTTCCCGACGGTGCTCGTGACCTCCAGGTCACCGCCCATGATCTGCGTGAGCTGGCGGCTGATCGCCAGCCCCAGGCCTGTGCCACCGAAGCGCCGCGTCGTCGAGGCGTCAGCCTGTTGAAACGACTCGAACAGCCGCGCGAGGTCCTTCTCGGCGATGCCGATCCCGGTGTCGGCGACCACGAACTCGACCGTGACGACATCGCCGTCGACCGAGCGGCAGCAGACGTCGACCGACACCTCGCCCTCCGGCGTGAACTTCACCGCGTTGGAGAGCAGGTTGGTCAGGACCTGAGCGACGCGGCCACGATCGCCGCGCACCGCGCGCGGGACGTCGTCGGCGAGGTAGACCGACAGCTCCAGCCCCTTGCCGTGCGCGGTCGCGGCGACGACGTCGGAGGTGGTCTCGACCACCTCGCGCAGGTCGAAGTCGCGCTCCTCGAGCTCGAGGTGGCCAGCCTCGATCTTCGAGATGTCCAAGATGTCGTTGATGACCGTCAGCAGCTGCTCGCCCGAGGCGCGGGCGGTCGTCGCGTACTCGCGCTGCTCGTGATCGAGCGGCGTGTCGAGCAGCAGCTCCGACATCCCGATGACGCCGTTGAGCGGCGTGCGGATCTCGTGGCTCATGTTGGCCAAGAACGTGGACTTGGTCCGCGACGCCTCCTCGGCACGGGCACGGGCCACCCCCGCCTCGGCCTCACGACGGATCCAGCGGACGGTGAACAGCGCCAGCGCCGCCAAGCCGGCAAGCGTCGCGACGAGGCCGGCGATGCCGATGATCGTGGCGCGGTCGGCAGCGTCCTCGGACTTGGCGGCCTGCCGGTCTGACAGCGCGAGCTCCTCGGTCCGGAACGCGTCGAAGCGGACCCGCAGCGCGTCGAGCTGCTCCTTGCCGTTGCCCAGTTGCGCGGCCAGCTCGCTGCGGGTCAGGTCCAGCGGCAGGCCGGCGGCCATCGGCGCCCAGCCGGTGCGATAGCCCTCGACCCGCTGGCGCAACTGCGCCAGCCGGACGCGCTGCGACGGGTCCTTGACGAGCTCCGACAGCCGCGACTCGACGGTGGGGATCAGCCGCTGGGCGTCCCGGTAGGGCGTGAGGTAGCGATCGTCGCCGGTCAGCAGCCGGCCGCGGACGCCGGTCTCCAGGTCGACGGTGAGTCGGTGCAGCCGCGAGGTCAGCAGCACGATGCGCTCGGCCCGGCGAGCGAGGTCGGCGTTGGACCTCATGGAGGACATGCCGTCCAGCAGGAACGCGAAGACGATGCACACCAGCACGCCGACGACGGCGAACGCCGCCAGCGTTGGACCGATCAGCCCTCTCCCATGAGCCCCCTTGCCCATTGCGGCGGGAGTCTAGGGCAACGCAGAAATTCTGAGCGTCAGTCGCTGGACAGGAGCGAGCGCCCGGTCATCTCCACCGGCTGATCGATCCCGAGAAGATTGAGCAGGGTTGGTGCGACATCGGCAAGGATGCCGCCCTCGCGCAGCGGGCCGACGCCGTCCACCGTGATGACAACTGGCACCGGGTTCAGCGAGTGCGCGGTATCGGGTGAGCCGTCCTCTTCGAGCATCTCGTCGGCGTTGCCGTGGTCGGCGGTGATGAGCAGCGCGCCGCCGGTGGCCTGGACGGCGGCGACGACATCGCCGAGGCAGGCGTCGACCGTCTCGATCGCGGTGACGGCCGCACCGATGACGCCCGTGTGACCGACCATGTCGGCGTTGGCGAAGTTGATGATCCCGAACGTCGGCTCGTCCTCGCGCCAGGCGGCGATGAACTTGTCCGCGGCTTCGCGGGCGCTCATCTCGGGCTTCTTGTCATAGGTCGGCACATCGCGCGGGGACGGCGCCAGCTCGCGGCGCTCGCCCGGCTCCGGCGCTTCCTCCCCACCACCGAAGAAGTACGTCACGTGGGGGTACTTCTCGGTCTCGGCGACGTGCAGCTGCTTGCCACCGGTCGCCGCGATCACGCGCGTCATCGTCGTCGCCGGGCGCGCCGGCGGGAAGGCGACCGGCCACGGCCAGCCCTCCTCGTACTCGGTCAGCGTCGTGTAGCGGGCGACCTTCGGGCCGAGCGCCTCGGTCAGCTGGCGCATGCGGTCGGGGCGGAAGTTGAAGGCGATGACCGAGTCCTGCGGGCGGATGCGCGCCTCGTCGCCGATCGTGGTCGCGGCGACGAACTCGTCGCCACGGTCGTCGCGCGCGTAGCTGTCGGTGACGGCCTGCACCGCGCTATGGGTGTGATGCGCTGAGACGCCGTCCAGCAGGAGGTCGAGCGCAGCCTGCGTGCGCTCCTCACGGCGGTCGCGATCCATCGCGTAGTAGCGGCCGACGACCGAGCCGATGCGGGCGTTGCCGGCTTTCGCGGCCCACTCCTCCACCTCGGCCAGGTACCGCTCGCCCCCGCGCGGCGAGGTGTCGCGGCCGTCGGTGAACGCGTGGATGACGACGTCCTGCACGCCCTTGGCGCCCGCCAGCGCGATCAAGGCCTCCAGATGCTTCCAGCCGGAATGCACGCCGCCGTTGGAGACCAAGCCGATGAGATGGACGCGCTCGAAGCCGTCCATCGCCGCGACCAATGCCGGGTTCTCGCCGAGGGTGCCGTCGGCGACCGCCTCGTCGATGCGCGTCAGATCCTGCTTGACGACCGCACCCGCGCCGAGGTTGAGGTGCCCGACCTCGCTGTTGCCCATCTGTCCCTCGGGCAGCCCGACGGCCAGGCCGCCGGCGGTCAGCTGCGTGTGCGGGTAGCGCGCCCAGAGATCGTCGAAGACCGGCGTGTTCGCGAGCGAGACCGCGTTGCCCGGCCCCGGCGGCGCGAGCCCCCAGCCGTCGAGGACGACGAGGACCGCGCGCGGGACCGGAAGCACGCTCATACCTTCGCGGCCGCCTCAATGATGGCGACGATCTGATCCACGTCGAGCGACGCACCACCGATAAGGCCGCCATCGCAGTCGGGCAGCGCCAGCAGCTCCGCGGCGTTGTCGGGCTTCATCGAGCCGCCGTAGAGGATGCGCGTGCGCTCGGCCTCCTCCTTGGAGCGGTCGGCGACGAGCGCGCGGACGAAGGCCAGCGCGTCCTGGGCCTGCTCGGGCGTGGCGACCTGGCCCGTGCCGATCGCCCAGATCGGCTCATAGGCGATGACGATGTCGCCGAGGCGCTCGGTCGGCACCTTCTCCAAGTCCTCCTGGACCTGGTGGCGCAGCCGGCGCTCGGTGTCGCCGTTCTCGCGCTCCTCCTCGGTCTCGCCAACGCAGAGGATGACCTCCAGGCCCGCGTCCAGCGCCGCGGGGACCTTGAGCTGCAGGGCCTTGTCGGTCTCGCCGAAGTACGTGCGCCGCTCGGAGTGACCGAGCAACACACCGTGGATGTCGAGCTCGGTGAGCATCGGCGCGGAGATCTCACCCGTGAAGGCGCCCTCAGGCGCGTAGTGCATGTTCTGCGCGTAGACCTTCAGCGCCGAGCCACGCGTCGAGTCGACGACGGCCTGCAGCGCGGTGAACGGCACGCAGACGCCGTGCTCGACCGACTCGAGGGTCGCGATCCGCGGCAGGGTGGCCGCGACGCGCTCCTCGGCCTCTTCGATCGTCCCGTTCATCTTCCAGTTGCCCGCGATCAGCGGCGTCCTGCTCATCGAACGTGCCTCCAGGCCGGTCTACCGATTACGACTGCAGCGTTCGACCTCATGCCAACACCTCCACGCCCGGAAGCGTCTTGCCCTCGATCAGCTCAAGCGATGCGCCGCCTCCGGTTGAGAGGTGCGTCACCTGGTCCTCAAGCCCGAACTGCCGCAGTGCCGCGGCGCTGTCGCCGCCACCTACGACGGTCGTGCCCGATGCGGCCGCGACGGCCTCGGCGACCGCGCGCGTGCCGGCCGCGAACGGGGCCAGCTCGAACGCGCCCATCGGGCCGTTCCAGAAGACCGTCCCGGCGCCCGCGATGATCTCGCCGTAGGCGGCCGCGGTGCGCGGGCCGACGTCAAGGCCCATCAGGCCGTCGGGGACGTCAATGCCATCAACATCGGTCACCGGCGTATCGGCGTCAAACGCCTCGCCGCAGACCAGATCGACTGGCAGCTTGACCTTGTCGCCACCTTCGGCCAGCACACGCTCGGCCGGGGCGATGCCCTCTTGCTCACAGAGCGAGGCGCCCACGGAGTGCCCTTGGGCCTTGAAGAACGGAAAGCACATCGCGCCGCCGATCAACACCGTGTCGGCGACCTCCAAGAAGGCCTCCAGGACGCCGAGCTTGTCGGTGACCTTGGCGCCGCCGACGATCGCCACGAGCGGGCGCGGCGGGTCGGCCAGGATCCCCTGCAGCGTCTCGACCTCGCGCTGCAGGAGCAGGCCGGCGGCTGACGGCAGCAGCTTGGCGATCGCGTGCGTCGACGCATGCGCGCGGTGCGCGGCGCCGAAGGCGTCGTTGACGTAGGCGTCGGCCAGCGCGGCATAGCGCGCGGCCAGCTCCGGGTCGTCCTTGGTCTCGCCCGGCTCGAAGCGGACGTTCTCGAGCATCACGACATCGCCATCGGGAACGCTGTCGAGATCGCCGGCGAGCGTGACGTCTTCGGCGAGCAACTCGGTCAGCCGCGCCGCGACGGGCGCGAGGCTGAAGTCCAGGTCGCGTCCCTTCGGCCGCCCGAGGTG